>DJEF01000059.1:0-52770 GCA_002431285.1 Ruminococcaceae bacterium UBA5905 | reverse complement strand
CGCCGTCAATTTTCTCAAGTGGGCGGATCAGCACAATCTGCTGCCCAAATCCATCATCGACGCCAGCCCGTTCCATACCTCGCTGGTGTTCACCAATCTGGCCAGCATCCGCACCAATCACATTTATCACCACTGCTACGATTTCGGCACCACCAGCATTGTGATGGCCGCCGGTAATTCTCGGGAGGTGCCGAAGAAAAAGGGCGGGGAGATCGTGTTTGAGAAGTGTATGCCGCTGGGCGTGGTCATGGATGAGCGCATCTGCTCCGGCAGCTATTTTGCGATGGCTTTCCGCCGCATAAAGCAGTATTTGCAGGATCCCTCACTGCTGGAGGAACCCCCCGCCGTCGTCATCCCCGACCCGGAATTATAACATATGTGCTCTGTGACCGCCGGCGGACCGTGAGGTTCTGCCGACGGTTTTCCTTTTGGTGACGTAAAAGGGAAAAAATAGCAATCGCGAAAGGGGGAATACCATGGGCTGGCTGGATCGGCTACGGCCGCCCCGGCGGTATCTGTTCTGGTGCGGCATGATCGCCGCAGGGTCGGCGTGGCTGGCGCTGCGGTTCCCTCTGCCGGTGGGCATCGGTCTGGGGATCGCCGCCGTAGGAATTGTCGCCGTGTGCGTCCGTTGGGCGAAGCCCCTTGCGGCGCTGGCGCTGACGGCCGTGCTCTTCCTGGGGCTGGGAGCGGGCTACCGGTATGTGTACCGGGAGACGGCCGCGCTGCTGGTGGGGGAGACCGACACCGTCACCGGTGTGATCCGTGAGAAGCGATCCGGCCGCTGGTATGTGCTGCGTGTCACCCGTTCTCAGCGGTTGCGGCCGGGGAGCCGTGTGCGGCTCTATTGTCCGGACGCGGCGGCGCCGGAACTGTACGATACCGTGACGGCCACCGTCCGCTACGGCGCGCTGTCGGAGCGGGGCGACACCGATCGCGCTGACCGCATCCTCCTGACCGCCATGCCCACTGCCTATGGCGAGGATGCGCTGACTGTCGACTGCTCCGCCGATTCCGGACCGGGCTGGGCTCTGGCCGCCGTGCGGCAGAGCCTGTCCCGCCGGCTGCGTACCCTCCTGCCCGGGCAGGAGGGGGCCGTTCTCGCCGCCATGTGTCTGGGCGACCGACAATACCTGTCGGAGGAAACCGTCGCGGCCTTTCGCAGCTGCGGTCTGCCGCATATTCTGGTGGTGTCCGGGCTGCATCTGTCGGTGATCATCGGCGCTGTCTATGGGCTGCTGCGGCGGCTGCGCCTGCCGTCAAGGCTCACGGTGCTGCTGACCGCCGCCGCTATGCTGCTATACAGCGGATTGGTGGGGTTCTCGGCCTCGGTGTGCCGGGCGGGAGGCATGGCGCTGGTGCTGCTGGCGGGGCGGTGGGTGCGCCGCCCGGCGGACGGGCTCAATTCCATGGGGTTGGCGCTGTGCGGCATCCTGCTGAGCAACCCATACGCTCTGTACGATGTGGGGCTTCAGCTGTCCTTTTCGGCGGTGGCCGGAATTCTGGCGTTCACGCCCCGGCTGACGGAGTGCACCGCGTCGCCGGTGCGGGCTCATCCCTGTTTGCGTCCCCTCCAGGCCGGGCTGTGTACCACGCTGGGGGCCTCGCTCCTGCTGTCGCCTTTTCTGGCCGGCTATTTCGGGGAGCTGTCGTGGGTCTCCCCGCTGGCCAATCTCGTAGCTGTCCCGGCGGCGGGAGGTTTGCTGCTGCTGGGATGTCTGACAACGGTGTGTCTGGCGATCCCGCCTTTGGGCTGGCTCGGCCGGGGCTGCGGCTATCTGGCCGGGTGGCTGACCCGGGTGCTTCTGGGTCTGTGCCGCCTGTTGGATGCATGGACGTCCACGGTGACCGTTCCCTCCGGCTCGCTGCGGTTCTGGTGGCTGACGGTCAGCTGCGGAGTGTTGGCGGTGCTGCTGTATGTCCGGCCCCAATGGGTGGGGCGCGCCGCCGGTGTTGCGCTGGCCGCTTTTCTGCTGCTCTTTCTCAGCGAGACGCTGGCGGCCGGCCGGGGCTATACGGTGACGGTCGTTCCGGCGGGAGAAGCGGCGGCCGTGCAGATTCAGAAAGGCTCCCGCTGTCTGCTGCTGGTGCAGGATGGCAGCGCCTGCCCGGCGGCGCAGGCGCTGTACGGGCGGCAGAATTCCGACGGCGGCACGATCCTGGCGGTGAACGGCGGCTCCACCGCCGATGCCGCCTCTGTGCTTTCTTTGCGGCAGACGGCCGGGGCTGCCACGCTGCTGTGCGGCGACACGGCGGATTGGGCGCTGGGGCTGGAGATCGACCGGCACACTCTGGCGGCGGGGCAGCCGGCGGAGCTGTGGCCGGGACTGCGATTGACCCGGCTGGAGGGCGGCTGGTGGCGGGTGCAGATGGAGGACACCTCACTGCTGGTATCGCCCACCGCCGCCGATTTTGACGCACAGAAAATCCCGGAAAAATCCGCCGACGGGGTAGTATTCTCCGGCGAAATCGTGTATAATGACTGCTGGACGGCCGCGCCGCAGAGCGTGTGGGTCTGCACCGCAGCACAGCGGCAGACGGCCGCCCTGCCCCGGCAGCCCGCAGCGACGGCGTCCGACGCCCCGCTCCGGCTGTATACCCGGGGGCGGGGAGATTGGAGAAGAAGCCCATGAAGGATGCCGAAGCCCTCTTGAAAGAACAACTGAAAACCGGTCCCTCCGGTGTGTATCTGCTGTACGGCGAGGAGCCGTTTCTGGTGGATGCCTATGCGCGGCAGATTGCGGATAAGACCGTGCCGGATGCGGGGGACGTATTCAACCGCCAGCAGCTGGACGGCGAGGAGACCACTCCGGAGCAGCTGGCGCAGGCGGTGACGGCGCTGCCCATGATGGCGGAGCGGGTCTGCGTCACCGTGCGGGATATGGATCTGGGGGCCCACAGCGAGAAGATCGTCGCTCTGCTGGAGGAGCTGCCGGACACCACCGTGCTGGTATTCCGGCAGGTGGCCCGCCAGCCGGATAAGCGTAAAAAGAGCTGGCAGGCGGTGCTGCGGCAGGTGGACGGTGCCGGGCTGGCGGTGCCCTTTGCCCGGCGGAACCCGGCGCAGCTGCAAAAGATCCTCATGTCCGGCGCAAAAAGCCGGGGCTGTCAGCTGGACGCGGCCGGAGCAGCGCTGCTGGCCGAGCAGGCCGGGAACGATCTGTATCTGCTCAGCGGCGAGCTGGACAAGCTGGCGGCGCTGGCGGCGGAGGGGGTCATCACCCCGGAGCTGATCCGCCGGGCAGGCACGAAGAATTTGGAGGTGCGGGTGTTTCAGCTGTCCCGCTCCATTCTGGCGGGGAAGAGCGGCGAGGTGTATGAGCTGCTGCACCAGCTGGCGGTGCAGCGTGAGGAGCCGCTGGCGATCCTCGGCACCCTGTCCACCGCCTATGCCGACCTGTACCGGGCGAAGGCGGCTGCCTTGGGCGGCGTGTCGGTCGGGGAACTGGCGGCGGATTTCCCCAGCTATAAGGGAAAGGAATTCCGGCTGCAAAACGCCGCCCGAGACTGTCGGCGGCTGGAATTATCCGCGCTGCGGCAGGCGCTGGATATTCTGGCGCAGGCGGACACGGCGATGAAAACCGGATACGGGCAGGACCGGATGCTGCTGGAGCAGACCGCCGCCCGGCTGATGCAATGTGTCGGGGCGGGAACCGCCCGCCGCCTGTGAGCGCTCCCCGCCGCCGGGTGCGGCAGGTCATTGTGGTGGAGGGCAAATACGACGCCATCCGGGTGCGGTCGGCGGTGGAGGCCACTGTGATCCCCACCGACGGCTTTCGCATTTTTCGGGACGGGGAGACGGTCGCCTTGCTGCGGCGGATGGCGGCGGCGCGGGGACTGATCGTGCTCACCGACAGCGACAGCGCCGGGGCGCTCATCCGGGGGCATCTGGCGGGGTTGATTCCGCCGGAGCAGCTGCGCATGGCGTATGTGCCTCCCATCCCCGGCAAGGAACGGCGCAAGCGCACCCCGTCCAAAGAGGGGCTGCTGGGGGTCGAGGGGATCGACAACGCCACGGTGCTGCGGGCGCTGGAGCAGGCGGGGGCGGTGTTTGAGGGAGAGGACGCGCCGCCGCCCGTCTCGCTGGGACTGCAAAAATGCGATCTGCCGGAATGGGGTCTGGCGGGCGCACCCGACAGCGCCGCCCGGCGGCAATGGCTCCAGCAGCGCCTGGGGCTGCCCGCCCACCTGTCCGCCAATCGGTTGCTGGAGGTGGTCAATGCCACCGTCCCGCCGGAGGAGTGGGCGGCTCTGACGGAGGAGCTGGCACGGGCGTTTCCCCGCTGACCGGCGCGTTCCCCGGCGGTGAGTCCCGCCGGTGGGCCCTCCGCGCAGAGTCCGTTCGCGTGGCTTGGGCCCGGCGCTCCGCAGCGAAAGGCGCGCGGCTTTGCCGAGGGGTTTTCGGTTGGCTGCGGAAAGACGGTTTCCGTTTCGGGCATCGAAAGGTCCGGCAATGCGGCTGTATGGGCGCCGTCGCCCGACGGGGACAGGCGGCGATCCCGTGTGGACAAGCCAGAGGAGAATCTGTCGCTTCGGCAGCGATCATATCCTGCCGGTTTTATCCGGAACAGATGAAAAAGCCCCGGCGGCTGGGTTCACAGCGGAGAGCTGTGCCAGCGGCCGGGGCTTTGAAATTTTGCGGTTGGGATGCCGGGCAGAATGTGCGCGGCCGGTTCAGTTGGGGGCGGCTTAGTTGGGGCGGCAGGCGTCGCCGGGAATGTGCCAGGGGCGTCCGGGCGCATCCTGCACAGCCCCGGGAATTTTCCCCTCCCGGCACCAGCGCTGCACGGTGGACTTGGAGACACCCCAGCGTTCCGCTGCGGCGGCCGTGCCCAGCATTTCCGGTTCAGGTGAATGGGTCATCGGTGCGTCCTCCTTTCATTTATAAATGAAGAATTTCCGCTTTTTTGGCGTCAAATTCCGCCTGCGTCAGCACACCGGCATCCAGCAGGTCTTTATATTGCTGCAGGCGCTCCGCCCGCCCGATCAACGGTGCTGCAGGAGCGGGGATGGGGGCTTTCTTTTGGAATATGGGCGTATTAAATATGCGCGTATCGCAGTCTTTGAGCCAAAGGCACCCCATAAGCAAGGCGGCTGTAACAAAAAGATATCCAATAATAGCAGAAGTAGGATAATAAAGCCAATATCTAAAAGAACGCAGATTACCGCGAAATAGGATATAAGCGCCTACGGTTAGAAAACTTAACAAAGCCGGAGTTATGTAATAAATATGTCTGAATCGTGTTTTAAGACTGACAATAGGTTTTTGACCTATACCTATTCTGGGTAACACGAGAATTGATAGAAATAACAGAGAAACGATAATTTTACCTATGGGGCTTATCACCCCAGCAAGCTCACGCATATATAACTCGGTTGAATATCCAGTTGAATATCTAATTGATAACAGAGGTAGTCTCATGGCAACAATAGCATCCACAGCGCAAACGGCACAATATACCCATCCGACAATCCAAAAAGCCAGCCTCTTTTTCTTTAATAACCATACGATGCCAAAGACTATTGAAATGATTGCTACAAAAAAGCCGAGAAAGCCGGAAGTTTGGTAGAAAAAGTCAGAGCCAGAATGAAGGTATTTGTCAGAATGGATGTATTTGATAGTATGTTTTACATCTATAGCAGTCTGTATTCCCTCCAGCACACCGGCAACAATAAAACACACGCCTGCAATAATAGCGTATACACGTCGCTTTTTCGATTCCATTTACTCGCCCCTCATTCGTCTGCAGGATTTGTAGGGTTGGTCGTAGCGCGGTTCCGGGTGCCCTTCAGCCATAAACCGAGCAGGAAAAAGATGACGATCTGAAAAACAATAATGACCGCATCGTTGATATCAGGGTATCGTACAAACAGCCAAACCAGATATATACCATAGAGAACACTGGGAATGAACCAAACGAATGTAGATATAGTATCCGCCAAACGGGTATTTCCCGCATAACGCAGGGCCTGTAAAAGCAATAGAGTGACAAAGGATATAACTCCGATCACCAAAAGGAACTTATACTCGGCAGTGATTTTCTCCAAATTCTCTATAGAAGAAATTATTGAATTCAAATCCATGTAAGCAACAATATATTGGCCTTTTGATTGGAGAGTTGACCACAAATAATCATGGTGGTATATGCTGTCTGCGATGCGGTAAGCATAATGTCCCAGAATTACTCCGCTGTATGCAAAGCTGGCGACGGAAAATGCCAGACCTTTTCGCTGCACGATCAGAAAAATTCCATAGGCAGCCGTAAGGGCGGCTAAGGCTAAAAGGTATACGTCGTCCGTACCGTTTTGAATAAAGAGAACTATCGCTAATAGAATCAAACCAATTCCGGCAATGATCGAGAGTGCTCCTTTTCTATTTGTCGTCGATTCCATTGTATTCACCCCTCTCAAATCTGTTTCAGCAGCTGCGCTTTCATCTGCTGAAATTCCATTTCGGTGATTGCGCCCTGGTCGTAGAGGTCTTTGTACTTTTTCAGTTCATCGGCGGCGGAGGGGGCAGCGGACGGAGCGCCGTAGACGTAGGGCGGCATCTTCGGCTGGGTTTTATCCTCAATCAAATTGACGTGGATAATTGCTACGATGAACAGCATCCAGCCATAGAACCACCAAAGCCCGAAGCTATATCCTTTTTTCTGCGCTATGGTTGCCGGAATCAGTCCCAGCCCCGCAGCCAGAACCAACGAAAATACAAGATACCCGATCCATTCATTCACATCCATTTGTATTCCTCCTCAAAAGTTATTGACAAATTACCTGTCATCCGTATCCTACCATTAAATTCCACAAATGTCAATACTCAATTCCACAAAAACGCGTATTTTACTGTTATGATAGTCTCATATTTGTGGAGAGGATGACACGGAATGCGGGACTTTTCGGAGATCGCCAAGGAGCTGCGCCTATCGAAAAACCTGACACAGGCACAGCTGGCGGGACGGTTATGGGTGAAAAAATCCATCATCTCCGCCTATGAGACGGACGCCCGCCCGGTCAGTCTGGATATGCTCATCAAATACGCCCGGGAATTCCACGTATCCACCGACTATCTGCTGGGGCTGGATACGGACAAGACCATTCGGGTGGACGGGCTGACGGAGAGCCAGATTCAGGCGCTGACCCGGCTGGTCAACGAGTTTTATGCCGCCAACCGGGGCGAGTCGCAGCCGTAATGCGGCCGCTTGCTGCCCAATGGGTACTGTCGGCTGATCTGCTGTCAACCGCCCGCTTGTCCGCTCGCCCTGTTACCGTCGGGCGCGGTCGCCGCTTTTTCGCAAACACGCTGCCGCAAAACAAAAAAATCCCCCGCGGCGGCGCAGGTATCCATGCCTGCACGGCTGCGGGGGAATGCTATGTTATGCGATACGTTTTAGGCCTTTTCCGTGAATTTGCCATCCGCTTTGGCGGGGGCAGATTTGGCGGGAGCGGATTTCTTGGAGGCCGGTTTTTTCGGTGCGCTCTTTTTGGTGGCGGGCTTCTTTTCGGCCGGCTGCGCCGCCTTCTTTGCCTTGGGCAGTCCGTAGGTCTTGTGGTACGCGTGATCACAGGGGTTCTCCAGCGACTTGTCGCAGGCGGCGCAGAAATCGAATGTGCCGCAGGCATCGTGCCCCACTTCCTCGCTCTTGAACCATTTCATTTCGTCCAGTTCTTTTTGCTTTTTCGTGAGTGCCATATGCAAAACCCTCCTTCAGAATGAACAAAGCAACCAGCCCCCATTGCCCGGTTTGTTCCGCTGTGAGGCCGCAGGTCTGCGTCCCGACGGTCAAAGCGAAAATTCCCTCCCGCGCCCGGTCGGGGGAAATGATCATATCCCGCTTGCTTTGTCTATGGAATATAGTCATTTTACCATGGGTTGCAATCGCTGTCAAGGGCGGCGGAGGGCGTTTCCGGCCGGTCTTTCACACTGGCAGCAAAAGCCGTCGATCCTTGCCGAAAAAGAACAGCGCCACCGCGCCGGGACCCACATGGGAGCCGGTGACCGGCTCATAGCAGACGGTGATATCCTCGCCGGTGAACCCCTTTTCCCGCAGCTTCTTCAGCAGATACCGCACGCCGCCCTCGTTGTCCGCATGGGCGATGCCGATGGGGGCGGAGCGTTTCAGCACCAGCCGGTCATACCGCTCCGCCAGCGCGTCCAGCACCGGATGGGCGCCCCGCACCTTGGCGGACATGACGATGTGTCCCTCGGGATCGCCCACCAGCACCGGGCGGATGCCCAGCACACCGCCCACAAATGCCGCCGCGCCGGAGACGCGGCCGCTCTTTTTCAGATACCGCAGATCGTCCACGGTGAAGCACTGGCATACCAGCCGGATGTGCCGCCGGGCGCGCCGGGCGATGTCCGTCAGATCGTCGCCGTGGTGAATGCGGGCGGCGGCCTCCAGCACCAGCATTCCCTCGCCCAGCGAAGCCCCCAGAGAATCGACGATTTCAATCCGCCGCTGGGGATATTGCTCCCGCAGCTCCTCCGCCGCCAGCCGGGCGGCGTGCATGGTGCCGCTGATGCCGCCGGAGATGCCGATATACAGCACATCGTCCCCGTCCCGCAGCGCTCCCTCAAAATATTCCGTAAAGGTGGTCGTATTCACCATGGAGGTCTTGACCTCCGCGCCGGCGCGCATGGCTCCGTAGAAGGCCTGTCCGTCAAAGGTCCGGTCCAGCGGATCCCCCTCCTGCCCGTCCAGCGTATAGGTGAAGGGAATGACGGTGACGGCCTGCCGCCGCGCCATGTCGGCGGGCAGATTGGCGGAAGAATCGGTAAACAAACGAATCATCGGTATCGCTCCTTATATAACACATCAGTGATCGGCGGATAAACGACTGCGGCATCCTGCAGCGGATCGAAAAACGGCGGGACGGCTCACGGCCGTCCCCGATAGAACCAGCATAGCAGGATATCCGGGAGAAAGCAACCTACCGCCGTCCCCCATCCCTCTACCATCCCGTTTCACCCGGTAGAAACCGACCGGGGCGCTCGACCGGGGCGGCGGGTGGCAGAATATACCATGGCCGTCCGCCCTTGCAGCGCAGGAGCGGACGGCCATTCTACCGGCGGGAGAGTCCTCCACCGGGGCGTTTTTTATCGGTGGGGCGGTATCGTCTCACCGATAAAAAACGCTGTCGCCGATGAATTCCCGGATGAGGGCGCGGGGCGGCACCAACGCCGGCGGGACCTCCGTCAGGGTGTCCCATACCGCCGTGATCTCCGCGATCTCCGGCGCGTCCGCGAGGGCTTGCAGCTCCGCATTCAGCAGCGTTTTATACACGCTGACCTCATAGGGGCAGAAGGTGTCCACCTCGTAGGTGGCGCGGTGCTTATAGGGCATGATATACCGCTCCTCGCCCCGCTGCACGCTGCGGAACATCTTCAGCGTCTCCGCCACATCCCGGCTGCGGTACAGTTTATCCCGCAGCATTCGGCGCAGCAGCCGCACCCGGCTAGGGTGCAGTACCGTGCCGTTTTCTCCCTCCAGCCGGGTGCGCACGCTCACATACAGCCGGGCGGTGCAGTCCTCCGGCAGGGTGATGACCTCCGGGTTGAGGGCGTGGATGCCCTCCAGGATGATCAGCTCCCCCGGCTTGCGGGTCAGGGTGACCCCGGAGGGGGTGCGGGTGTTGTTGCGGAAGCTGAAATGGGGCAGCGGGGTGGGCTTGCCGTCCAGCAGACTTTGCAGCGTCTCGTTGAGAAAGGCGGCGTCCACCCGTCCGGGGGATTCCAGATCCAGCTTTTCCTCCGCCGCCAGTCGCTGCTCCTCCGGGGACAGCGGATAGAAAAAGTCGTCCATGGACAGGGTGTGGGTCTCGAACCCGGCGCTGTCCAGCCGGTGCTCCAGCATCAGAGCGGTGGTGGTTTTTCCCGAGCCGGAGGGGCCGGCCAGCAGCAGGAGCGGACAGCGGTCGCTCTCCGCCCGGATGCGGGCGGCCAGCGCGTCCAGCCGCTCGTCATACGCCGCGTCCGCTCGGGCGATCGTGGCCGATGCGCCTGCGGCCAGCGCCGTATTGATGGATTGTACGGATACGTTCATCGGGTATTTCTCCTTTACCGATCCCATTTGTCGCACAGGGCGGTGATCTGGTCGGCGAACCGCGCCAGATCCTTGTTGGCCCCGTCTCGATTCTTCTCGATGATGCCCAGCAGCCGCCGCCCGGCCGCCTGCAGCCGCTGGAATACCCCCGCAGCCGCCGTCCGGCCGGGGGCCGCCCGCCGAGCGGACAGGGGCTGCCGGTTGCCCTGCACGATCTCCGCGCCGGTGGACAGGTCATAGACGCTGCCCGGATAGGGCGCGGCCGCCGGGATGCCCAGCGTCTCGGTGACGGCGGCGGCAAAGCTGTCGCACACCGTGTCGTTGCCGTGGTTGACGAACACCTGCCGGGGCGGGTTTTCCAGATTTTTCAGCCAGCCCAGCAGCATATTCTTGTCGGCGTGGCCGCTGATGCCCTGCAACGTCTCAATATGCGCCCGCACCTGGATTTCCTCGCCGAACAGCTTGATCCGGGCGGCGCCCTCCACCAGCTGCCGTCCCAGAGTCCCCTCCGCCTGATAGCCCACAAACAGGACGGTGCTCTCCGGCCGCCAGAGGTTATGCTTGAGATGGTGGCGGATACGCCCCGCCTCGCACATCCCGGAGGCGGACAGAATCACCTTGGGGGTGCGGTCAAAATTGATACGGCGGGAATCGTCGCTGGTCACCGACAGCTCCAGCCCCGGGAACCGGATGGGGGATTCGCCCCGCTGCCGCAGCGTCAGGGTTTCTTCGTCATAATAGGCTTCCATATCTCCGTCGTAAATATTCGTGGCCTCCACCGCCAGAGGACTGTCCACATAGACGGGGAAATCCGGATGGCCCTTCACGGCGCCGTCCCGCTTGATCTGCCGCAGCAGATACAGCAGCTCCTGAGTACGCCCCACCGCAAAGCAGGGGATCACCACATTGCCGCCCCGATCGAAGGTGCTTTGCAGCACCCGGGTGAGGGTGGCGGCATAGTCGGGGCGCTCCCCGTGGAGCCGGTCGCCGTAGGTGCTTTCGATGACTACCCGGTCGGCGGCGGGGGGCGTCTGGGGATCCCGGATGAGGGGGCGGTGAACATTGCCCAAATCGCCGGAGAACAGCAGCGTTTCTGTCTGCTCACCCTCGGTGACGGCGATATGAATGCTGGCGGAGCCCAGCAGATGCCCCGCGTCGGTGAACTGCACCGTCACCCCCGGCAGCGGCGTATACGCCTTGCCGTAATCGCAGGGCTGAAACAGCGCCAGCGTCGCCTGCACATCCTCGGCGGTATACAGGGGGGTATATTCCTCGCCGCCGTTGCGCTTAGCCTTGCGGTTGCGCCATTCCGCCTCGAATTCCTGTATGTGGGCGCTGTCCATCAGCATAATGCGGCACAGCTCCGCCGTGGCGCCGGTGGTGTAAATGGGGCCTTTGTAGCCGTTTTTCACCAGCAGCGGCAGCTTGCCGGCGTGGTCAATGTGGGCGTGGGTCAGCAGCACCAGATCCAGCTCCCCCGGCGTCACCGGCAGCTGGGCGTTCTCATAGATGTCTGCCCCCTGCTCCATGCCGCAGTCCACCAGAATGTGGTGCTGCGCCGTTTCCAGCAGGGTGCAGGAGCCGGTGACCTCGTGGGCGGCGCCCAAAAAATGCAGCTTCATACAGTTCTCCTCCGTTTTTATCCTTTTTCCTATATATGTATGCGGTTTCTCGCGGATTTATTAGGTATATTGTACCACGGTTGCGCCGCAAAAAATGAACAGGTTGTAAAAATGTTGAACCGCCGAGGAAAATATGGTATATTAAGCTACGATGTGGTGGCAATAAGCGGTATCGTCTAACCGAATATAGGGGACACGCCTGGGATGAGCCCAAGCACAGGCAGGGTGAGCGTTCATTTGGGAGGAACGGTATGTATACTGCTAAATTTATGTTTGATTATGGTGCGGATTCCTGCTTGTGGGGTACGGAAGATGAGGGGCTGTTATCCACGCAGAGCTTTCCGATCTCTCAAGCGTTAAGGGGGAAATTGGAAGGCTTGAGCATAGAGTATAATTCCATATTGAATGGGACGATCCCGCAGCAGGATTTGTTTGGACTTCCGAGCAGATCGAGAATTTTCGTATGAGAGCACAGCGTGCCTATGACGAGTTGGTAGCGGAGCTTGGGGAGGAATACCAAATTCAAAATTGCCTCCATCTGAGTCTGGGGAGCATGGAGCCGGGATAAAAACGCATATTTGTGTTTTCAAACGTACTTTTTTCTGCATTGGGTGGTGGGCCCAGGCTGCCCGTTCCCCTTTTCTGATGGGACAACACACACGGTCACGGATAGAAAAAGAGACTGCGTTTAGCCCTGTCTGGATCGGCACAATAAGAGATGGTATCGTTCAGAAAACAGTAGGCTTGTATAGGTTATTCTCCGGATAAGCGGGAAAGGAGTTTGTATTCTTTATGCGCATTGTTGTGACGGACGCCGCCACGGTGGTGGGAGATGGCGTGACACTGGATTTTTTGCAGCCCTTCGGCGAGGTGACCGCGTATGAGGTGACTGCGCCGGAGGAGCTGGCAGAGCGGATCGCCCCGGCGGAGATCCTGCTGTGCAACAAGACCGCCATCACCGCCGCCGCCATCGCGGCAGCCCCCGGGCTGCGGTTCATCGGCGTATTCGCCACCGGATACAACAACATTGATCTGGAGGCGGCTTCCGCCCGGGGGATCGTAGTGTGCAATGTGCCGGGCTATTCCACCGAGGCGGTGGCGCAGCATACCTTTGCGCTGCTGCTGGCGCTGCTCAACCGGGTAGGGGAATATAACCGCACGGTGGCGGCGGGGGATTGGATCCGCAGCCGTACCTTTGCCTATTTTCCGCTGCCCACCGCCGAGCTGGCGGGGAAGACCATGGGCATCGTGGGCTACGGCGCTATCGGGCGCCGGGTGGCGGAGATCGCCCGGGCGTTCGGGATGTCGGTGCTGGTGTATGGGCGGCATCCCATCGCCGACCCCACGGTGGAGCCGGTGCCGCTGCCGGTGCTGCTGGAGCGGGCGGACGTGGTATCCCTCCATTGTCCGCTCAACGAGGACAGCCGGGGGATGATGGATGCCGCCGCCTTTGCTAGGATGAAGCCGGGGGCGCTCTTCCTCAACACCGCCCGGGGACCGCTGGTGGATGAGCGGGCGCTGCGGGCGGTGCTGGACAGCGGACATCTGGGCGGCGCGGGGGTGGACGTGCTGTGCACGGAGCCGATGGCGCCCGATTGCCCGCTGTACGGAGCGTCCCGCTGCTGCATCACTCCGCATATTGCCTGGGCGGGGGTGGAGACCCGCCGCCGTCTCATGGGGGTTGTGGAGGACAACATCCGGGCATTCCTCGCCGGGCAGCCCATTCACCGGGTGAACGCATAAGACGGAAAGGGACAACAAAAATCCCCGGTCATCCGACCGGGGATTTTTGCTGAAAAAGAGGAGAAAAATGAAAAAGAAGGGGGAGGGAGTCTGTGGCCTGTGGCCTTCTTGCTCCGTCTGTTTCACAGTATAGCGGACGATTATGGACAAACCGTATAGAAATCATGGACAAATTGTAAACGTTATTTTACAAAATTTACGGCAGGGGGACTGCTCAAATGGCGAAAAACGTTGACAGGAGGATTTTTCTCTGCTATACTGGACAAAAGATTACAGGGCGCGGGAGCGCTCTTGTCACGGAGGATGAAAACATGAAACGATGGTGTATTTTATGCCTGTGCCTGGTGTTGCTGCTGGGCGGGCTGACTGCCTGCAAAAAGAAACCCGCCGACACGTCCGATCCCGGAGCGTCAAGCTCGGACACCACCAAGGGGACGCTGCCGCCCGCCGAGGATAACGGCAACGATTTGGTCTGGGGCGACGACGGTCTGACCCCGGCCACCACGACCACAACCAAGGCCGGCGATTCCGGCAAAGGAAACGCGTCCGATCCGTCGACGGCGCCCGAACCGACGACCACCACGCCGGTGAAGGAGGAGGACGGCATTCTGCTGCCCGCCGAGGGGGCGAAGATTCTGCCGGAGAGCCACAACGGATACAAGTGGCTGGAGCTGGGGAAGTCCACCCACAGCGGCAGCGAGGCCTCTATCGTGCTGAAAAACGTCTCCACGGGCTGGGAGACCGAGCAGAGCAAGTCCTTCGTGTATTATGCCTGCTATGACAAGAATGACAAGGCGCTCGGGGAGGGCAAGGTCAATTTCGGCCGCATCAATCCCGGCGAGAGCAAAACCGTGAAGATCGCCATGCCCGCCGGCACGGCTAAGCTGGTGATCACCAAGGCCGAGACGGAATTCTGGAGCTACGGCTGGAGGTAACTCCCGCTGCCCGTCCGGAGGAGACCGACGCGTCATGCGCGGTGCAGCAGCTGCTGCACCGCGCATTTTTGCTCTTTACTGCAAAAAAGTGTTGCCAAAGATAGGAATGTATGGTAAAATGACCTTTATCTACCCCGCACATGGCGGGAGTACCGAATCAGGAGAGTGATTGCCATGGCGCAGGACAACCGCTCCGCACATACGCTGCGACCGAAGAATTTTCTGTTTCTGACGCTGGCGGGGATCATCAACGCCATCGGCGTGACCATGTTCCTGTCGCCGGTGAATCTGTATGACAGCGGCATTTCCGGCACCTCGATCCTGCTGTCCCAGCTGACGCCGGAATGGCTGTCCCTGTCGGTGTTTCTGCTGGCGCTGAATGTGCCGCTGTTTCTGTACGGGCTCAAGCGGCAGGGAAAGGTATTCACCGTCTATGCCATCTATACGGTGGCGATTTATTCGCTGGCGGCGTTTCTCATCACAGATGTGCTGCCGGTGGATGTGAGCTTTGCTTCCCCGCTGGCGGGGGAGGACCTGCTGCTGTGCGCCATTTTCGGCGGGCTGATCTCCGGCACCGGTAGCGGTCTGGCGATCCGATACGGCGGCGCTATGGACGGCATCGAGGTGATGGCGGTGATCTTCGCCAAGCCGCTGGGCATTTCCGTGGGCACCTTCGTGATGGCGTATAATACGGTGCTGTACATCCTGTGCGGCATCGCTCGGGGCAGCTGGATTTTGCCGCTCTATTCGGTGGTAGCCTATGCCGCCGGGCTGAAGGCGGTCGACTTTATCGTGGAGGGTGTGGATCGCTCCAAGTCCGCCATGATCATCACCACCCACCCCGGGGAGGTGTGCGCCGCCCTGTCGGAGGCGTTCGGCTGCGGCATCACGGTGATGGATGCCCGGGGGTATTATTCGGACAGCGAAAAATCCGTGGTCTACATCGTCGTCAATCGGTTCCAGATTCCCCGGATGCGGGTGCTGGTTCATGAGGCAGACCCGGCGGCGTACATATCCATCGCCGAGGTGGCGGACGTATTCCATCGGACGGACGGCTGATATGTGTAATTGACCCGCTGGAACGGGTACAGGAGGATAAATTATGAAGAAAAAACTATCGTGGGGCGAACTGCTGTCGGTGTCCGTGATGCTGTTCGGTATGTTCTTCGGAGCAGGCAACCTGATTTTCCCGGTACATATGGGACAGCTGGCCGGACACAACGTCTGGTGGGCGCTGCTGGGCTTCGTCGTCACCGGCGTCGGTCTGCCGCTTTTGAGCGTGGCGGCGCTGGGAATCAGCCGCAGCGACGGGCTCTATTCCCTGAGCAGCAAGGTGGGGCACGGCTACGGGATGTTTTTCACCTGCGCGCTGTATCTCACCATCGGTCCCGCTTTTGCGATTCCCCGGTGCGCCACCACCTCCTATACGGTGGGGGCGGAGCGAATCTTGGGAGACAAAGCCGGTCCGGTGGCGCTGCTGATTTTCACGCTGGTGTTCTTTGCGCTGGTGCTGGCGCTGTCCCTGTGGCCGGGGAAGATTCTGCTGTGGATCGGCCGCATCCTGACCCCGGCGTTTCTGGTGTTTCTGGGGGCGCTGGTGATCACGGCGCTGGTGCGTCCCATGGCGTCGGTGGGCTCTGTGACCCCCGACCCCACCTATACCTCCGGCGCGTTTGTCAACGGATTCCTGGAGGGCTATAACACCATGGACGTGCTGGCGGGTCTGGCCTTCGGTATCGTGGTGGTCAACGTGATCCGGGATCTGGGCGTGCAGGAGCCGGGGGCTGTCGCCGGCAATACCGTCCGGGCGGGCGCTTTCGGCTGTCTCATCATGGCGGGCATCTATGTGGCGGTGGCCGTCGTCGGCACCCAGAGCCGGGGGCAGTTCCCCATCAGTGAAAACGGCGGCATTGCCTTTGCGGACATTGCCGGGTATTATTTCGGCGCGGCGGGCAACTGGATATTGGCCATCACCGTGACCCTGGCGTGTCTGAAAACAGCCGTCGGTCTGGTAACCAGCTGCTCCGAGACCTTTACGGCGCTGTTCCCCCGTTCTCCCGGGTATCGGTTCTGGGCGGTTCTGTTCACGGTGGTGTCCCTGCTGATCGCCAATGTGGGGCTGAGCACCATTATCACCTATGCGGTGCCGGTGCTGATGTTCCTGTATCCGCTGGCTATCAGTCTGGTGGTGCTGGCGCTGTGCGGCAAGCTGTTTCGGAATGACCGGGCGGTGTATATTTCCACCATCGCTTTCACGCTGGTGGCGGCGGTGTTTGATTTCCTCCAGGCGCTGGAGAGCGCGCTGCCGGAGAAAGCCAGTGCGTTCCTGCACCTGGCGGCGATCACCGACACGGCGGAGAAGCTGCTGCCTCTGTATGACATCGGCCTGGGGTGGCTGTGCCCTGCCGGCGTCGGTCTGGTGATCGGTCTGATCATCCATGTTCTGCGGCGGAAGTCCGCCGTGGCGTCAGCGGAATAAAGAATGTTGACCGGCAATCGGGCGTTACGCCCGGGTTGCCGGTCATTTTTTATGCAGCGAGAAAAAATTCTTGACAAAATAATCCTTTTTCTGTACTCTAATAACAGGACTAATGGCTTGCGTTAATGGCGCGGGCTATTAGCCCGGAGAGAATTTGTAGGAGGATTTTTTATGGAAGAAAACACCAACGTCAACTACACTGCCCCTGCCGCGCCGATCGCCGCACCGGTCGCCCCTGCGTATGCTCCTGCCCCGGTTGTGAAGCTGAACACCAATCGCAGCCTGCTGAAGTTCATTCTGCTGAACATCGTCACCCTGGGCATCTACGGCATCGTGATCCTGTCCGGCATCTCCACCGACATCAACACCATCGCCAGCCGCTACGACGGAAAAAAGACCATGCACTACTGCCTGATCTTCTTCCTGCTCACCGGCCTGACCCTGGGCATTGCCCCGCTGGTGTGGTTCCACCGTCTGTCCGCCCGGATCGGCAAGGAGCTGACCCGCCGCGGGATTGCGTATTCCTTTGGCGCCGGCTCCTTCTGGGGCTGGAATGTTCTGGGTGCCTTCATTGTGGTGGGCCCCTTCATCTATCTGTATAAGCTGCTGCAGGCTATGAACCTGCTGTGCGCCGATTACAACGCCAAAGGCTGACATAACCGGTGAAAAAATCCGGATACCTGCGGGTATCCGGATTTTTTACGCCGATTTTGCCGAAAAAGCGAGAAATTTACACAATTCCGGTAGAAAAGCCCTTGCAACGCCGGAATAGTTATGGTAAGATACAGTACAGATAGATAGACAAAACAATCGGCGTACGGCGGCTTTGCCTAAAGGAGCGATCATCCATGGCGGCGCGGCGGTTTCCTCACCTTAAGGCGGTGCTGTGCGGCACGGCGGCATACGCCGGGTTCCTGCTGCTGGCCCGGCTGCGGGGGTGGCCCTGTGTGTTCCTGTGGCTGACCGGCATTCCCTGTCCCGGCTGCGGGATGACCCGGGCATGGATTGCGGTGTTTCGAGGGCAACTGACCGCCGCTTTTGCCTACCATCCCCTGTTCTGGACGGCTCCTATTCTATATGGTTGTCTGCTCACCGACGGGCATCTGCTCGGACGGAAATGGGCGGATCGGATTTTGCTGGGGCTGCTGCTGGCCGCTTTCGGCGTGCTGGGGGCGGGGCGCATCCTTGTGCCGGCCTGGAGACTCCCGATCGTGTAATTCTTGCCGTCCAACGGCTGGATATATTAAGGAGGAATCGACGATGATTTGTAGAAATTGCGGAAACCAAATGGATCCCCAGGCGGTCGTATGCGTCAAGTGCGGTGTTCCCGCCGGACAGGGTCAGAACTTCTGCCCCAATTGCGGTGCGGCTACGGCTCCCGGCGCAGCGGTCTGCACCCAGTGCGGCGTAGCGCTGGCGCAGCCCATCCCGGCCGGTGAGCAGAAGTCCAAGATGACCGCCGGTCTGCTGGGCATTTTCCTGGGCGGACTGGGTATCCACAACTTTTATCTGGGCTATACCGGCAAGGCTATTGCGCAGATCTGCCTGAGCCTGTGCTTCGGTATTGGCGCGATCTGGGGTCTGATCGAGGGCATCATGATCCTCACCGGCTCCATCAACAAGGATGCTAAGGGCATCCCGCTGAAAGACTGATATCATCGCTGTTTGCCATGGAAAGACGGCCGCCGGGGTTTCCCCGGCGGCCGTCTTTCATTCGATTGGGGGCGTTCAGCGCGGAGAGACCGTTTCCCCGGCGGGGGCGGCGGGCACTTTCCGGCGGCGGGCTTCCGCCGCCATAAAGGGCAGATGAAAGAGGGTCACCAGCCCGACCCCCAGCCCGACCAGCCGCAGGAAATAGGCGTACCACCCGTGGTTCAGATTCAGATACGGCAGGTTTTCCATGGGCGGGCGGGTCAGATAAAAGAAATTGGTGTCGTAGCCGGACAGCGCCCCGTTCACATACAGCATCAGCAGGGACAGGGATGCCAGCACCAGCAGATTCAAAAGCCAGCTTTTCCGACCCAGCTGCGCCTGCCGGGAGGCGATCAGATACAGCGCAAACCACAGCAGCGCCCCGTGGTACACAAAGCACTGATACGCGCCCGGGTTGGTGAAATCCACCCCGTTCGTGGGGATGAGCAGCGCGCATACGCTGCCGAGCGTGCCCATCACCGCCAGAAAGTTTATGGCGAGCTGCTTGGCGCGCCCCTCCCGGCCGAAGGCGATGAACAGCACGACGAAGAGCATGAGACTGCACAGATGGAAGGGCAGATCCAGCGGGTCCAGATGCATCCCGCCGTCGGGGCTGGGCAGCATCCCGGTCATCATCTTGCTGATCTCGCTGACGAGACAAAAGCCTACCATCACGTACCCGGCCTTGTGCCGGGACCAATGCCGCCGCAGGCTGACCGTCAGCAGACCGCCCACCGATCCGGCGCACAGCAGCAGCCATATCCCGTGTTTCCAAGTACCCAAAATCTTCATCCTTTCCGTATCGCCCGCAGCGGACGGATCCGTAAATCGGAGGAGCCCTCCGGGCGTATGCCGTTCCGGGAACGATCCCGCCCGGTCGGCTTTGTTCCTATAACTATACACCGTTTTCGCCGGGGGGTCAAGTAGACGTTAGTCGTTAGGGGATAGTCGTTAGGAGAGAGACGGGAAGAGGGAAGTGAACGGAAGCGATTCAGATATTGGTCATTAGGCAATGGACATTAGGAGGGGTCGGGAAGAGGGGGCAGGTGTTAGGAATTAGAAAATAGGCGGACGGGCCAAGAAAAAACGAAAAAACGGCGGGCACGACATCGCTGTTTCCGATTTTTTATGCGGTATTTTTGTCGTTCCGGGTCATACTGTATATGCGGCTGTTTGCGCCGACTGAGTAGGAGCGCGGGGACGAGCCGAAACATCGTGACCGGGAGGGATACGCATGGATGCAAAACCGCTGGGTGGCTGGCGCTGCGCCGCCGCCTGGGCCGCCGAGGGCGGCGTAGGACTGGCGGCGGGATTGTCCCGGCTGGCGGCGCTGTGGCTGTGGGGCGTATCCGCCCGGGGTATGACGGGAGATGTATCTCCCCGCTGGGCGGCTGCGGCGGGCAGTCTGGTGCTGACCGGCTGGCTGTGCAGCGCCATGCGGCTGGGACGGTTCTCCTGGTACGCCGCGTTGGCCGACGCTCCCGCCGGAGGGTGGCCGGGCGCGGCGGCGTTTTTTGCCGGTGGGCGGCGGCTGATGGCGGCGATCGGCTGGCGGCTGGGACTGTGGGTACGGCGGCTTTTGGCGGTGCTGGTCGCTGCGCTGCCGCCTCTGCTGCTGTTGCAGATGGGGCTGCGCGTCTGCCCCGAGGATGGGCTGCGGGTCTGGTGGCTGGGAGGCGCCGGATTGGTGTGCCTGCTCGCCGGTGGACTGGCGGCGCTGTGGCTGTGCCGCTATGCCGCCGCCCCGGTGTTTCTGCTGGAGGGCTGCGGCGGCCATGAGGCGTTGCGCCGCTCCGCCCGGCTCATGCGCCGCCATTGGCGGGCCTATCTGGATTTTCTGGGAGAATGGGCGGGGGCGCTGCTGCCCTGTCTGCTGGTGGTGCCCATCGTGTGGCTGCTGCCCCGCTTTCGCCGGGAGCGAGCGGCGCTGCTTCTGCGCTGGCGGCGGGAAACGGAAACGGGGGTTGCAATTGCCGGAACAATTCGGTATAATAGGGTGAAACGGGGCTCCCATGAGCCATTGAAAGGATGACCGCCCATGAAATTTCGACCCACCTCCCAGCAGGACCTGGAGCTGTGCCGCAAGACCGGTCGGCTGTTCGCCTGGCTGACAGCCGTCGTCGGGCTGTTTCTGCTGTGGGGCACCGTCACCGTGCCGGTACATATTGTGACGGTGCTGCTGCTGATCCTTCTGCCGCTGTGCGCCGGTCGGGAACGGAAAGCGCTGCGCGTGACCGCCCGGGTGCTGTGCGGGGTGGTCTGGGCGGTGGCGGCGCTGCTGCTGGCGCTGACCGTCTCCACGGCGGTCGCCGGCTGGTCGGCCGCCTTTCCGGAGCTGGCGGTGATGCTGTGCGTGATGGGCGGTACACTGCTGTGCGCCTTTGCGCCGGGGGCTTTCGCGCTGGCGATACACGGCAATCGGTATGACCGGGTCGTGGCTTGCGTCTGTCAGACGCTGCTGGCCGTCATTGGCGCCGTCGGCGCTTTCACCGTGGCGCAGGAGCGGGTGATCTGGCTGTGGGATCACCCGTATGTCCGCTACGGATTTTTCGGGATTACTGTGGCCGGAGCCATTCTCACCTGGCTGTGCGCGCTGGTCAAGCCCACTCCGTCCCCGGCGGCGACAGGCGAAAAGGATGAAGCCGACGCGGTCGACTCCGCAGCGGACACGGACGGCGCTCGGTAGATCACGACAAAGAAAAACTCCGGTGAGGATCTCTCACCGGAGTGTCGTTCGTATACGTATGGAGATGGCTTTGTCTATCCGGTCGCCCGGCGTCGGCACACGCGTTATCCCTCCAGGGCTTTTTCCGCCTGGCGGAGCAGGTTGAGCAGAGAATTGGCAAACAGCGGGTACTGCGCCGTCAGATCGTCCGGCAGGATCGCCGGCAGCCGGGCGGCATCCACCCCGTCGGCTCCGTCTACGCTGCCGCCCCGCGCCAGCTCCCCGGCCTTTGCCGCCGACTGGGCTGCCGCGGCCAGCGCCGCCGCCGTATAGCGATATTCGGCGGTGGAGAACATGGCCTTCGGATTCTTGGGATTGGCGGCGTAGATTTTACGGAATACTACATACACCGCCTGAATGAGACAGTTGGAGGCCTCCACGGTCAGCGCCTTGTTATTGCATTTTTGCAGCAGATCGAACAGGATCTGCAGCGAATTGACGATCAGCTTCTTGTTGAGCGTCGGCAGCACGCCGCCGGCCTGCATCCGCTTGTCCTGAATGGCGGGATCCTGCTCCGGGATCTCGTCCACCGCGATCATTGCGCCGCTCTTGTCGGCGGTGCGCCCCAGCAGATAATCGCAGGAGACACCGTAATAATCTGCCGCCCGCACCACGAAATCCAGGCCGCACTCCCGGATGCCTTTCTCATAATGGGACAGTAGCGCCTGTGAAACGCCCAGCTCGGTCGCAACCAGCTTCTGGCTGACCCCCCGCTCCTTGCGCAACAACGTCAGTATCCGGGGAAAAGCAGCGTTCATCGGCGGCACCTCCTCTCACGTATTTTTCGTCAAAAAATCCGCTATCCTGACAGGATTGAGCGGAAACAGATAAATATTACCCTAATTCGCGCAGAATGTCAAGGATAAATTTACGGAAAGTAGATTTTCGTCATTTTATGACAAGAAAACCCGTCGGTTTTTCGACGATAAGAAGGAGAAAACCCATGAAAACGTATAAAATCCATCTGCTGCGCCACGGCATGACCGAGGCCAACGAAACCGGTCGCTACATCGGCCGGACCGATCTGCCCCTCTCCCCGGAGGGGCTGGCGGCGCTGCTGCAGCTCAAGGAGCGCTATACCTATCCCGGCGGGGTGCGGTTTTTCACCAGCCCCGCCGCCCGCTGCCGCCAGACGCTGGAGGTGCTGTATCCGGGCTGCACACCGACTCCGGTGGAGGGGCTGCGGGAGTGCGATTTCGGCGCGTGGGAGGGGAAACGGCTTTCGGAGCTGAAAACCGACGAGCGGTTTCTCCAATGGATGGAGGGGCGTACCCGGGAAATCCCCGGCGGCGAGGATGCCGACGCTTTCCGCCAGCGGGTGTGCGCCGCCTTTGAGGCGGTGGTGGATGAGCTGATCCACCGGGGCGAGACCGAGGCGGTCATTTGCACCCACGGCGGCGTGATCACCCTGTTGATGCAGTATTATTCGCTGCCCCGACTGGAGCCGAAGGACTGTCTGGCTGCTCCCGGACAGGGATTCACCTTGCGCGTGACCCCCTCCGTCTGGATGAGCGAGCCCCTGGCCGAAGCTCTGTGCATCATTCCGTGGGAAAGTAGAGATTAGCCGTTAGAAAATAGATGTTGGGAGAACGGGAGAGTCACGGACAAGGGGAGAGCCAGAGCGGAAAGCAAATAACGCGAACCCCCCTGCGACCGCCGAAATCGGCCGCCGGGACACCGGAGCCGGTCTTTCCGGCGCCCATCGCCCCGGCCAGTCCGGCAGAGGCAGGGAAAATTCCGACATTTTTTTAACAAACCCCTTTTCTTTTGCGGAAAAGATGGTATAATAGGAGCAGATTTTAATATCAGGAGGTTTCATTATGCCACTCGTCAATACTGTTGAAATGTTCAAGAAAGCCTACGAGGGCGGCTACGCCATCGGCGCTTTCAATGTCAACAACATGGAGATCGTGCAGGGGATCGTCGATGCCTGCAAGGAGCTGAATTCTCCCGTCATCCTGCAGGTTTCCGGCAGCGCCCGGAAGTATGCCCATCATAAGTACCTGTACAATATGGTGCAGGCGGCTGTGGAGGAGACCGGTCTGCCCATCGCGCTGCATCTGGATCATGGCTCCAGCTTTGAGCTGTGCAAGGACTGCATCGACGGCGGCTTCACCTCCGTGATGATCGACGGCTCCCACCTGTCCTATGAGGAGAATGTGGAGGTCACCCGCAAGGTCGTCGAATATGCCCATGCCCACACCCCCTATGTGACCGTCGAGGGCGAGCTGGGTCAGCTGGCCGGCATCGAGGACGAGGTCAGCGTGGAGGCGGACAAGGCCAACTACACCGACCCCGATCAGGTGGAGGATTTTGTCAAGCGCACCGGCGTGGATTCTCTGGCCATCGCCATCGGCACCAGCCACGGCGCGTTCAAGTTCAAGCCCGGCCAGAAGCCCCAGCTGCGCTTTGACATCCTGCAGGAGGTCATGGATCGGCTGCCCGGCTTCCCCATCGTGCTGCACGGCGCTTCGTCCGTGATGCCGGAGTATGTGGCCACCGTCAATAAGTACGGCGGGCACATGGAGGATGCCATCGGTATCCCCGAGGATATGCTGCGCAAGGCCTCCTCCATGGCGGTCTGCAAGATCAATGTGGACTCCGACCTGCGTCTGGCCATGACCGCCGGCATCCGCGAGTGCCTGGCGGAGAACCCCGGCGTGTTCGATCCCCGGAAGTATCTGGGCGCCGGCCGGGATAACATCACCAAGGTGGTAAAGCACAAGATCGAGGATGTGCTGGGCAGCGCCAACCGCGCCTGATCCTATTGCACCGATCGTCAAGGGACGCTGCTCCGACAGGGACAGCGCCCCTTGATTTCTGGTCAGACCGAAAGAGAGGAAAACCGCCATGCTGTTAGCGCTGGATATGGGCAACACCAATATTACGCTGGGACTGTACGACGGGGAGCGGCTGCTGCTGCAATCCCGCATGGCCACCGACCGGAAAAAGATGGTGGATCAATATGCGGTGGAGCTGATGGACATACTACGCCTGTACCGGGTGGAGACGGCCGCCATCGACGGCGCGATCCTTTCTTCGGTGGTGCCGCCGCTCAATCACGCCGTAATCGGCGCGGTGGAAAAGGTCACGGGCGTGACCCCGCTGCTGGTCGGCCCCGGCACCAAAACCGGCATCAATATCCGCATCGACAATCCGGCTCAGCTGGGCGCCGACCTGCTGGTGGGCGCGGCGGCGGCGGTGGCGCGGGTGGGTGCCCCCTGCATCGTGTGGGATCTGGGCACCGCCACCACCGTGTCGGTCATTGACCGGGAGGGCGCCTATCGGGGCGGGGCGATCATGCCCGGCGTCATGACGGCGCTCGACTCTCTCACCGAAACCGCATCGCTGCTTCCCAGCATCAGCGTGGATGCTCCCGCCCGGGTGATCGGCTCCAACACCATCACCTGTCTGCAATCCGGTGCGGTCTACGGCAATGCCGCCATGCTGGACGGCATGAGCCGCCGCATCATGGCGGAGCTGGGCTACGACGCGCCGGTGGTCGTCACCGGCGGGCTGGGACGGCAGATCGCTGCCCAATGCAGCACACCGCTCACCTATGTGGATGAGCTGCTGCTGGAGGGGCTGCGGCTCATCTATCAGAAAAATCGCTGATCCTTCCATGGAACGGCCGACGCAGCAGCCGACAGGCGCTGCAGCCGTGCCGACCGTATACCGATCCCCACCGGCAGCGTTGCCGGATAAAAATATGCGCCGCATCCTTGACGGAAAGGCGTCTCGCAGCGGGAGCTTCCCCGAGATCGGGTGATCCCCGCCGCAGACGTATTCCCGGACGGGAGCGACAGCAGGAGGTAATTGTTATGTCAACCGTTCGTTCTTCCACCGTGCGCCTGTGCTGCATGGCGGTGCTGGCTGCTCTCATCGTGCTGATGACCCTCACCGGCATCGGCTATATTCCGCTGGGACCGCTGAAGCTGACGCTGCTGGCGCTGCCCGTGGCCATCGGCGGCGCGGTGCTGGGTCCCACTGCCGGGTTGATCCTCGGCACCGTGTTCGGGCTGACCAGCTTCTTCACCTGTTTTGGCATGGATGCTTTTGGCTCGGTGCTGCTGGGCATCCGTCCCTGGGCGATTGCCGTGGTGTGCATCGTGCCCCGGATGCTGGCGGGGTATCTTCCCGCCCTGCTGGCGGCGTTTTTACGCCGCCGCCGCTGTCCGGCTCCTCTGGCTGCGGCCGTCAGCTGCGGTCTCACCGCCGGGCTGAACACGCTGCTGTTCCTCAGCTCTCTGTGGTGGCTGTTCGGCCGGGAGCTGGCTTCCGATCCGCAGGTGACGGCTCTGCTGGGCGGCTCGGTGAATACCTTTGCGGCGGTGCTGATGGGCTTCGCCGGAGTTAATGCCATCGTGGAAGTGGTGCTCAATCTGACGGTAGGCACCGCCGTCAGCACGGCGCTGGCCAAGGTGCTGAAATAAACCCGGCGATACGGGGGCGGTACGGCCGTTACGGAAACGGGTGTCTCCGCTATGTCTGAGTATATAACAGAAAAAACGGATGAGCAGAGTTTTTCTGCTCATCCGTTTTCATATTGCGGGGCTCCTTGCTGCCGGGCGGTGTCCGACCGCGTGGGGAAACTTGCCGTTATCTCCCGTTGCCGGAGCCGTCGTCACCGGACATATAGGCCAGTTCCATGGCTCTTCTCATGTGCCGCTCGAAGGTTTCCGCCGGGATCAGCGCGATGCCCTCCTCATCGCTGAGTACGATCAGCCGTGCGCCGCCGGTGATCCCGAAAGCGTCCCGGGCCTCTTTCGGGATCACGATCTGTCCCCGGTCGCTGACGGTGACGGAGCCCCAGATGCTTTTGCCCCGGGGGGCAGGAGGAATGGGGCCGATGCCGTCGGCGGTTTCCGTTTTCACCAGACTGTCGATGGTCACGCCGTACAGCGCCGCCAGCAGCCCGGATTTTTCAATGTCCGGCACGGTGGCGCCGCTCTCCCATTTGGCATACGCCTGCCGGGATATGCCGATCTTTTCCGCGACCGCCTCCTGGGTCAATCCGTGGATGCCGCGCAGCATGATCAGGTTGTCTTTCAGCATTGGCAGTCCTCCTTATAGATCCAGTGTTTCAAAACGGGCGCAGGCGCGGCGGCAGGACAGCCATGTGACCAGACCGTACAGCAGTGCCCCCGCCGCCGCCAGTGTGAGCTGTAACGGCAGCTCACGGGTACCGAACGCGTTCAGCCCGTCCAGACCGGGGATATGATGGGCCGTCTCGCCGACAGCCACCACGAGAAAGGCCGCTATAATGTAGAGGACAAACGGGCGGCCCAGCCGATAGGCTGTTTTGAAGAAGCCGCCCACAAAGACGGCGTTGAACAGGGCGCATATCAGGAAAGCCAGCCCCAGCGCAAAACCGTTGGCGTTCATCAGCGCATTGGCCCTGTACACGGCGGCGTCGGCGAATACCGTCATGCGCAGCGCCACCGACAGTCCCATCAGCAGCAGGGCGCACCCTTCGATCAGACACACAAAGCGGTATTTCGCCCGCACCACATCCCGTTTGGCGATGGGCAGCAGTGCCGAAAACAGAATGTCGTTGGTCTCCCGTGCGTTCTGAAAACTCTGAAACAGCCCCAGCGTGACGAAGAATACGCCGCACAGCACCGGATAGCCGGGTACGAGGAACATCAGCCCGAAAGGGATGAACAGATAGGACAGACATGAGGCGCTGAGCCGCAGCTCTTTTCTCAGAAGATTTTTCATGGGTAGGACCGCCTTTCCGGGAAACCGTCGGGGGATACTGCACCGGAGGAGGGGCTCCGCCGCGCCGCTCGCTCCCGTTCCATGCGCAGGATGGCGTCCTCGATGCTTTCATTCTCTGCGGAGAACCGGGCGGCAAACGCCGCCGTCGGCAGCGCCGCCTGGATCTCCCCGTCGGCAATATACACAATATTGTCGGCGCACTTTTCGATGTCCG
The DNA here is from genome assembly GCA_002431285.1 of Ruminococcaceae bacterium UBA5905. GTDB lineage: Bacteria > Bacillota > Clostridia > Oscillospirales > Acutalibacteraceae > UBA5905. The sequence continues at coordinate 25,596 of DJEF01000059.1, read as the reverse complement.
AAAGGATATGGGTGGAGAAGAAAATCGCTACGCCGTGGTTTTTCAGCGCGGTGAACAGATCGAGCAGCTCCTGCCGGGAGAAGGGATCCAACCCGCTGGTGGGCTCATCAAGGATCAGCGCCTCCGCCCGGTGAGACAGGGCGAAAAGCAGGTTGCATTTGACTTTCATGCCCTCCGACAGCTCCCGCGCCGTTTTGTTTTCATCCAGTGCAAACAGTGTGAGATACCGGCGGTAGGCGTCCTCGTCCCAGGTATCGTAGAAGTGCTTAACCACCGCGGCGATATCCCGGATCCGCTTGCGGGGATACCAGCTGACTGTGCCGGTGGAATAGCCGATGCGCTGCTTAACGGCGGTTTCGTTCCCGGCCAGCGGCTGGCCGAAATACCGGATGTCTCCGCCGTCGGGGTGCACCAGATTCAGCATGGAGTGGATCGTGGTGGTTTTTCCCGCGCCGTTGCGGCCGATGAAGCCGGTGATTTTTCCCGCCTCCACGGAAAAGGACACGTCCCGCAGCCGAAAGGACGGATAGGTTTTGTGCAGGTGCTGCACGTCGATGATGTTCATAGCCGCCTCCGATATCCGATCGTTACCGCCATTGTAGCACATCCCAGACCGGTTTGCAATCAACTGCAAAGAACATCCTTTGCTGAATTATGGTATGTTTGGTTGCGTTCGTACACACTTGCGGCGGTGTGCGCTCCGGCCGCCCATACGGCCGCCGTGCTCGCGCCGGACGGCGGCTCCGATCTCGCCCCCAAAAAGCGCGGTGAGCAGTCTCCGCAAAGGGCAGATGGGCGGCGGCGCCGACGATGGAACGGACAGGATTCGGCGGTACATGGCGCATCTCCTCAACGTCGCTGAAGAGCAAAAAAGCAGGATTTACATAATGCACAGCAACTATAATAAAGCGGAGATGCCGATGATATGATACCATGAGGGCAGAAAAGGAGAGGTGCATATGGCGTATGGCGTATATTTGACGGCCGAGAGCTTTCAGCGGGACAATGCCGCTCTGCACACGGAGCTGCCGTTTTCCGAGGACACATCGGTGCTGGCACAGCCGCTGACCGTCGGCGGTAAGGTCATTCCCAACCGGCTGGTCTGCCAGGCGATGGAGGGCTGCGACGGCACGCCGGACGGCCGTCCCGGCGCACTGACCCGGCGACGGTATGACCGGCTTGCCCGGGGCGGCGCGGGACTGATCTGGTTTGAGGCCACCGCCGCTATGGAGGAGGGCCGGGCGAATCCCCGCCAGCTGTACCTGAACGAACGGACGCTGGACAGTTTCAAGGCGCAGGTGGACGCCATCCGGGAAACGGCGCTGCGGGAGAACGGCTATGTTCCCCTCATCATTATGCAGGATACCCATTCCGGACGGTACAGCAAGCCTCACGGCACACCGGAGCCGTGGATCGCCTATAACAACCCGATCTTTGAGAAAGACCGCCCCATTCCGCCGGAGCGGACCGTGACGGATGCGTATCTCGACCGGGTGCAGGAGGCGCTGGTGCACGGGGCGGCGCTGGCGCAGAAGGCCGGCTTCGACGGGGTGGACATCAAATGCTGTCACCGGTATCTGAACAGCGAGCTGCTGTCCGCCTATCAGCGGCCGGGCCGCTACGGCGGCAGCCTGGAGAACCGCACCCGCCTGCTGCGGGAGAGCATACGGGGCGCTATGGAGGTCACCGGCGGTGATTTTCTGGTGTCCTCCCGGCTGAATGTGTACGATGGGTTCCCGTACCCCTATGGTTTCGGCGTGGCCCGGGACGGCTCGCTGGATTTCGACCCCACCGAGCCGACATGGCTCATCCGTGAGTTGTATGCCCAGGGGGTGCGGCTGCTGAATATCACCATGGGGAACCCGTATTTCAATCCCCATGTCAACCGTCCCTTTGCCCGGGGCGGCTATGAGCCGCCGGAGCATCCGCTGGCGGGAACGGCCCGGATGCTCCAGGGAACCCGGCGGCTCAAGGAGGCTGTGCCGGATATGCGGCTGATCTGCTCGGCGCTGTCTTTCCTCGGCGTGGCTGCGCCGTCGGTGGCCGCCGGATTTATTGCCGAGGGCGGGTTTGATCTGGCCGGATTCGGGCGCACGGTGTTTGCCTATCCGGATTTTGCCCGGGATATTCTGCGGCACGGCGGCATGGATAAGGCCCGCTGCTGCATCGCCTGCTCCAAATGTACCGAGATCATGCGGGCGGGCGGCACGCCGGGCTGTGTGATCCGGGATACGGAGACCTATCTGCCCATCTATCAGCAGTATTGCGGGAGGAAATAACATGAACAGGATCGCATTGGTCACCGGGGTCGCCGGTGGTATCGGGTTTGCCACGGCACAGAAGCTGTGCGCCGAGGGCATGACCGTTTTGGGCATGGACATCGCGCCGAAAATGCCTGCGGATATCGACGGGGATTTTACGTATTTTCAGGGGGATCTGAGCCGGGCGGAGGATCGGCAGGCGTTCGTGCGCACCGCCGTGGAGCGGTACGGCCGGGTGGATGTGCTGGTGAATGTGGCGGGGGTAGCGCCCCGGGTGCGGGCGGATCTGCTGACCATGACGGAGGAGAGCTACGATTTTGTCATGAACATCAACACAAAGGGCACCCTGTTCCTCACCCAGGCGGTGGCCAATGCCATGCTCCGCAACGAGGGGGAACAGAAGGGCGCCATCGTCAATATTTCCTCCATGTCCGCCTATACCAGCTCCACCAACCGGGGAGAATACTGCATCTCCAAGGCGGGGGTGTCCATGATCACCGCGCTGTTTGCCGACCGATTGGCGGAATACGGCATTCCGGTCAACGAGGTGCGTCCCGGCATCATTCAGACCGGCATGACCGCCACCGTCAAAGGCAAATACGACGCGCTGATTGACGGGGGACTGCTGCCCATTAAACGCTGGGGAAAGCCGGAGGATATCGCGGCGGCGGTCTGGGTGCTGTGCAGCGGTGCGCTGCCCTATGTGACCGGCCAGTCGGTGGATGTGGACGGCGGTTTTCATATCCGGAGGCTGTGATGGAATACAGACACTACGATGTGCTGGTGGTGGGCACGGGGGCGGCGGGATATAACGCCGCCAATCGGGTACGGCAATGGGGCCGCCGGAGCGTGGCCATCGTCACGGAAGGGGTCGATTGCGGCACCTCCCGCAACACCGGCAGCGATAAACAGACCTATTATAAGCTGGGGCTGGGCGGTGACAGCCCGGACAGCGTGGCGCAGATGGCGCGGGATCTCTTTTCCTGCGGCAGCGTGGATGGGGACAACGCCCTGTGCGAAGCGGCGCTCTCGGCTCGGTGCTTTTTGAATCTGGCGGAGCTGGGGGTGGAATTCCCGGTGAATCGCTACGGGGAATATGTGGGCTATAAGACCGACCACGATCCCTTTGCCCGCGCCACCTCCGCCGGGCCGCTGACCTCCCGCTTTATGACCGAGGCCTTGCAAAAACGGGCGGCACAGCTGGGGGTCGAGGTGCTGGACGGGCTGCTGGCGGTGGAGATCCTCAAAGATCGTCGCGGGGTCTGCGGCCTGCTCTGTCTGGAAGTGGCCAGCGGCGCGATGCGGGTGCTGCGCTGTGAAAATGTGATCCTGGCCACCGGCGGGCCGGCCGGCATCTATGCCGACAGCGTGTATCCGGAGTGCCATACCGGTTCCACGGCTCTGGCGCTGGAGGCGGGGGCGCATCTGCAAAATATGACCGAATGGCAGTATGGACTGGCCTCCGTCCGGCCCCGCTGGAATGTATCCGGCACCTATATGCAGGTGCTGCCCCGGTTCATATCGGTGGATGAGGCCGGAGAGGAGCGGGAGTTTCTGCTGGATTTCTTCGGGGATGCGTATACGGCGCTGTCGGCGGTGTTCCTCAAAGGCTATCAGTGGCCCTTTGACAGCCGAAAGGTCCTGCACGGCTCTTCGGTCATCGACCTGCTGGTCTACCGGGAGTGCGTACTGAAAAAGCGCCGGGTCTTTCTGGAGTATACCCGCAATCCCTTTGGTCTGGACGAGGTGGAGTTTGGACGGCTGTCTCCGGAGGCCTATACCTATTTCTCCCGGGCGCAGGCCTGTTTTGGCACCCCCATCCAGCGGCTGGAGCGGATGAATGCCCCGGCGATCGAGCTGTACCGGAATAAGGGCGTCGATCTGACCCGGGAGCCGCTGGAGATCGTCCTGTGCGCCCGGCATAATAACGGCGGTATCGCCGTGGATCTGTGGTGGCAGACGGCGGTGCCGGGTCTGTTCGCGGTAGGAGAGTGCGCCGGGACCCATGGCGTGACCCGGCCGGGCGGCAGCGCTCTCAACGCCGGGCAGGTAGGCTCTCTGCGGGCGGCGCAGTATATTTCCTATGGCGATGCGCGGGAAACGGATGAGGCCGCCTTTGGCGATCTTGCCGCGTCGGCGCTGGCCAGACATACGGATTTCTGTCACGCGATGCTGGAGAATGACGATACGGTCGATGGCCGGACGGCGGCCGTCCGGCGGCGCATGAGCGATGCCGGCGGGGCGATCCGTCAGCCGGAGGCAATGGAGGCCGCCCGCCGGGAAACGCAGGCGGAGATGGCCGATTTTGACAGAACGGTGGGGGTCGGCACACCTGAAAAACTATACAAAGCGTATAAGTTGAAAGATAGTATACAAATTCAGGAGGCGGTTTTGACTGCCATGCTGGATTTTGCCGTCCATGCCGACGGCACTCGCGGCTCGGCGCTTTACGGCGACGCACAGGGCGAGCTGCGGGAGGGGCTGGAAGAGCTGTTCCGCATGAAACCGGAGAGCGGCGCGACCGGCGCTCAGGTGCAGGAGGTATTCTGCGCGAACGGGGCTGTGCAAACCCGCTGGCGGGCTGTGCGGCCGCTCCCGCAGGATGACGGATTCTTCGAGAATGTGTGGCGGCAATACCGGGAGAACAGGAATATCTATTAGAAGAGGAGACATGGCTATGAAACATCCATACGGACTGGTGTCCATCAGTTTCCGGGAGAAAAGCCCCGAGGAGCTTGTGGCGGCCATGACGCGCTGCGGGCTGACCCATATCGAATGGGGCAGCGACGTCCACGCCCCCGCCGCCGACGAGGGGCGGCTGCGGGAGCTGGCCGCCCTGTGCCGCAGAAATGGGATCACCGTTTCGTCCTACGGCACCTATTTCCGCATCGGAGAAAACCGGCCGCAGGAGCTGGTGCCCTATATCCGGGCGGCCGGGCTGCTGGGCACACGTATTCTCCGGCTGTGGTGCGGGACAAAGGGCTATGCCCGGTATAGCGCCGACGAGCTGGCGGTGCTGTTTGCCGATTGCCGGGAGATTGCGGCACTGGCGGAGGAGAACGGCGTGACCGTCTGCATGGAATGCCATAATAATACCGTCACCGACTGTCTGGAGGGGGCGGCGGCGCTGATGCAGGCGGTGGATTCCGGGCATTTCCGGATGTATTGGCAGCCGAATCAGTACCGGACGGCGGAGGAAAACCGGCGCTATGCGGCGTATATTGCCCCGTATACCGAGATCCTCCATGTGTTCCACTGGCTGGGGGATGAACGGTTCCCGCTGGCGGAGGGGGCGGCCGACTGGCAGGCGTATCTGCGCTGTTTCCCGGCAGGGATTCCGCTGCTGCTGGAATTTATGCCGGATGACCGGCTTGAAACGCTGGAGCGGGAGACCCGCACCCTGCGGGAGATCGCCGAAAGAACGGAGTGAACGGTGCGTTCTGTCAAGGGGACAGAGGGATACCCCGGCTTGCGGCTGTACCGCCTGTGTGGCGATTTGGCTGTGCGTCGCCGGGTTAAAAACCGGAGAGCGGGGCGGTATCGGCGTATGGACGCCATTCCCGAACCGGGGCAGGTAACGGACAGGACTCCAATCGAATGAAGCCAATAAAGCGGGGAATCGGCCGTTTGGGGAACGGCTGCCCCGATCGTAGCATCTATACGGAGGGATGGATATGAACGCTGCATTTTTATGCGATACGCCGGAGCAGCTGCGGGCGGTTTTCTCCGCAAGCGCCGTGCGGCAGTTACAGGAGTTGACCGGGTTGGACGGAGACATATGTACCCGGGAAATGCTGGTTTCCGGCGCGCGGGATCTGCGGGATGCGGAATACATTTTTTCCACCTGGGGGATGCCGACGCTGACCGGGGAAGAGATCCGGCGGTATCTTCCGGCGCTCCGGGCGGTGTTTTATGCCGCAGGGTCGGTGCAGAGCTTTGCCCGGCCGTTTCTGGAGAACGGGGTGCGGATATTCAGCGCCTGGGCGGCGAATGCCGTGCCGGTGGCGGAATATACGGCGGCGCAAATCGTCCTCGCCAATAAGGGGTTCTTCCTGTCCTCCCGGCTGAACAGTCGTGGACAGCGGGCCGAGGCCATCCGCGCCGTTCAGCAGTACCCGGGGAATTACGATGCCACTGTCGGTATCATCGGAGCGGGCATGATCGGCAGGCAGGTGATCGAGCGGCTGAAGAATCACGCGCTGGAAGTGCTGGTGTTTGACCCGTTTTTGCCGGAGGAGACGGCCGAGACGCTGGGAGTGCGGCGGGTGTCTCTGGAGATGCTGTTCGCCACCTGTAATGTGGTCAGCAATCATCTGGCCAATAACGCGCAGACCGTGGGAATGCTGGATTATCGGCTGTTGTCCCTCCTGCCGCCCTATGCTACGTTCCTCAATACCGGCCGGGGAGCGCAGGTGGTGGAGGACGATCTGTGCCGTCTGCTGCGGGAACGCCCGGATGTGACGGCGGTGCTGGACGTGACCTGGCCGGAGCCGCCGGCGGCTGACAGTCCTTTCTACACGCTGGAGAACTGTGTGCTGACCCCGCACATCGCCGGCAGCAGCGGCCGGGAGGTGCAGCGCATGGCGGCGTACATGGTGGAGGAATTTGCCGCGCTGCTGCACGGTGCGCCCACCCGTTATGAGGTGACGGAGAAAATGCTGGAGACCATGGCATAGCGAAAAAAGCCGGACGCCCCCGGCACATCCGCACGCCGACTGAAAAAGCAGAAGCCGCCCTTCGGACAGAACTTTCTGTCCGAAGGGCGGCTTTCGATTGGCTGAAAACCCGGCATCAAGCCGGAAAGACCCGGCGATTTGCCCGATGGCGGGTTATGGGAGCAGACCTCAGAATGGCCGCCGCAATCTCCGCGATACTGCGGTCGGGTTAGGATGCCGAGCTGCGATGGGACAAAGTTCGCGTTAGGTGAAATGGTTCCGGAGCCGGGATAGCAGCCCATAGAATCCGTATCCCACCAGACCGCCGGCGGTGTTGGCGATCAGGTCGGTGATGTCCGCGCTGCGGGAGCCGTGGATCAGCGGCTGCAACAGCTCGATGGACAGGCTGAGCGTCATCACCGCCAAAAGACAACGCAGCAGTCCGCACCGCTTTCCGTCGACGCGGCGGCACAGCGGGTACAGAAACCCGAACGGCACCGTCATGAGGACGTTCAGCACGATCTGCCGGACATAATCGCCGCGGCCGTGCAGCGCGTCCTCGAAGGGGACCATGTGCATGGGTGTGTAGGGGTGGTTGAAGCAGAAAGGCAGCGAGACGAGGACTGGCATGAGCGTCACCAGCAGTACGCCGGAGAGATACAGATACATCACCGTGCGGACAGCCAGCGTCGGCCTGCCGCGCCGTTTCCACCGAGGGGAAAGCCACAAAAAATACAAAAGCGCCAGCGCTGCAAAGTCGGGGATCAGCCGGATCAGTCTTGGCATGACGGTCCATCCTCCTTGTTTTCGCGGGCGGCGATCTCGTTCAGAACGCCGTCCTGATGCGCCTCTATGACAAGGAGGATCCAAAGGAGCAGAAAAATCCCTCCCGCAAGGCCGCAGACAAGGTACGCGATCGCTTTCAACCGAAACAGCCGCAGAATAAGACCAACCGCAAGCAGGATGCCGCACCATTTGAGCAGGACGGTTCCCGGCTCCAGCATATTCAACTTGTGCTTGTAGCGTGTCTCATAGGTCGCGGGTGGTTTGTTTCGCATAGGTCCTCCTTATTTCCCTGACCGTCGAATTCGCGCATACAGCGCCGTATCCAGCACGGCTCCGTCCTTGACCGTCTGGCATTTCAGGATTCCCTCGCAGGTGAAGCCCGCTTTTTCCAGCACGCGGCGGGAACCGATGTTTTCGCTGAATACCTCCGCGTAGATGCGTACCAGATCGGTCTCGGCGAACAGCCGGCGGCAAAGGACTTTTACCGCCTCGGTCATGATGCCTCTGCCCCAGTACGCTTCATCGAGGTAGTATCCAAGCTCTGCGGTGCGGAAACCGGCTCCCGGCTGACGGAATGCGCTGATGCTGCCGACGAGTGTGCCGTCTGCGCACACAGCATAGGTAAAAGTGCTGTGCGGATCGGCCTGCAGCATGGCCTGTATGTATGCGGCGGCGTCGGATTTTGTATAGGGGTATGGAATGCCGTCCCGCAGATTTTTCAGAATATGGGGATTGTTCAGCAGGCTTGCCAATGCGGCGGCGTCCTCCGGCCGCCAGGGGCGTAATGCGATATGCATGGGTCTCATCCTTTCCGGCGTTCCTGTGTTGTTTGGTGAGCCGCCCATTCCGCGCGGCTGATGCCGTAGACGACCGTCGTTTCGCCCTCGCGGTCGGTGTATGCGTCCCGCAGCGTCATGCCGATGGCGCAGGCGGTGGCGGCGGACGGAATGTTGGACTCTTTCATATAGGCGTATACCATGCCGAAAGGCGTATGGGTGAAACACCAGTCCCGCACGGCTTTTGCCGCCTCTGTCGCATATCCCTGCTGCTGGTGCGCCCCGGCGATGTGATAGCCGATCTCCGGCAGGATCGTACCGTGTATCTCCTGCATGGTCAGCCCGCAGTCGCCGATCATCTCGCCTGTGGATTTCAGGCAGACCGCCCACAGGCCGAAACCGAATACGCGGTAACGCTCTCTGTTTTTGCGGATCCAGTTTTGCACCCGTGTCGCATCAAAGGTGTAGGGATAATGCTGCATGATATCGGAATCGGCCAGTATGGCATACAGCGCCCCAAAATCCTCCGGTGTCATTTCCCGCAGGCAAAGACGCGCGGTCTCCCTGTGCATTGCGGGACCCCCTTCCCTGTATGGTAAATGCGGAGCTCATCCGGCTGCATAAAGCGGATTCTCTGTCCGTCTTTGTGCCGATGCAGCTGTCATCGCGTCAACAGCCGGTCATCCGGGAATGGCTGTTGCTCCCTCGTGTGGAATCGGTGCTCGCCGCCGGGCATGACGGTCAGCTTCGCGTCGCCCCGCCTTTTCTGTGGACGTATAGGACAATGCGGCGCATAGGGGTACTCTTATCGGTTCTAAATTCAGCCGAATTTTTCGGCAACTTATGTTGTGTAACACATATTGTAGTACGAAATCGACCGTTTGTCAACCGGAATAATTCCTGTAACCGGGAGTGGTATGGGGTACGGTGGGCGGTATTTCAACGGGAACCCTGCATTTTGGCAAGAGCGGTTGCGGCAAATGGTCGGCGCGCGCAATAGGGAACATGAGGGATATGGTCTCCTTTCGGAAAGTTGCTGTGTGGTTACTCAACTTTAACACATGAGACCGTATTCCTCACACCTTTTTGTTTCTCTGTCCAAGATGTATGGTACTCCTGCAAGGCCAACAGGCCGAGGTCGCAATTTTTCGTTGACATTTTCTCCGGATAGATTATAATAATAGGGTTCGAGAAAAAAGGGGAAATGTGTCATGGAGCATTCATTCAGTATTCTGAACATCTTATACTATCTGGCCATCATTCTGGTGGCGACGAAGGCGCTGGGGGTGCTGGCGCGGCGGCTGGGACTGCCCCAGGTGGCGGGCATGGTGATCGCCGGGCTGCTGGTGGGGCCGGCGCTGTTTTCCGGGCTGGGCGGCTGGTTTCATGGGCTGACCAACCCTTCGCCGGAGGAGATGGATGTGCTCAATACCTTCTCCCAGATCGGCGTCATCATGATCCTGTTCACCAGCGGACTGGAAACCGACCTGAAGGAACTGAAGCGCAGCGGTCTGGCGGCCACGCTCATTGCGCTGGCGGGGGTGCTGGTGCCCATCGGGTTGGGCTTCGTCGGTTCCATGCTGTTCATGGACGGGTTTGGCGCCGGCTATTGCCATGAAAAACTGCTCAACGGGCTGTTCATCGGCTGTATTCTGGCGGCCACCAGCGTGGGCATCACCGTGGAGACCTTGCGGGAGCTGGGGCGGCTCAACACCCGGGTGGGGACGACGGTGCTCAGCGCCGCCATCATCGACGACGTGATCGGCATCATTGCCCTGAGTCTGATCACCAGTCTCAACGGCGGCGGCAGCGTATGGATCACTCTGCTGAAAGCCGCCGGGTTCTTTGTGTTCTCCATCGGGCTGGGGCTGCTCATCCGTTATCTGTTTAAGAAACTGGAAAAGAGCCATCCCCACACCCGGCGCACCGGCATTTTTTCGCTGGCGGTGGCATTTTTCTATGCCTTTTGCGCGGAGAAATACTTTGGCATTGCCGCCATCACCGGAGCGTATATGGCGGGGATCATGCTCAGCGGGCTGGACGATACCGGATTTGTCGACCGGCGTATTGAGATCAGCGAGTATATGTTTTTTGCGCCGCTCTTTTTCGCCTATATCGGCATCAGCGCCGATTTCAGCCGGTTCCACTGGGGCGATCTGGTGTTCGGGCTGACCTTCGTGGCGCTGGGCATCATCGGCAAGATCGTGGGCTGCGGCGGCATGGCGCGGCTGTGCCGGTACGACCGGAAAGAATCCCTCACCATCGGCTGCGGCATGATCGCCCGGGGCGAGGTGGCGCTGGCGGTGTATACCACCGGCCATGACCTCATTTATACGGCGGCAGACGGGAAACTGCTGGGCATCGACCCGCTGGTGGGGATCATTCTGCTGATCATTCTCACCTCCATTCTGTGCCCGGTGCTGCTGAAACTGCTGTTCCGCGGCAGGGAGGCCCCGCCGACCGCCGCGCCGGAAAATTCCTGATCCCATATGCCCGTGGCGATACACAGTTGTCGCTGCGGGCGATTTTTTTGCCGTTTTTGGGCCGGCGGCCGAAATTTTCGGGAAATCACTGGACATTTTTCCGTCCACAGGGTACAATAAACGGGATTGGTCAAAGCCATCGGGTTAGATCGGCTTTTCGGCTGAATGCGGACGGCGGCCGGATGTTCTCTGCGCGGGATGCGTGCGTATGCTGCGGGCAGGACGTCGCGCCGCCGAATCCCGAGGCTTGCCGAAGATTCACGACCCGAAACGGGGAAATCCTACATAGTGTGAGAGGACGGTGCGTAAACATGGCACTACTGCTGGAAAACGGAGAGCGGATCGTATTCGCCGGGGATTCCGTCACCGATATGGGACGGGCGCGGCCGGTGGGAGAAGGGCTGGGCGATAACCTGGGCCACGGATATCCGCGCATGGTGGAGAATCTGCTGGTGGCCTGGTATCCGGAGCGGCGGATCCGGGTGACGAATGTGGGCACCGGCGGGAATACCAGCCGGGATCTGCTGGCGCGGTTTGAACGGGAGGTGCTGGTGCATCAGACAGACTGGCTCTCCATCTGCATCGGCATCAACGATGTGTGGCGGCAGTTTGATTCGCCCTGCATCCCGGAATGCGCTTGTATGCCGGAGGAATATGCGCAGAATCTGGAACAGATGATCACCATGGCCCGGGACAGGGTCAAGGGGATTTTCCTGCTCACCCCCTATTTTATTGAGCCGAATCCGGCCGATCGGATGCGCCGTCGGATGGATGAATACGGCGCGATCATGAAGCGGCTGGCGGAAAAACACGGCTGCATTTTGGTGGATTTTCAGCAAGTGTTCAGCGATTTTCTGTCGGACAACGATCTGCATTCCGCCTTGATCGCCTGGGATCGGGTGCACCCCAATGAGCTGGGCGCCACACTGATGGCGCGGGAATTCCTGCGCCAATGCGGGGCGGATTTCTGCCGCTGACGCGGACGGACGGAAAGGGGGCATTGTATGGAACACTGGGACCTGCTGGACGAACGGGGGAACCCTACCGGACGCACTATTTCCCGGGGCGAGCTGCTGCGGGAGGGACAATACCATCTGGTGGAGCATATCTGGATTGTGGATTCCAGAGGACGTATCCTCATCCAGCGCCGGGCGGATCACCTGCGGCTGATGCCCGGCACCTGGGCGGCCAACAGCGGCAGCGCCATCGCGGGTGAGGACAGCGAGAGCGCCGCCCGGCGGGAGCTGTTTGAGGAGCTGAGCATCCGCACGCTGCCGGGGGAGCTGTATTACGGCGGCCGGATGCGGCGGCGCAATTCCTTCACCGATGTGTGGGTGCTGTATCGGGATATTGACCCCGACACCCTGCGCCTGCAGCGGGAGGAGGTGGCTGAGGTGCGCTGGGTGGCGGTGGATGAGCTGCTGGAGATGATCCGGCAGCGGCGGTTCCACCACTATGGATCGGCGTATTTTCAGTTTGTATTCCGCGCTATTGAGCGGGGCTGCCGCACCCTGTATGTCACCGATCTGGACGGCACGCTCCTGCGGGACGACGGCACCATCTCTCCCTCCACCGCGCAGACCCTCAACCGGCTGATCAGCCGGGGAATGCTCATTTCCGCCGCCACGGCCCGGGGGCTGATCGGCGTGGAAATGATCCCGCTGTCGTCCATCCACTTCCGCCTGCCGGTGGTGCTGATGGGGGGTGCGATGCTGTACGACCCCGGCCGTCGGCGGATTGTCCAGGCCTGCGAGATGAACGCGGAGACGGTGGGTCGCATTCTGGCGGCGCTGACCGACGCCGGCCGCACGGCCATGCTGTTCCGGCGGCGGGGCAACGAGGTGCACGTGTATTATACCCGGCTCTCCCCGGCGGAGGAGGCGTTCATCCGCCGCAAGACGCCGGACGGGCGCGGGTTCGACCGGTTCTTCCACCATGTGGGACAGCTGAAAGCCAGCCCGGCGCTGTTTTTCAGCTGTCAGGGCAGCCACGGGGAGCAGACGGCGCTCAAGGCGCGGCTGGATGCCATTCCCGGCATCCGCGTGGAGCTGTATGCCGACACCTATCAGTCGGACGCGTGGTTTCTGGAGATCAGCCGGGAGGATGCCGGAAAGGATCAGGGCGTGGAGCGGCTGCGCCGGCGGGTGCGGGCAAAGCGGGTGGTGGCCTTCGGCGACAACCGCAACGACGTGCCGCTGTTCCGTACGGCGGATCTGGCTGTCTGCGTGGAGAACGCGGCTCCCGAGGCGCGGGCAGCGGCGGACATGGTGATCGCCTCCAATGAGGAGGACGGGGTGGCCGCCTATCTGTACGGTATTTATAATCGAAAGGTGTGACCGAGCCGTGTTGACCAAAACGCTGGTGCGGCTGTTCGTCCCGGCGGCGGGCGAGGAGCCTCTGTCTGCCGACACCCGGTATGCCTATGGGCGTATGGCGGGGCTGACGGGACTATTCTGCAATTTGCTGCTGTTCGCCATGAAGCTGGCCGCCGGGCTGCTGTCCGGCAGTCTGGCCATTGTGGCGGATGCGTTCAATAACCTGTCCGACGGCGGTTCGGTGGTGGTGACGCTGTTCGGCTTCAAGCTGGCCGCCCGTCCCGCCGACCGGGATCACCCCTTCGGCCACGGCCGCATGGAATATCTGTCGGCGCTGGGGGTGGCGGTGCTGATCATTCTGGCGGGGTTCGAGCTGGCTACCTCGGCGGTGGAGAAGATCCTGCACCCCCAGCCGGCGGAATTCGGTCTGCTGACCATGCTGATTCTGGCGGCATCGGTGGCGGTCAAGCTGTGGATGAGTGTGTTTTACCGGCGCATCGGCACCACCATCCGTTCGGAGGCGCTGATCGCCTCCGGGGTGGACAGCCGCAACGATGTGATCTGCACGGGACTGGTGCTGCTCACCTCTCTCCTGAGCTGGAGGACCGGCTGGGTGCTGGACGGGTATGTGGGTCTTGCGGTGGCGCTGTTTGTGCTGTGGTCGGGGGTGGGCATCATCCGGGAGACCGTGTCCCCGCTGCTGGGGCAGCGTCCCGACCCGGAGCTGGTGCTGGATATTGAGCAGACGGTGCTGGCGCACGAGGGCATCGTGGGCGTCCACGATGTGATGGTGCACGATTACGGTCCGGGACGGGTCATTGTGTCTCTCCACGCAGAGGTGCCCGCATCCCAGGACATTCTGGTCAGCCACGATATTGTGGACCGCATCGAGCAGGAGTTGATGGAGCGTTTTCGCATCGTCAGCTGTATCCATATGGACCCTGTCAGCACCGACGATGCCGCCACCGAACGGTATAAGCGTCTGGCGGAGCGGGTGGTGAATGATCTGGACGAGCGGCTCAGTCTCCACGATTTTCGGCTGGTAGACGGGGTCAGTCACATCAATCTGATCTTCGACGTGGTGGCGCCCTATGACTATCCCGGCCGCGCCACGCTGGCGGAGGATATCAGCCGGCGCATTCATGCGGCGGACGAACGGCTGTCCGCCGTGGTGAAGATCGAAAATTCCTACGTCTGACAGTGCAACCCGCTCCTTACGGAGCGGGTTTTTCCGTTCCTGCCGAAAACTACAAAAAGAAAATGTGTTTTCGCTCTTTCCAAGCGGGGAAAAGTATGGTAAAATATCGATGGATGTCAAATCTGTACAGGAGGTATATCCGATGGCTAAGCAAGCATATTCTGTACCGCTGTCCTCTGTGATCCGGGAGATGCGCCTGGAGGAGGTCTATATGCCCGGCCCTGCGGAGGAGCGCAAGGTCGTATCCTGCGATGTGAACCGTCCGGGTTTGGCGCTGAGCGGGTATTTTGATTATTTTGACAACGACCGGATTCAGATACTGGGGAATAATGAAAGCGGATTTCTCGAGAATCTGCCCGGCGATCTGCGCGCCGCCCACTTGGAGGAGCTGATCGCGCATTGCCCGCCGGCGGTGATCGTGACCCGGGATCTGCCCATCATGCCGGAGCTGCTGGAAGCCTGCAAGCGGCATGGCGTGCCGCTGCTGCACAGCAAGGAGGCCACCTCGGCTCTTATGGCGGCGCTCATCGCCTATCTGAATGTAGAGATGGCGCCCCGGGTCACCCGCCACGGGGTGCTGGTGGAGGTGCACGGCGAAGGTGTGCTGCTGCTGGGCGACAGCGGTATCGGTAAAAGCGAGACCGCCGTGGAGCTGCTCAAGCGGGGACATCGGCTCATCGCCGACGACGCGGTGGAGATCCGCCGGGTGTCCGCCCGGACGCTGGTGGGTTCTGCTCCGGCCAATATCCGCCATTTTATCGAGCTGCGGGGCATCGGCATCGTCAATGTGCGCCGCATCTTCGGTATCGGCGCCATCAAGACCACCGAGAAGATCGACATGGTGATTCAGCTGGAGCCGTGGGACAACGGCAAGGTGTATGACCGCATGGGCACCGACTGGCAAACCATGGAGATTCTGGGCATCAACGTTCCGGCGCTGACCATTCCCGTTAAGCCGGGGCGGAATCTGGCCGTCATCATCGAGGTGGCCGCCATGTCCAACCGGCAGAAGAAAATGGGCTATAACGCGGCTCAGGAGCTGATGCATAAGCTGGGGATGTCCGAGGAGACCGGATTGCCCACCGGCGAGCTGTCGGAATGGGATGGGTACTGAGCCGACGCCGCGCCGGGACGGCACGGTATCGGCATAACAATCAACTACTATATGTATAATTCAAGGAGGAAACAACAATATGTATCGTATCGGAATTGATCTGGGCGGCACCAATATCGTCGCCGGTGTGGTGGATGAGCAGTATAAGATCGTCGCCACCGCCAAGCGGAAAACCGCCATGCCCCGTCCGGCGGAGGCGATCATGGACGACATGGTCGCGGTGTGTCTGGAGGCGGTGAAGGCCGCCGGACTGACCATGGAGGATATCGGCGGCATCGGGGTCGGCTCTCCCGGCTCCTGCAATGCGGACACCGGCGTGGTGGAATACGCCAACAATCTGAACTTCTCCAATGTGCCCATGCGGGACTATCTGGAGGAACGGCTGCATAAGCCGGTGTGCGTGGAGAACGACGCCAACGCCGCCGCATACGGCGAGCTGGTGGCGGGCGCCGCCAGAGGCAAGACCAGCTGCGTCTGCATCACGCTGGGCACCGGCGTGGGCGGCGGTGTCATCATCGACGGCAAGATCATGGCCGGGCACAACTTCGCCGGAGCGGAGCTGGGGCACACGGTGATCGTGGTGGACGGGGAGCCCTGCTCCTGCGGCCGGAAGGGCTGCTGGGAGGCTTATGCTTCCGCCACCGGGCTGATCCGCCAGACCAGGCGCGCCATGGAGGCCCACCCGGACAGCAAAATGTGGGAGCTGGCTGGCGGCGATCTGGATCAGGTCAATGGGCGCACCGCCTTTGACGCCATGCGTCAGGGGGACGAGACCGGCAAGGCGGTGGTGGATACCTATATCCGGTATATCGCCTGCGGGCTGGTGAATATGATCAATATTTTCCAGCCGGAGGTGCTGTGCGTGGGCGGCGGCATCTGCAACGAGGGCGAGACCCTGATGAAGCCCCTGCGGGAGTATATCGAGCGGGAGCGGTACAGCCAGAACAGCGCTAAGCAGACCCAGATCTGCGTTGCCCAGCTGGGCAACGACGCCGGCATCATCGGCGCGGCCTATCTGGGATATCAGAAATAACAGCGACAGAGGGGGCGGCGGTATGGATTTGACCGAGATCGGGGAGCTGGCGACGCGTTGGGGCTGCCGGGTCACCCGGGATGCGTCCATGGCCGCGGCCACTTCTT
The DNA here is from genome assembly GCA_002431285.1 of Ruminococcaceae bacterium UBA5905. GTDB lineage: Bacteria > Bacillota > Clostridia > Oscillospirales > Acutalibacteraceae > UBA5905. The sequence continues at coordinate 8,868 of DJEF01000059.1, read as the reverse complement.
TTCGCATCGGCGGGCCGGCGGAGCTGCGCATCGACCTGCCGGGTGAATCCGCCGCGCAGGCGGTGCTGGCCGCCTGCCATCGGCAGGGAGTGGCCCCGTTCTTTCTGGGGAACGGCTCCGACCTGCTGGTGGGCGACCGGGGCATCCGGGGCGTGGTGCTGCACTGGGACGGGAAGGGGCAGGCGCCGCAGCTGTTGCCCGACGGCACGGTTCTGTGTCCGGCGGGGGTGCCCCTTGTGCGGCTGTGCCGGTTCGCCCGGGAGCAGGGGCTGACCGGGCTGGAATTCGCTTATGGTATCCCCGGCAGTGTGGGGGGCGCTCTGTTTATGAATGCAGGCGCCTACGGCGGCGAGATGGCGCAGGTCGTGACGGGCGCCACCGTCCTGACCCCTGTCGGGGAGCGTCGGGTGTATGCTCCGCAGGAGCTGGGGCTGTCCTACCGCCATAGCGTGTTCTCCGCACAGCCCGCGCAGGAGCGGGAGCTGATATCCGCGGTGCGGTTCCGGCTGACGGCGGGCGATCCCGAGACCATCGCTGCCCGGATGGAGGAACTGATGGAGCGCCGCCGGGAAAAGCAGCCGCTGGAATACCCCAGCGCCGGGAGCTTTTTTAAGCGCCCGGAGGGGTATTTTGCCGCTGCCCTGTTGGAGGAATGCGGACTGAAGGGCTGCCGGATCGGCGACGCCCAGATCAGCGACAAGCACGCCGGGTTTGTGGTGAACCGGGGGCGTGCCACCGCTGCCGAGGTTCTGGCGCTGTGCCGCCATGCGCAGGAGACTGTGCGGCAGCAGCGGGATGTGGCGCTGGAGCCGGAAGTGCAGTTTGTCGGCGAATTTTGACGCGTCCCGCCGCTGATTTGTGGGGCGCTTTGCGTTTTGACGCGTCCCGCTGCTGATTGGCGGGACATCCTTTGGTTTTGACGTATCCCGCCGCGGGTCGGCGGGGTGATTGTGAAATTTGCCGGGGTGCGCCGGAAAGCGGCGGGCCGGTTTTGTATTTGCACAGGACATGCCGCCGGTTGGCGGGTCCCGGACAGTCAAAGTGCACACAGACTGTCTGTGTGTATCCGGAAAGGGGGAGTTACGATGGAGCTGGTGATCGTTACCGGAATGTCCGGGGCGGGGAAATCCCAGGCGGTGCGGGCATTGGAGGATATCGGATACTATTGTGTGGACAATATGCCTCCGCAGCTGATCATGAAATTCGTGGAGCTGTGCAGTCAGAGCGGCGGCGCCATCCGCCGGGTGGCGCTGGTGATGGATGTGCGGGGCGGGGAGATGTTCTGCGATCTGAAGCACAGCCTGTTCACTCTGAACAAAGCCGGTCAGGGTTACCGGGTGCTGTTTCTGGATTGCAGCGACGAGGTGCTGTGCCGCCGGTTCAAGGAGACCCGCCGCCGTCATCCGCTGGCAGTGGAGGGAGAGAGCACGGCCGGAGCGCTGAAACGGGAGCGGATTCTGCTGGCGCCGGTGCTGGAAAAAGCCGACTTCCGGCTGGACACCACCCTGCTCAGCACCAGCCAGCTGAAGGCGCAGATCACCTCCATCTTCCTGGGGGAGCAGACGGAATCCATGACCATTCAGTGTATGTCCTTCGGATTCAAGTACGGCTTCCCAACGGAAGCGGACCTGATGCTGGATGTGCGCTGCTTCCCCAATCCCTTTTACGTGCCGGAATTGAAGCATCAGACCGGTATGGACAAGCCGGTGCAGGATTTTGTGCTGGGGTCGGAGGATGTCCGGATATTTTTGCGCAATCTTTATGTTCTGCTGGATCACCTCATCCCGCTGTATATACAGGAGGGCAAATCCCAGCTGGTGGTGGCCGTCGGCTGCACCGGCGGCAAGCACCGTTCGGTGACGGTGGCCAACGCGCTGGCGGAGCATATTCGCTCCGCCGGGCACCGGGTGCTGGTGAATCACCGGGATATCGAGAAAGTCTGAGGAACACGCCATGTCCTTTTCCGCCGATGTGAAAAAAGAACTGAGCGCGCAGGTGCCGGACAAGGTCTGCTGCCGGGGGGCGATGGCCTATGGGCTGTTGGAATGCGGCCATGCCTTTTCCGCCGGAGAGATCTCCATGCAGACCGAATTGCCGGAGGTGGCGGCGCTGTACGGATATCTGATCCCCCGGGTCTGTCAGGTGGGCGCTCCTCTCGCCGGGGAGACGCGGCGGCGCACCCGGCTGTATACCCGTTCATTCCCCGATGCCGCAGAGCGGCAGAGGATCCTGGAGCGGTTCGGTCATGGGCATACCGCCGTATCTCTGCGGCTCAACCGGGCGAACCTGGACTGCGACGAGTGCGCCCGCGCCTATCTGCGGGGGGCGTTCCTGGCCTGCGGGGCGGTCACCGATCCCGCCCGGGACTACCATCTGGAATGGTGTGTGCCCCACTATAATTTCAGCCGGGATTTGGTGGCGCTGCTGCGGGAGGTGGGTTTCCCCGCCAAGGCCGTCAGCCGGGCGGGCAGCTATGTGGTGTATCTCAAGGAGAGCAGCCGCATCGAGGATTGCCTGACCTATCTGGGCGCCTGTCGGGGCTCGCTGGAAATGATGAATGTAAAAATGGTGAAGAGCATCCGCAATGAGACGAACCGTCGGCTCAACTGCGACAGCGCCAACATCGACAAGACGGTGGCGGCGGCCGCAGTGCAGACGGAGGCGCTCCGGCGGCTGGAGCGCTCCGGCGGACTGGAAAATCTTCCGCCGGAGCTGCAGGCGCTGGCGCGGCTGCGGCTGGAGAACCCGGAGCTGTCTCTGCGGGAGCTGGGGGAGGCGCTGGAGCCGCCCCTGACCCGCAGCGGCGTCAACCACCGGATGCAAAAGCTGCTGAAGCTGGCGCAAGCCGCCGAATGACCGTCGGAAGGGGGCCGTGTCTATGCCGGATACGCCGGATTTCGTTCACCTCCATGTGCACAGCGAATACAGCTTGCTGGACGGCGCCTGTCGCCTGCCGGCTCTGGTGCGCCGCGCCAGAGAGCTGGGACAGACGGCGGTTGCCATCACCGACCACGGCGTTATGTATGGCGTCGTGGATTTTTATACCGAGTGTCTGAAGCAGGGCATCCGCCCTATCCTCGGCTGTGAGGTGTATGTGGCGGCGCGCTCCCGCCATGATAAGGTGCACGGGCAGGACAGCCAATACTACCATCTGGTGCTGCTGTGCGAGAACAACACCGGCTATCAGAATCTCATCAAGCTGGTGTCCGCCGCCTGGACGGAGGGGTTCTATATCCGTCCCCGCATCGACCGGGAGCTGCTGGAGCAATACCATGAGGGGCTGATCGCTCTGTCCGCCTGTCTGGCGGGGGAGATTCCCCAGGCATTGCTGGCGGGGGACTATGCCGCCGCCCGCCGCGCGGCGGACTGGTACGGCTCCCTGTTCGGGGCGGAGCATTTTTATTTGGAGCTGCAGGATCACGGGCTGGCGGATCAGAAAACCGTCAACGCCGGTCTGCTGCGGCTGGCGAAGGACACCGGCTTGCCGCTGGTCTGTACCAACGATGCCCATTACCTGACCCGGGAGGATGCTCTCATGCAGCGGGTGTTGTGCTGTATTCAGACCGCCACCACTCTGCAGGAGCCCAGCCCGCTGAATTTTGAAACCGAGGAATTCTACCTCAAATCCGGCGAGGAAATGGCGGCGCTGTTTCCCGCTCTGCCGGAGGCGGTAGCCAATACCGTGCGCATTGCCGACCGCTGCCGGGTGGAGCTGACCTTCGGCCAGCTGAAACTGCCCGCCTTCGACGCCCCCGGCGGGGACAGCAACGCCTATCTCGCCCGGCTGTGCCGGGAGGGCATGACCCGTCTCTATGGCGATACGCCCGAGCCCGCCGTCGTCGATCGGTTGGAGTATGAGCTGTCGGTCATCCGGCAGATGGGGTATGCGGATTATTACCTCATCGTGGCGGATTATGTGAACTATGCCAAAGCCCACGGCATCCCGGTGGGCCCCGGGCGGGGCAGCGGCGCGGGCAGCCTGTGTGCCTATTGTCTGGGCATCACCATGATCGACCCCCTGCGGTATAATCTGCTGTTTGAGCGGTTCCTCAATCCGGAGCGGGTGAGTATGCCGGATTTTGATGTGGACTTCTGCACCGAGCGGCGGCAGGAGGTCATCGACTATGTGATCGGCAAATACGGCGCCGACCGGGTGGCGCAGATCGTCACCTTTGGGACGCTGGCGGCTCGGGCGGCGGTGCGGGATGTGGCCCGCGCCATGGGGCTGCCCTACGCCATCGGCGACCGGGTGGCCAAGCAGATCCCCCGGGCGCTGGATATGACGCTGGAAAAGGCGCTGGCCACCAACCCCAAGCTGCGGGAGCTGGCGGAGGGCGACCCGCAGGTGCAGCAGCTCATCGAGCTGGCGCAAAAGGTGGAGGGAATGCCCCGCAATGCCTCCACCCACGCCGCCGGGGTGGTGATCGCCCCCCGCCCGGTGAGCGACTATGTGCCTCTGTGCCTCAACCACGATGCGGTGGCGACTCAGTATCACAAGGACAATCTGGAGCAGCTGGGCATCCTGAAAATGGACTTTCTGGGACTGCGGAACCTGACGGTCATCGACGACGCCCAGCGGATGATCCGGGTTCACACGCCCGATTTTGACATCCGCCGGATTCCGCTGGATGAGGCGGCGGTGTACCGGATGCTGTCCGCCGGGCAGAGCGACGGGGTGTTCCAGATGGAGTCCGGCGGGCTGAAGCGGGTGCTGATGCAGCTGCGGCCCACCCGGTTTGAGGATCTGATCGCGGTCATCTCTCTGTACCGGCCGGGTCCTATGGATTCCATCCCCCGGTATATCGAGAACAGCCGCCACCCGGAGCGGGTGCGGTATGCCCACCCGCTGCTGAAACCGATTCTGGAGGTCACCTATGGCTGCATCGTCTATCAGGAGCAGGTGATGCAGGTATTCCGGGCGCTGGCAGGGTATTCTCTGGGGCGGGCGGATCTGGTGCGCCGGGCGGTGGCGAAAAAGCACACCGACGAGCTGGAACGGGAGCGGGAAGCGTTCGTCCACGGCATCACCGCGGCCGACGGTACGGTGGAGGTGGAGGGCTGCGTGCGCCGGGGGGTGCCGGAGCCGGTGGCCAACGCCGTGTTCGACGAGATGGTGTCCTTCGCTTCCTATGCTTTCAACAAATCTCACGCCGCCGCCTATGCGCTGGTGGCCTATCAGACGGCCTATCTCAAGTGTCTGTATCCGAAGGAGTATATGGCGGCGCTGCTGACCAGCGTGTTCGGCAGCAGCAAGGTCATCACCTATATCCGGGAGAGCGAGCGCATGGGAATTCAGGTGCTGCCCCCCTCGGTCAACGAGAGCGGCGCCGATTTCCAGGTGTCCGGAGACCACATCCGGTTCGGCCTGCTGGCGGTGAAGAATATCGGCCGGGGCTTTGTGGATGCGCTGACCCGGGAGCGGGAGCGGGGCGGCCCCTATACGGGCTTTTACAGCTTCTGCAAACGGCTGTGCGGGCAGCGGGAGTTCAACCGTCTCGGCGTGGACAGCCTGATCCATTGCGGCGCGCTGGACGGACTGGGGTTGAACCGCCGCCAGATGATCCAGATGGTGCCGCTGGTATTCGAGCAGCTGGAGGGACAGGGCCGCACGCTGCTGGAGGGGCAGGTGGGCTTCTTTGATGCGGCTGAGGCGGCCGGTGAAACTCCGGTGGCGATCCCCGACCTGCCGGAGCTGCCTTTCGGAGAGCGGCTGCGGATGGAAAAAGAGGCCACGGGGATGTATCTGTCCGGCCATCCCCTCTCGGCCTATAAGGGATACTACAAGGCTATGAAGCTGGACAGGCTCAACCGGGTGCTGACCGCTCTGGAAGAAGAGGACACCTCCTCTTACCGGGACGGCACAACGGTGCAGCTGCTGTGTCTCGTGGGGGCGGTGCGCATTCAGATGACCCGGGCGGGCGCCCGGATGGCGCTGGTGCAGCTGGAGGATCTGTACGGTTCCATTGAGGCCACCGTGTTCCCCAAGCAGCTGGCACAGTATGAGGGGCTGCTGCAAACCGGGCAGGCCGTGCTCATTCGGGGACGGCTGGATGTGCAGGAGGAACGGGAGCCGAAACTGTTGTGCGAGCGGGTGGAGCCGATCCCGGACGAGCCGCCGAAGGCGGCCGCTCCGCCGCAGGCCACCCGGTCCGCCGCCCATCCGGGGCTGTATCTGCGGCTGCCCTCCGACCACGGCGAGGTCTATCGACATACCCAGCGGCTGCTGCGGGTGTTCGAGGGGCCGCTGCCGGTGTATCTGCGGTTTGCGGATACCGGCAAGCTGGTGCGCACTCCCTCCGATTGGTGGGTGAACCCGCCGCCGGTGCTGATCGAGGAGCTGAAGCGGGTGCTGGGGGCGGATAATGTGGTGCTGGTGAGCGGGTAGACCGCTATTATCCGGCGACTTCGCGGTAAAATGATGGAGCGCCGTCCGGGAGAATATCCCCGGACGGCGCTCTTCTTTGTTTTCCGATCACACCGCGCGGCGGCTGCCCATGGCGGTATCCCCCGCCAGCAGTTCTTCCACCCAGTCCAGCGCTCGCTCCAGACCGATGCTTTCCTGTCGCAGCAGCCAGCCTATGCCCTGTAACGGCGCGGACAGCAGCGGCGTGAGCCGCTCCCGTAGGGCGGCGGGCAGCGTCAGCGTTTCGCCGTCGGCGGTGCGGTATAGCCGCAGACACCCGTCCTCCAGGGTGTAGGCGATGGCCGGTTCCGTCTGGCCGTCGGTGGTTTTTTGCATATTGTGTTCGATCCACAGACAGCTGCCTGCCAGCCCCAGCACACACAGCGTCAGGCAGAATCCCACGGAAAACGATCCGATCCAGCGACGCATGGCCGCACCCCCTCATGGCATTAGTATGCGCGCCGATGCACAGAATACCCGTCGGACGTGACGCGTGGGCAAAAACGAGCGGGCCGCGATCGGTTGTCGGCCGAATGGCGCACAGCGGCTTTGCCCCCGGTGCTCACGATACGACGGGATTCTTCGGCCGGTTTTCGCCGGGAAGGTTCCGGCTTTCCGAAAATTTCCGATCGGGTGCGGACATATGGGAGGGTGAAAAGCGGAGCGTGGCCGCTGCATGGCCACTGTCGCCGGATGAGGGCGCGCGGGTTTGCGCGCACAAGCGCCCGTACACCTGCCGGCAATGACCATGGTGAGAGCCGGTAAAGCGGAAGGATATCCCGTTTTCGGAAAGGGTATACGCGGATCGGTCGGCTTATTGCAGCAGCTCCAGCAGCGTTTTCGCCAGCAGCTCGCCGGAATAGGCGGCCTCTGCCACGGTGTTGCCCTCCGCGCCCACCTCCACCAGCAGGTAGCCGGGGCAAAGATTCTGGTTGTACCGGCTGGCGACGGTGGATAGCGGCCGCATCAGGTCCGGATCGACCGCCGTCAGCGCCCGCTGCCACTGCGCCGCCAGCGCCAGATTCTGGCGGCAGTTGGGGTTGGGCAGCGCCTTGGTGCTGACCACGCCGGCGACCAGCATCATCTGCGCCGCTTTCCGCCCGTTCACCGTGACGGTGGGCTTAACGAGGGTGCTGCCGTCGGTGATGGCGTCTCGGTGCAGATCCAGCACGATCTGTATGGACGGATACTGTTGCAGATTTTTTTCCACGGTGGCGGCGGAGCGGGTGTAGGCGCCGCTGTATTGGGGGGAATCGTGCACGGTAGTGTCGTGGATGGCGGTGATGCCCCCGGCGGCCAGCGTTTTCACCACCGCGTCTCCCACGGCGCAGACCGTGCGGCTGCCGTCGGTGGTGCGCTCTCTGTCCCCGGCGTTATAGTAGCCGGCATCGTAGCGCATATACCCCTCGGTGGTATGGGTGTGGACGATCAGCACCTGCGGATCGGCGGTTTTTTGCCATTTCCGGGGCAGCGGATCGGACAGCGCCGTGGCGATATCCACCGCCGCACCGCTGCGGTTTTTCACTCCAATGCCATGGAGCAGCGTGTCTCCCGCCGACAGTTTCCGCTCTTCGATCTTGCCGCCGCTGCCGTCCTCCGGCGGAGCGGAAACCGTCGATTCCGGCGCAGCGCTGCTCTCCGAGGGCGCGGTGGCCGTCTCCTCCGTCAGCGGTTCGCCCCCTTGCTGCGCCGGTTCTGCCGCCGCCGGGAGGGCCGTGTGCAGCGGCTGTTCCAGCCGCTCGGCCAGCAGCCGGGCGGCGTTCTCCGGCTGTCGCAGTCCGGCGGCCACCAGCGCCGCTGCCTGCCGGGACTGGGGTGTGCGCAGCACCGCCGCCGCCAATATCGCCGCCAGCACCCCTCCGGCGCATCGCAGCAGCCGGCTTCGCCGTTCCGCTCCGGAATGGGGCGGACGGGCCCGGCGCGGCTTGCCCCGGTGCGGCCGCGTCTCCGGCGCTTTTCCGCCGCTGCCGCCGTCGGCTTTCGTCGGCCACCCGGCGATATCGCTGCTCGCCGTATGCCACCCAGTTTGCATAGTGCGCACCTCCCCGTTCAAACGGACAAACCCGGCGTTTCTTCTACTACTATATGACCGGGCGGGCGGCGATATGCACGGAGTCTGCTGTTTTGCACCGGGGAGAGAATAAAAAAGACACCGCCGAAGCGGTGTCTTTTGCCGGGCGAAAAGCGGGATTCTCCGGGGCGTAGGCGGCCTGTTCAGCCTTTATCCTTAAAGGTCCAGCACAGCCAGTACATGACCGCGACGATGACGGCCGCCACGATGAAGATGCCCAGCATCCCCTTGCCCATGATGGGCAGCGTATTCAAAAATGCCTGAAAATTCATCTGTTGCATCCTCCTTTATCCGATCAGGTTGAGGATCATGCCGCCGGCGATGACCGAGGCGATCTGACCCGATACGTTCACGCCGATGGCGTGCATCAGCAGGAAATTCTGGTTGTCCTCTT
>DJEF01000007.1:86820-95532 GCA_002431285.1 Ruminococcaceae bacterium UBA5905 | reverse complement strand
GGCAGCGGCCAGCCCCACATCATATGCCCCATGGAAATATACATCAGCACCAGCAGAAACACCACCGAGGAGACCAGCCGCCGCAACAGCGCCGGGGTTTCGCGGTCTGTCAGCTTGTCCGTCGCGTCCGACGACTTCTGCGCTCCCTTGACCGCCGCGCCGTAGCCTGCCGCCTGCACCGCGGCCACCACGGTCCGGGGATCGGCCGTGCCCTCTACCGACATGGAGTTGGTCAGCAAGCTGACCGCGCACTCCGTCACCCCCGGCACCGCCCGCACCGCCTTTTCCACCCGAGCACTGCAGGCGGCACAAGTCATCCCGGTCACATCGTATTGTTCCATACATCCACTTCCCTTCCAAGGAATCTGTTCCCATTATACTCCATCGGTTAGCAAAAGACAACTGCCTTTTTGTACACACTATATTGCCTATTGAAGAGGTAGGTATTTCGATGAGTGGCCCATCACTCCCGTTTTCGATATTCCCGCGGCGAGCACCCCATCTTCCGCCGAAACAGGTTGGAGAAATACTGGGCGTCCTCATAGCCCAAGCGAGCGGCGATTTCTCCCACCGGCAGCGTAGTGCTGGTCAGCAGACGACAGGCGGCCCGCATTTTACGGCGCAGCTGATAGTCGTAAGGCGTCGTTCCGTATTCCCGCTTGAACAGCTTCTGGCAGTAGTCCGGTGACCGATAGATCTGTTCCGCCAGCTCCCGGGCACTGACCATCCGGGATAAGCGTTCGTCCATATACCGCTTGAGCTGCTGCGCCTCCGAGGGGTGCTTTTCCTGAGCCTCATCCAGCCGCAACCGTCCCAGAATCTCCACATACAGCCCGCACAGGCGCAGCTGGCGCTCCTCCTCGGTCAGCGGTGCAGACAACAATCCCCGTACCTGCTCAAACAGAGGCTTCGTACCACCGCCGGGGAAGATATAGCGCTCCTTGAGCTGATAAGCAGTCAGCAGCTCTGTGGCCAGCGCCCCCGACACATTGAGAAACACCTTTTTATAGGGCTGCTCCGCATCGGCATAGTAATCGTGCCGTTCGCCCTCATGCAGAATATAAACCTGATCCTGCCCGACCGCCTCATATTTATCCCCTACGGTAATATACCCCAATCCTGCCAGTACATACTCTACCACGACGGTATCGGACCGATCCCGGTGAATACGGTAACTGCTGTCCGGGTAAGTGACCCCGGCCATCGTTACATACAGCGGCAGCCGCCGTCCGGCGGATGCAAAGCAGATCGTATCCTCTTTCACTGGTTTTCCTCACTTTTGAGCTGAATTTTTCTATGGTGCTTTCATCTTTTCTATTGTATCATAATAGCATTCATTTTACAAGAGGAGTGTTTTGTATGCCTATGCGTCCCCCAGCCATACCGCTGATCGCGGTCGATCCCTATTTTTCCGTGTGGAGTCGGGACGAACTGTATTCCTGCAAACCGTATCACTGGACCGGCAGCCCCAATGGGCTGCTGGGACTCATCACCATCGACGGAGACGTGCGGCGCTTTATGGGTCTAAAAGATGACAGCGCCCACGAAATTCCTGCACTGCCCCAAATCTCCATGAGCCTGGATGCGTGCAGCACCACCTATACGTTTGCCGACGAACGGATTCGACTGACCGCCGTGTTCACCTCCCCCATGCTGGTTGAGGACCTGTACTATGCCTCCCGCCCGGTCAGCTACCTGCATCTGTCGGCGGAATCGCTGGACGGGCGTCAGCATGAGGTATCCGTTCACCTGTCCGTCAGCGAAGAACTGGTGCTCAATAAAGCCGGCGAGAGCCGCGCTCTGTCGGCGGAGGTGGCCATTCCCGGCATGACCGTCCGGCGGATGGGCAACGGCGTGCAGCATCCCCTCAACCGCAGCGGCGATAACGTGCGCATCGACTGGGGCTATTTCTATCTGGCGGTCGAGGGAGCCGCCACCACCGGCGACGAAGTGGTGGACGGGCAGTATTGCATCTGCGCCGATTTTCCGCTGGACGGAGAGCGGCTGGTGGCCTTCGCCTATGACGACGGCTACTGTCTGGAATACTTCCACCAGCCGGTTCAAGCCTATTGGAAAAAAGACGGCAAGACCATCGAAGCGGCCATTGCCGAAGCGATGGCGGAATACCCGGTCTTGATGCAGCGCTGCCGGGATTTCTCCGATGGTATGCGCCGGGAGGCCACGGAAAAGGGCGGCACGGAATACGCCGAACTGCTGGAACTGGCCTATCGGCAGATCATGGCCGGACACAAGCTGGCTGTCGCTCCCGACGGGAATCTTCTGTATATCTCCAAGGAGTGTTTCTCCAACGGCTGTGCCGCCACCGTGGACATCACCTATCCCTCCGCACCCATGTATCTCAAGTATAATCCGCAGCTGGTGGCCGCGATGCTGCGCCCGGTATTCCGCTTCGCCCGGTCGGAGGGATGGAAGTATGATTTCGCCCCCCACGATGTGGGCACTTATCCCCTCGTCAACGGGCAGACCTACGGCGACTGTCTGCCGGAATTGCAGATGCCGGTGGAGGAATGCGGCAACATCATCATCCTGATGGCAGCGCTGGCGGATGCGCCGGATCACCTGCCTTTTGTGCGGGAAAACATAGATCTTATAGAGCAATGGAAAAACTACCTGGCCCAATACGGCGAGGATCCGGAAAATCAGCTGTGCACCGACGATTTTGCCGGTCATCTGGCGCATAACTGCAATCTGACGCTGAAGGCGGTTTTCGGTCTGGTCGGATACGCCCGGATACAGGAGAAGCTTGGCAACCCGCTGCAGGCACAGGGGGCTATGGATACCGCCCGCCGCTACGCGCACTCGTTCCTCCGTCGCGCCGCCAATGAGGACGGCAGCACCCGGTTGGCCTACGACCGTCCCGGCACTTTCAGTCTCAAATACAACGCCGTGTGGGATAAACTCTGGCACACGGCGCTGCTGCCGGATTCCTTTTATGCCGGTGAGATCGCCCGCTATAAGCGGGAGCAGCTCCCCTACGGCATCCCGCTGGACAGCCGCAAGACCTATACGAAATCCGACTGGCAGCTCTGGGTGGCCTGTGTGGCCGACAACGATGCCGATTTCCGTGAGATCGTCCACCGCTTATGGCTGGAGTACCACACCAGCCATTCCCGCGTGCCCATGTCCGATTGGTACTGGGCAGATACCAGCGCTCAGGTCAGCTTTCAGCACCGCACCGTGCAAGGCGGCCTGTTCATGCGGCTATTGATGGAGTGAGACGGGCAAAAATCAGTTTAAAAAAAGAGAATTGCTTATTACCATAAGCAATTCAAATTCTCACTCCGGAGTTCCATACCCATTTTTCACAGGTTATCTCACCGATATTTATGAGAGGTTGATTTTATGTTCAACACGGAGTACTTCAAGCGTACAGACCGCTTTTCCTTTCTGTATGACGGCAAGCCGTTCAGCGAGTATGCAATCAAGCCGCGCATAACCGAAAGCGGTAATACATTCACTTTCGAGTATTCACTGGATGATGGTCTTAAGGTAACCAACCTATTGCAAATCTACCCGGATTTTGATGCCTGCGAATGGGTATTATGGTTTGAAAACACAGGGAAAAATGCAACGAAAGTCATTTCCGGTCTTTATGACGGAGATATCACGCTCCCTTCTGAGCGGGATGAACCGTTGCGCTGGGAAGCACGCGTGCGTGACGGCGATAACGATATGAAAATCTTTGCCCCGAAAGGCTCCGACTGGTGCAGGGATGATTTTTCGTGCGACCCGGAATATTTTCGGGAGAATAACTATCACAGCCACATCTACCCGGGCAGCACAAAGCAGTACGCGAACTGCGGTGGCCGTTCCTCAAACGGCCAAGCGCCCTTTTTCAATATTTTCCGACAGAATAAAGGGTATCTGTTTGCCATAGGCTGGAGTGGTCAGTGGAATTGTACGATTTCGCGTGCCGAAAACAGCGTAAACATCCAGACGAAGATTGCGGATACAAACTTTCGGTTGTATCCGGGGGAAAAAATCCGCACATCTTCCCTTGTCGTGATGGCGTATGAATGCAACCTCATCGAATCCCAAAACAAGTGGCGCAGATTTTTGAAAACCCACTTTTCGCCGATAGCCGCCGAGGAACCGACTCCCTTCTGTGCCGGAATATGGGGCGGCGTGCCGACGGAGGAAATGCTGGAAAGAATTCGGATCATAAAAGAAAACGCTCTTCCTTTTGAGTATATCTGGATTGATGCCGGCTGGTATGGTTCCTCAACAGAACCCTGTCCGAACGATATCGAGGGGAACTGGGCGCAATATACCGGCGATTGGCAAGTAAACAAGAATTATCACCCGGATGGTCTGCTAAAAGTCAGCCGAGCGGTGAAAGATGCAGGCATGAAACTTCTCTTGTGGTTTGAACCGGAGCGAGCAGTTTTCACAACACCGATAGTCAATGAACACCCCGAGTACTTCCTGCGCGTGCAGACGGCGCACGATTATTCCGAAAGCAACAGCGTTTTGTTAAATTTAGGGGATGAAAATGCCTGGCAGTATTGTTTTGATATGCTCAAAGAGTATATCCACAAACTCGGCATCGACTGTCTGCGTCAGGATTTTAATTTTAATCCCCTGAATTTTTGGCGCGACAACGACGCATATGATCGGAAGGGAATCACGGAGATCAAGTACATCATGGGTCTGTACCGTTTATGGGATAGTTTGAAAGCAGCATTTCCGGATCTTTTGATCGACAATTGCGCCAGCGGCGGTCGCAGAATTGATATAGAAACGTTGCGGCGCAGTCTTCCGCTGTGGAGAAGTGACTATCCTTGCAATGAAAACTATATCGTAAACGGTGTGCAGGCACACAATGTGAATTTCGGACTTTGGATGCCGATTTCCGGAAATGGGACCGGAAAGGCTCTGTACGATGAATACAGAATGCGAAGTGCCTATTCCGCCGCTCTGACGACGCATTGGACAATGGAGTTTAAGACAGCAGAAGACATTGCATGGGTGAAGAAATATGTGGAGGAGTATTTGCGTATACGCCCGTATTTTACGGCAGATATATACCCCATAACCGAACCGCTGGACAGTGACAAGACCTGGCTGATCGTGCAGTATAACCGTCCCGAACAGGATGACGGCGTACTGCAGGTTTTTAAGCGTGAGCATTCTCCGTATACCTCGGCGATATGCCGACTTTGTGGTTTGAAGGATAACGAGAAATACGTGCTGACGGATGCGGATACCGAGGAATCTTCTACCCTCTCGGGAAAAAAGTTAATGACCGCCGGTCTCACCATAAATGTCTCCGCAGAAAGAACGGCTAAGATTTTTTTCTACAAGCGGTACATCCCCTAACATAAGTGATTGCATACGCCCACCAATCAGAACCGGGATAAGCATCATTCTTTCAGCATGAAACATCCGGTTCTGCATAACAGTCTTTTGCACAGCGTAACACACATGGACAAAGCAGGAACCGCCCGCGTCAGAGACGCGGGCGGTTCTGCTGTCGGTAATTTACCGTATGCGCGCAGAGAGCTTAGCCCTCGAGGTACGCATACTGCAGATACCAGTAGCCATAGGGGCTATGCCAGGTGCCCTTCAGCTCGGCCTTCTGCAGCCAGAAGTCGTTGTAGTACGCAACAGGGATGCAGGCGTAATCATTCATCATGATCTTCTCCGCATCGTGCAGCTTCTCAAAGTGGGTCTTGGAATCCGCCACCTTGGAGCCGTTCATAGCGTCGTCGAACTCCTTGCTGTTGTACTTACCATCGTTGTTGCCGTTGGTGGACAGGAACAGCTCGATCATGTTGGAAGCATCGTTGTAGTCCATGACCCAGCCGTTACGAGCCATCTCGTAGTTACCGGCACGACGCTGGGGAGTGAAAGCTTTCCACTCCACGATGTCGATCTTCATCTCGATGCCCAGCACCTCTTTGTACTGCTGCTGCAGATACTCGGCAACGACCTTGTGATAACCGGAATCGTTGGTGGAGTAGGTGATGGTCGGGAAGCCCTTGCCATCCGGATAGCCGGCCTCAGCCAGAGCCGCCTTAGCAGCCGCCTTGTTGGCCTCGAAATCCTTGCTGATGTAGGTCTCGCCGCCGTTCGCCTTCACGGAGTTGTCGAAGAACATACCCTCGTTGTCCACAATGCCGGGGCCGGCAAAGTTGTAGGCGGGGCTGTAAGTGCCCTGCATCAGAGTGTTGGCGATGTAATCGCGGTCGATGGCCAGGTTCAGAGCCTTACGCACATTGACATCGTTGAAGGGCGCCTTCTGAGTGTTCATGCTCAGGTAGTAGGTACCCAGAATGGTGTCCACATAGAAGTCGCCGCCATCGGTGGACTTCTTCAGGCTGGGGATTTCCTCGGTGGGAACATCCTTGATCAGCTGCGCCTCGCCGCTGTTATAAGCCGCGAAGGAAGCGCTGGAATCCTCCAGCAGCAGGAAGTTCAGGGTCTCGCTCACGATCTTGGAGCTATCCCAACCGCCGTTGTAGTTCGGGTTCTTCTTGCAGACGATGCGCTCGCTCTCCGTCCAGGAGGAGATCATGTAGGGGCCGTTGCAGACATAAGTCTCCGGCTTGGTCGCCCAAGCGTCGCCATTGGCCTCCACAGTCGCCTTCTGCACCGGGCTCATGGTGCCGAACGCCACGATCTTATCGAAGTAAGAGCAAGGATACGCCAGTTTGATGGTCAGAGTCTTGCCGTCCTCGCTGGCCTTGACGTTCAGCAGGTCGGGGTTGGGCTCCGTGGTGGTCTTGCCCTCGTCGTCGGGGTTGCCGATGGCATCCTTATAGCCGTCGATCATACCGATAACGGTGTCGGCATAGGGGGCAGCCAGAGTCGTGTCCGCGATCCGCTTGAAGGTGTACTCAAAGTCCTTCGCGTTCAGCTCGGAGCCGTCGGACCACTTCAGACCGTCGCGCATGGTGAAGGTCCAGGTCAGACCGTCGTCGCTGACGGTGTACTTCTCTGCCTGACCGGGCTGCACCTTGTTGTCCTGGTCAATGATCAGCAGAGTCTCGAACAGGGTGATCAGCATATTACCGCCGTCCACAGCGCTGTTCAGAGCGGGATCCAGAGTCTCGGGGTTCGGGCTGATCTGTACGGTGACTTCTTTCTTCGTTTCCTTACCGCAGCCGGCAAGGCTCGCCAGACCGAGCACCAAGCAGAAAGCCAGAACCAGAGCCATGATTTTCTTTGCTTTCATTTTCTCCACTCCATTTCTCAAAAAATATGCAGTTGCCTGCTTTTATCCAATGCGCCCTGGCGACGCATTAAATACAAGTGTTGTCGGATCACTCCACGCGATCCAAATGGTGACAGGCTGCCCAGTGACCGGGGCTGACCTCTCTAAACTCCGGCACCTCCGCCGCGCAGCACTCATCCGCATAGGGGCAGCGGGTACGGAACCGGCAGCCGCTGGGCGGATTGAGGGGGCTGGGCACATCGCCCTGCAACGGAATGCGCTTATTGGCGCGGGCGGTGATGGGGTCCGCCACAGGAATGGCGGAAATCAAGCTGCGGGTGTAGGGATGGACGCTGTGGGCGATCAGCTCGTAGCTGTCCGCCAACTCCACCAGCTTACCCAGATACATCACACCGATGCGGTTGGAAATATGCCGCACCACGCTCAGATCGTGGGCAATGAACAGGTAGGTCAATCCCAATTCCTGCTGCAGATCCTCAAACATATTGACGACCTGCGCCTGAATGGACACATCCAGCGCCGACACCGGTTCGTCGCACACGATGAACTCCGGATCAACCGCCAGCGCCCGGGCAATGCCCACCCGCTGCCGCTGACCACCGGAGAACTCATGGGGATACCGGTTGGCGTGTTCGCTATTCAGACCCACGCGCTCCAACAACCGGATGATGCGGTCCCGGCGATCCTGTTTATTCTCCGCCAGTTTATGAATATCAATGGCCTCGCCCACAATATCGCCGATGGTCATGCGGGGGTCCAAACTGGCATAGGGGTCCTGGAACACGATCTGCATTTTGCGGCGATACGGCAACATATTGACCGCGATCTTTTTCTCTTTATCAAAAATGGTTTCGCCGTCGTAAATGATGGTGCCGTCTGTCGGCTCATACAGGCGCAGCATCGTGCGCCCGACCGTGGTTTTACCGCAACCGGATTCGCCCACAAGACCCATGGTCTCTCCCTTGCGGATAGCAAAGGATACGTCATCCACCGCCTGCACAAAGCGCTTGTGGGAGCCATGTCCGCCCGCCGGAAAATACTGTTGCAGATGCTGTACCTCAACCAGCGTCTTATCTTCACTCATGGCTGACCGCTCCTTCCGCTTCTTCTTTCTGGCGCAGCCAGCAATAGGTATAGTGGGTATCGCTCAGCTCCGTTTTCGGCGGCATTTCCCGCAGACAGATTTTCATGCAGCTGCCGCAGCGGGGCGCAAACGGGCAGCCCGCCGGAGGATTCAGCAGATCCACCGGCTGTCCCTCGATGGGAACCAAACGGGTGATCTCCTCGGCGTTCAGAATGGGAATGGATTTGATCAGGCCCTTAGTATACTCGTGGCTGGGCTGATAGAAAATCTCATCCGTCGTCCCGTACTCCACAATATGGCCGGCGTACATGACCGCGATCTTCTCGCACATACTGGCCACCACGCCCAAATCGTGGGTGATCATAATGATACTCATGCCCAGCTTCTGACGCAACTCCTGCATCAGCTCCAGAATCTGCGCCTGAATCGT
>DJEF01000007.1:63300-86697 GCA_002431285.1 Ruminococcaceae bacterium UBA5905 | reverse complement strand
CGCTGCCGCATACCGCCGGACAGCTCGTGGGGATACTGCTTCAGCCGCTTTTCCGGCTCATTGATGCCCACCAGCTCCAGCAGCTCCCGGGCACGGTCGTGCGCCTGTTTCTTCGTCTTATCGGTGTGCAGCAGAATGACTTCTTCGATCTGGTTGCCGATGGTGTACACCGGGTTCAGACTGGTCATCGGATCCTGGAAGATGATGGACACCTCGTTGCCCCGGATCTTCCGGAATTCCTCCTCGGTCATCTGGTCGATCTGGTGGCCGTTAAAACGAATGGTGCCACCCACCAGCTTGCCGGGATAGGCATTCAGACCCATGATGGAGTAGGCCGTCACCGATTTACCGGACCCGGACTCTCCCACGATCCCCAGCACATCGCCCTCCTCCATAGAGAAGGACACGCCATTCAGAGCTTTCACTTCACCGGCCGGGGTGAAGAACGACAGGCGCTCGTCTTTGATTTCCAACAGCTTTTCGCTCACGTCGTTTCCCCCTTTAGTTCTTCAGCTTCGGGTCAAACGCATCCCGCAGACCGTCGCCGAACAGGTTAAAGACCAGAATCGTGATGCTGATCAGGATCGCTGGCAGCAGCAACAGGTGGGGATAGGTATTCATACCCTTCACCGCATCCGTCGCCAGCGAGCCGAGGGACGGCATGGGAGCCGCCACACCCAGCCCCAGGAAGCTCAGATAGCTCTCCGTGAAGATGGCCGAGGGAATCTGCAGGGTGGTGGTCACGATCAGCGTGCCGATGCAGTTGGTCAGCAGATGCTTACGCACAATGCGGGAGCCTTTGGCGCCCAGCGCGCGGGCGGCCGTCACATACTCCGCCTCTTTCAGCACCAGCACCTGAGAACGGGTGATCCGCGCCATGCCCACCCAATACAGCAGAATAAATACCAGGAAAATAGCGACCAGATTCGGGCCGACCACCTGCATCCAGTGGAACCCGGGAACCTCGGAGAGAGACTCCAAGCGTTCCTTCAGCACCATGGACAGAATGATAATCAGCAGAATATCCGGAATGGTATACAGAATATCGGTGATCCGCATCATGATGTTATCGACCCAGCCGCCCACATAGGCCGCCACAGCGCCGAAGGTGGCGCCCACGATCAGCACCAGCGCCGCGCAGATCAGACCGACCGTCAGGCTGATCCGGGTGCCCATCATCAAGCGCACCGCAAAATCGCGTCCCAGTTTATCGGTGCCGCAGATGTGCGGGAACACCTTTTCCCCCGCATTCTTCTGCGCCAGCTCGGCAGCGCTATACTCAAAGGGAGCCAGATTTTCGCTGCCCCGAATCTGCTGCTCATAGCGATACGGCCACACCGACGGCAGAAAATACGCAAACAATACGATCAACAGAATGACCACCATGCTGAACACGGCAATGCGGTTCTTAAAGAGACGGCGAAAGCCGTCCTTCCAGAAACTCACGCTGTCCCGCATGATCACCAGTTCCTGCTTCTCGTCTATGGTAGCCGGAGCGAAATCGTCCGGATTCAGTTGCAGACTGAAAGGCTTATGTTTCATTACGTCCGTTTCGCTCCTTTACTTCAATTTGATGCGAGGGTCGATCACCTTATAGAGGATATCCACGATCACGTTCGCGAGGATCACCAGCGTCGCCAGCACAATGGTCGTGCCCATGATCATGGTGTAGTCCCGGTTGGTGATCGCGGAAACGAACTCGCGCCCCAGCCCTGGAACCGTGAAAATCTTCTCCACAACGAAGGAACCGGTCATCAGGCTGGCCAGCATCGGTCCCACATAGGTGACGACCGGCAGGATCGCGTTGCGCAGAGCATGCTTGAAAAGCGTCTTGAAGTTCGAGAGCCCCTTCGCACGCGCCGTGCGGATATAATCCTGTCCCATCACGTCCAGCAAACTGGAACGCATGAGACGGGTGATGTACGCCGACGGGTATATGGCCAGTGCCGTCACCGGCATAATGTACGAAGAAAGGGTGTTCAGCCCCACCGTAGGCAGTATCTTCAGCTTACTGCCGAATGTGTATAAGAGAATGACGCTGCTGATAAAACTGGGAATGGCGATACCACAGGTTGCCAGCACCAGAATGATATTATCCGCCGTCTTCCCGCGGTTAAAGGCGGACAGGCATCCCAGCGGAATCCCGATGCACAGCGCCACCAGCACGGCGATGCCCGCCAGACGGGCCGACACCGGAAATTTTGTGAAGATGATGTCGGACACATCGCGGCCACGCTGCTTCAGGCTGGCGCCCATGTCCCCCTTCATCAAATCGGTCATATAGGTGGCATAACGCTGCAAAAGCGGCTTGTCCAGACCGTATTTCTGAGCCAGCGCCTCCTGCGCCGCCTGGCTGATATTCTTTTCCGCCACGAAGGGGCCGCCGGGAACCAGATTCATCAGAAAAAATGTCAGCGTAGCCACGATAAAGATGCTCAGCAGAGCCGTCGCCAGCCGCTTGACGATATACTTTGTCAAATCGGTCACACTCCTTGAAATTCCTGTATCCGCACGGCTATACGCCCCCGGTGAAACAACAGTTGTTAAGGGATTATATCACAAAATGTCGCGTATGTCAAACTTTATTCACGAATTACCCATATTTTCTTCTCATTAGACACCTCCGCAGCGGCCCGCGCGCCGTCGGACGGCAACGAAAAAAATCCCGCGGCGCACGCAATGCAGCGTACTCCGCGGGACTTTCAGATCCGTTCAGTTCTTCAGGCTGTGCATGGGCGCCGGGATCCGCCCGCCCCGATGGATGAACACTTCCGGCGACGCCGTATTCAGCGGCATCACCGGGCCCTCGCCCAGCAGGCCGCCGAAATTCAGCTCTTCACCCACCTGCTTGCCGATGGCGGGGATCACCCGCACGGCGGTGGTTTTGCCGTTCACCATGCCGATGGCGGCTTCGTCCGCGATGATGGCGGAGATCACCTCCGCCGGCGTATCTCCGGGGATATTGATCATATCCAGCCCCACCGAGCAGACGGAGGTCATGGCCTCCAGCTTTTCGATGGTCAGGCAGCCGCTGCGGGCGGCGTCGATCATCCCCGCGTCCTCCGTCACCGGAATAAACGCGCCGGACAGACCGCCCACATGAGAGGACGCCATCACGCCGCCCTTTTTCACCGCGTCGTTGAGCATCGCCAGCGCTGCGGTGGTACCGTGACCGCCGCACTGGGACAGGCCGATCTCCTCCAGAATGTGCGCCACCGAATCTCCCACCGCCGGGGTGGGCGCCAGCGACAGATCCACGATGCCGAAAGGCACCCCCAGCCGGGCGGACGCCTCCTGCGCCACCAGCTGCCCCATGCGGGTGATCTTGAACGCCGTTTTTTTAATGATATCGGCGATCTGGCTCAAATCCTTATCCTTGCCCGCCTTTGCCAGCGCCGCCCGTACCACGCCGGGGCCGGACACCCCCACGTTGATGACCCGATCCGGCTCACCCACGCCATGGAACGCCCCCGCCATAAAGGGGTTATCCTCCGGGGCGTTGCACAGCACCACCAGCTTGGCGGGACCGATGCAGCCCCGGTCGGCGGTACACTCCGCCGCCTGCCGCACGATACGCCCCATTAGCGCCACCGCGTCCATGTTGATGCCCGCTTTGGTAGAACCCACGTTCACCGAGGCGCAGATATGCTCCGTTTCCGCCAGCGCCTGGGGGATCGCCTCGATCAGCTCCCGGTCTCCGGCGGAAAAGCCCTTCTGCACCAGCGCCGAAAAGCCGCCCAGAAAATTAACGCCGCAGGCGGTCGCCGCCCGCTCCAGCGTATGCGCCAGCTTGACGGCGTCCCGCCGATCGCACCCCGCCAGCACCAGCGCCGCCGGAGTGATGGAAATACGCTTATTGACAATGGGGATGCCCATTTCCTTTTCGATGCTCTCCCCGGTACGCACCAGATCCTTGGCGCTGCGGGTGATCTTATCGTACACCCGATCGCACATCCGATCCACGGAACTGTCGCAGCAATCCAGCAGCGAAATGCCCATGGTGATGGTGCGCACATCCAGGTTTTCGTCCTGGATCATGGTGATCGTCTCTAAAATATCCTTGGTATTGATCATAAACGGCATCCCTCAAATCGTGTGCATAGCGTTGAAAATGTCCTCATGCATACAGTGGATGACCAGCCCGTTCTCTTTTCCCAGCGCGGTCATCTCATCCACAATCTGGGTGAACGGAATATCGCTGTGCTGTATATCCACCAGCATGATCATCGCAAACAGGTCCTGTAAAATGGACTGGGTGACCTCGATCACATTGACCTTGTGCTCGCTGCACCGGCCGGCCACCTTCGCCAGAATGCCCACGGCATCCCGCCCAACCACGGTAATTACGGCTCGCATCGTTCGGAACCCTCCTACACAGTTTTATTTCACGATGTTACCATAAAAAAGCGGGAAATGCAACCGCTTTCCGCCACTTTTCCAAAAAGTTTTCTGCATTTTCACGCTTCGCGTGGGCATGAAACAGAAAATGCAGAAAAATCCGTAAAAAATGTTGTAATTTTTTTCATATATGGTAGAATAGGGGATATGTCATCGTATGTCATCAAAATGAGGAGGCTCCAATTCATGGACAAACCCAAGTTTTATCTCACCACAGCCATTGCTTACACCAGCCGCAAGCCCCACATCGGCAATACCTACGACATCGTTCTGGCGGACATGATCGCCCGCTACAAGCGGATGCAGGGCTTCGACGTATATTTTCTCACCGGGTCGGACGAGCACGGGCTGAAGATCGAGCAATACGCCCAGCAGGAGGGCATCAGCCCCAAGGAATACGTCGACCGGATCTCCGCGCAGATCAAAGCGGTCTGGGACTGCATGGATGTGACCTATGACCGGTTCATCCGCACCACCGACGCCGATCATGTGGCGGCCGTACAAAAGATCTTCCGCAAGCTCTATGAGCAGGGGGACATTTACAAGGGCAGCTATGAGGGCAAATACTGCGTCCCCTGCGAGAGCTTTTTCACCCCCAGCCAGCTCAAGGACGGCAAATGCCCCGACTGCGGACGGGAATGTGTAGATGCCAAAGAGGAGGCATACTTCTTAAAGCTGGGCAAATATCAGGACCGGCTGATGCAATACTACGAGGACAACCCGGACTTCTTTGCCCCCGCCTCCCGGCGCAACGAGATGATCAACAACTTCCTCAAGCCCGGACTCAACGACCTGTGCGTATCCCGTTCCTCCTTCAAGTGGGGCATCCCGGTGGATTTCGACGACAAGCACGTGGTCTATGTCTGGCTGGACGCGCTGACCAACTACATCACCGGCATCGGCTACAACCCCGACGGCAGCAGCGACCGCTTTAAGAAGTATTGGCCCGCCGATCTGCACGTCATCGGCAAGGACATCGTCCGGTTCCATACCATCTACTGGCCCATCATCCTCATGGCGCTGGGTGAGCCGCTGCCCAAGCAGGTGCTGGGACATCCGTGGCTGCTGTCCGGCGAGGATAAGATGAGCAAATCCAAGGGCAATGTGATCTATGCCGACGAGCTGGCGAAGAAATTCGGCGTAGACGCGGTGCGGTATTATCTGCTCACCGAGATTCCCTTTGCCCAGGACGGCACCATCACCTATGAGAATGTCATCAACCGCTACAACACCGATCTGGCGAACACTCTGGGCAATTTGGTGAACCGCAGTATCGCCATGACCAACAAGTATTTCGGCGGCACCGTACAAAAGCCCGCCGTCGTCACCGACCCGCTGGATCAGGAGCTGATCGCCCTGTGCGGCGAAACCGTCCGGCAGTATCAGACGCAGATGGACACCTGGCACAACGCCGACGCCGCCGAGACCGTCATGGCGCTGGCAAAACGCTGCAACAAGTATATCGACGAGACCGCCCCCTGGGCGCTGGCAAAGGACGACGCCAACCGTCAGCGGCTGGAGACGGTGCTGTATAACCTGCTGGAGTGCATCCGGGTCATCGGCATCCTGCTGACCCCCTTTATGCCCTCTACTGCCAAAGCGATTCACGAGCAGCTGGGAACCGACCTGTCGGCCATGGGCGATGCCGTCTACGGCGCCGCCGAGCAGCACACCGTCGGCACCCCCTCCCCCCTCTTCGCCCGCATCGACGGCGAAAAGCTGCTGGCGGAGATTGCCGCCGAGCAGGCAGCCGCCGCACAGGCGGAGGAAACGACGGGCATCGCCTTTCTGCCGGAGATCGGCATTGAGGATTTCCAGAAGGTGGACCTGCGGGTGGCGGAGATCACCGCCTGCGAGCCGGTGAAAAAGGCGAAAAAGCTCCTGAAGCTCACCCTCAACGACGGCACCCATACCCCCCGGACGGTCTGCTCCGGTATCGCTCCCTGGTACACCCCGGAGCAGCTGATCGGGCATCGGGTAGTGCTGGTCGCCAACCTGAAGCCCGCCAAGCTGTGCGGCGTAGAGAGCCAGGGCATGATCCTGGCCGCCTCCGGCGAAAAGCCCGATGGCAGCGAGGACGTACAGGTGCTGTTTGTGGACGGCATGACTCCCGGCAGCGCCATCCACTGACAACGGGAGGTGCATACCATGAACAAATTTGTGGAGATCGACCCCTCCGAGATACGGGAGAATCCCTTTGACCTGATCGGAAAACAATGGATGCTGGTCACCGCCGGCAAGCCCGGCGACCTGAACACCATGACCGCCAGCTGGGGTGGATTGGGCGTGCTGTGGAATGCGCCGGTGGCCACCTGCTATGTACGCCCCACCCGCTACACCTACGGCTTCATGGAGCGGGAAAAGCATTTTTCGCTGGCCTTTTTCGGAGATGAAAACCGCCGGGCGCTCCAGCTGTGCGGGAAAATGAGCGGCCGGGAGGGCGACAAGTTTGCCGCCGCCGGACTGACCCCCCGCACCGACGCCGCCGCGCCCTATCCGGACGAGGCACGGCTGGTGCTCATCTGCCGGAAGATGTATCGGCAGGATATCGACCCCGCCGGATTCTTGGACCCCACCATCGAGGGACACTATAATAACGACTATCACCGGATGTATATCGGCGAGATCGTCAAGGTCTTACGCCGTATCCACTGAAAGGAGCAAAAAAATATGGCACAACCGAAAGAACTGGCCAAGGTGTACGATCCCCGGGAGGTGGAGCAACGCACCTATCAATTCTGGCTGGACGGGGGGTATTTCCATGCCACCGCCCACGCCAAGAACGCCGACGGCAGCGAGAAAAAGCCCTACACCGTTATGATGCCGCCCCCGAATATCACCGGGCAGCTGCATATGGGGCACGCACTGGACAACACCCTGCAGGATATCCTCATCCGCTGGCGGCGGATGCAGGGCTATGAAGCTCTGTGGATGCCCGGCACCGATCACGCCTCTATCGCCACCGAGGCAAAGGTGGTGGAGGCCATACGGCAGGAGGGCGTCACCAAAGAGGAGCTGGGACGGGACGGCTTTCTGGAGCGCGCCTGGGCTTGGAAAGAAAAATACGGCAGCCGCATCGTCAGCCAGCTGAAAACCATCGGCTCCAGCTGCGACTGGGAGCGGGAGCGGTTCACCATGGACGAGGGCTGCTCCAAAGCGGTGAAAAACGTGTTCGTGCGGCTGTATGAGCAGGGGCTCATCTATCGGGGCAACCGGATGGTGAACTGGTGCCCCAAGTGCAACACCTCCATCTCCGACGCCGAGGTGGAATACGAGCCCCAGAACAGCCACTTCTGGCATCTGCTGTATCCGGTCAAGGAGACCGGCGAAATGCTGGAGCTGGCGACCACCCGCCCGGAGACCATGCTGGGCGATACCGCCGTGGCCATCAACGCTGAGGACGAACGCTACCGGCACCTCCATGGCTGCCATGTGATCCTGCCCCTGCTGAACAAGGAAATCCCGATTGTCTGCGACGAGCACGCCGATATGACCAAGGGGACCGGCGTGGTGAAGATTACCCCCGCCCACGACCCCAACGACTTCGAGGTGGGCAAACGGCACGATCTGCCCCTCATCCGGGTGCTGACCTATGACGGGCATATGACCGGAGCGGCGGACAAAGCCGCCGCCGACGAGCTGATTGCCTCCGGACGGGCGGCGCAGGGCGAGCCGGAGGTGCTGGATTGCGGCAAATACGCCGGTATGACCGCCAAAGAAGCCCGCAAAGCCATCCTGGAAGATCTGGAGGCGGGCGGATTCCTCAAGGAGACCGAGGATCTGACCCATGATGTAGGCACCTGCTACCGTTGCCATTCCACCATCGAGCCGATGGTGTCCAAGCAGTGGTTCGTAAAGATGGAGCCGCTGGCAAAGCCCGCCATCGAGGCGGTGGAAAAGGGCGATATCACCTTTGTGCCGGAGCGGTTCACTAAAAACTATCTCAACTGGATGCGGGGGACCCGGGATTGGTGCATCTCCCGCCAGCTGTGGTGGGGGCATCGCATCCCCGCCTGGTACTGCGACGATTGCGGCGAGACCGTGGTGGCGCAAACCGCCCCCGCCGCCTGCCCTAAGTGCGGCGGCACCCATCTGACCCAGGACCCCGACACGCTGGACACCTGGTTTTCCTCCGCTCTGTGGCCATTCTCCACGCTGGGCTGGCCGGAGCAGACCGAGGAGCTGGACTATTTCTACCCCACCGACACGCTGGTGACCGGCTATGACATCATCGGCTTCTGGGTGAGCCGGATGATCTTCTCCGGGCTGGCGTATACCGGCAAGGCGCCCTTCCACACCGTACTGATTCACGGACTGGTGCGGGACAGCCAGGGGCGGAAGATGTCCAAATCGCTGGGCAACGGCGTGGACCCGCTGGAGGAAATTGACAAATACGGCGCCGACGCTCTGCGGTTCATGCTGGCCACCGGCAACAGCCCCGGAAACGATATGCGGTATATGACCGACAAGGTGGAGGCAAGCCGCAACTTCGCCAACAAGCTGTGGAATGCCGCCCGGTTCCTGCGGATGAATCTGGAGGGACACGAAATTCCGCTCACCCTGCCGGAAACGCTGGCGCTGGAGGATAAATGGATCCTCAGCCGCTACAATGAGCTGGTGCAGGCGGTCACCGATAATCTGGAGAAATTCGAGCTGGGCATCGCCGTGCAGAAGCTGTACGATTTCATCTGGGACAGCTTCTGCGACTGGTATATCGAGCTGTGCAAATCCCGGCTACAGGGAGACGGCGCGGAGAATGCGCTGCAGGTGCTGTGCTATGTGATGACCGGTATGCTCCGGCTGCTGCATCCCTTTATGCCGTTCATCACCGAAGAAATCTGGCAGTCCCTCCCCCACGAGGGCGAAAGCATTATGGTCGCCCCCTGGCCGGTATACGATTCCGCCATGGTGTTCCCGGAAGAGGAAAAGGGGATGGAGCGGATCATGGACGCCATTCGCGCCATCCGCAACCGCCGGGCGGAAATGAACGTGCCGCCCTCCCGGAAAGCGGATGTGTTCGTGGAAACAGCCTTTGCGGACACCTTCACCGCCGGCGTGCCCTTCCTGCAGCGGCTGGCTTCCGCCGCACAGGTGGAGATCGGCGCGCATTTTGAGGTGACCGGAACGGTGAATATCGTCACCGATGCCGCCACACTGAAAATCCCGCTGGACGAGCTGGTGGACAAGGCTGCCGAGCTGGCACGGCTGGAAAAGGAAAAACAGAACGCCGAAAAGCAGCTGGCGGGCGTGCTGGCACGGCTGAACAACAAGGCGTTCACCGAAAAAGCCCCCGCCGCCGTGGTGGCCGGTGCTCAAGCGCAGGCAGACAGTCTGCGGGAAAAGCTGGCGCTGCTGGAGCAATCTATGCAGCAGATGCAGTAACCGAATTGGAGGCTTGCCCTGCAGCCGCGGACATATGGAATACTCCATGTGTCTGCGACTTGCAGGGCTTTGTTATACGCGGAAAAGAAACCTCACAGACCACCGGTAACCTCACTGTATCCCCGCCATGGTTGCCTTTTCCGCCTTTTCCGCCATCGAATCGTTTTCTGCGACCATTCGCACGGTTCTTCCGGCGGCGGGCAAGGGTCCCATGACCGGAATCACTCGAAAACGCTGTATCCGGATCGGAAATTTTGCGCCTTGATCGCATAAAGACGGCACACGCAATCTATTCCTCCAAAACCCCGAAGAGGTTCATCCAACGAGGTGTTTTTACCGGGTTCGGAAGGTTGAAACGCTGTTTTTTCAAGGGGCCCCGCATTTCCGACACAAAACAAAGAGCCAAAAAAAAGGCTGTCGAACCCAAGCGGATTCGACAGCCTTTTTCATGATTTTCTGGCCGCACGACCATCGGAAAACCGTCCTGTCAGCGAATGCAGCCCTTTTTCAGCAGGATATTGCCGTAAGGTGCCATCTCACCCGTGGCAATCACCGCATACGCCTGTTTCGCCCGGTCATAGTAATCGAACCGGTCGATATGCTCAATATGCGCCTGCGGCTCATATTGTTTCAGCACCCGGGCGTATTCCTCCCAGATTGCCGGGGGCTGGTCGCCGCCGGTCACATTCATCAGAATGAAATTGTGGTCGTCATACTGATCCAGCGGCAGCACCGACAGCACCGCCTCCAGCATAGCGACACAGCCCACGCCGTCCGCCCGCACCAGATGGCGCGCCAGATCGGCGGCGGGGAATCCACCATCGGCAATGATGATCTCGTTGCCGTGTCCCATCTCCGACAGAATTTTCAGCAGCTCCGGGGACAGCAGCGGGTTAATGCCTTTTAACATACACATATCTCCTTATCTTGAGCGACATATCGCCGCCCGTATTGGCTTAGAAAAAGGTCATCTGGCTGGTTTCCGGCAAGCCGTCCACCACGCCCAGCTCCCGCAAGGATTGCATCACCGCCTTGGTGATGCCGGTGCGGGTCTGCAAATCGTCGCAAGAAATATACGGGTCCTCCGGGTTGGCCGCCTCCTGCATACTGCGGGCCGCCGCCTCGCCCAGCCCCGCCACGGCGCTGAAAGGCAGGCGTATCCGCTCCTGCCCATCCTCGCCTTTCTCCACCAGGAACTGATACCAGTGGGATTTATACAGATCGACCGGGAGGAACTCCACCCCCCGCAGCATCGCCTCATAAATGACATGGAGAGCGTCCGCCATATTCTGCTCCTTCTGGCTGGCCTCTTTGCCCCGCTCCCGGATATCATCCATCAGCAGCTTGACGGCGTCGATGCCTTTCTGCACCGGCGCAGCATCAAAATCCTCGCCGCGACCGGTAAAATAGGCGGCATAATACGCCACGGGATAATGCACCTTATACCACGCCACCCGCAGCGCCGCGATAACATAGGCGGCGGCGTGCGCTTTCGGGAACATATACATAATCTTCTTACAGGAGCCGATGTACCATTCCGGCACATCGTGGGAGCGCATCTCCGACTCCATCTTCTCCCAGACCTCCGGGGGCAGCTTCCCCTTCGCCACCATGCCTTTCCGGACCTTTTCCATGATGTTGAACGCCATCTTCGGCTCCAGTCCCTTATGCATCAGGTAGACCATGATGCTGTCCCGGGTGCCGATGGCGGTGGAGATGGTGCAGGTGCCCGCCCGAATAAGATCCTGTGCGTTGCCCAGCCACACATCCGTGCCATGGGACATACCGGAAATCTGCAGCAGGTCGGCAAAGGTGGTGGGCTTGCAATCCAGCAGCATCTGCATGGTGAAGCCCGTGCCCATCTCCGGGATGGACAGGGTGCCGGTCTCGCAGCCCAGCTGCTCCTTTGTCAGCCCCAGCGCCTCGGGTGAGGTGAACAGACTGTACACCGCCGGGTCGGACATATCCACCTCCATCACCGGGATACCGGTGTATTTCTCCAGATACTTATAGATGGTGGGGATGACGTGCCCCAGATTATCCAGCTTCAGAATGGTATCGTGGATGGAATGGAAATCGAAGTGGGTGGTGATGTTGTCCGAGTCACTTTTGTCCGCCGGATGCTGCACCGGGCAGAAATCCTCAATTTCATAGTCATTGGGCACGACCACCATGCCGCCGGGGTGCTGGCCGGTGGTGCGCTTGACCCCGGTGCAGCCAATCGCCAGCCGATCCAGCTCCGCCGGGCTGTACGCCAGCCCCCGCTCCTCGGCATATTTTTTCACATAGCCATAGGCGGTTTTATCGGCGATGGTGCCGATGGTGCCGGCTTTGAACACGTGGTCAAGACCGAACAGCGTTTCGGTATACCGGTGTGCCTGGTTCTGATATTCAGAGGCGAAATTCAAGTCAATATCAGGGGATTTATCGCCATCAAAGCCCAGGAAAGTCTCAAACGGAATTTCGTGACCGTCCCGTCCCAGCTTTTGTCCGCAGCGCGGGCACATCTTCACCGGCAGGTCGAAGCCGGAGCCCACCTCGCCGTGGGTGAAAAATTCCGAATACTTACAGTCCTTATTGCGGCAGATATAGTGGGGCGCCAGCGGGTTCACCTCGGAGATACCCGCCATATGCGCCACAAACGAGGAACCCACCGAGCCACGGGAGCCCACCAGATAGCCATGCTCCACGGAGTTCGCCACCAGCTTTTGGGCGATCATGTACAACACGGCAAAGCCGTGCTTAATGATGGAATTCAGCTCTTTCTCCAGCCGTGCGGAAACAATCTCCGGCATAGGATCGCCGTAAATCTCCTTTGCCCGGTTCCAGCAGATCTCCTGCAGCTCTTCGTCGGCGCCGTCCATATGGGGCGGGAAAGTGCCCTTCGGAATGGGGCTGATCTCCTCTGTCCAGTCCGCCACCAGATTGGGGTTGTCAATGACCACTTCCCGCGCCTTATCCTCCCCCAGATAGGAGAACTCCTTCAGCATCTCCTCGGTGGTGCGGAAATACAGCGGCGGCTGTTGGTCAGCGTCGTCAAAGCCGGTGCCCGCCATCAGCACCCGGCGATACACCTCATCCTCCGGGTCCATAAAGTGGACATCGCAGGTGGCGCAGACCGGGATGCCCAGCTTTTCGCCCAGCCGCACAATGGTCTTGTTATGGGCAATCAGCTGCGCCTCGCTCTGGCAGCGGGGCGGATTGATGACCCCGCCCTTTCCCTTGCTGGGACGCAGCATAAAGGCGTTATTGCCCAGCGGCTGAATTTCCAGAAAATCGTAAAAGGAGGCAATATCACACAGCTCGCCCCAGGGCTTGTCCGCCTCAATCGCCCGATACAGCTCCCCTGCCTCGCAGGCGCTGCCGATAATCAGCCCCTCCCGATGCTCTATGAGCTTGGAACGGGGAATCCGGGGCTTACGGGAGAAGCACTCCAGATTGGAGTAAGACACCAGCTTATAGAGATTCTTCAGCCCCACCTGATTGCGGGCGATGAGAATCATATGGTAATAGCCCGCCTTTTTGGGGTCCACACCGGTGATGGTACAGTTGATCTGCTGCACCGTTTCAATGCCTTTCTCCCCCATATCCTTGATGCAGTGCTGATAGATCTGCGCCAGCACCCGGGCATCGTCGCAGGCGCGATGGTGGTTGAAGGGCGGCAGTCGCAAAAACTCCGCCACCGTATCCAACTTATAGTTTTTCTGCCCCGGATACAGCGCCCGGCACACCGGCACCGTATCAATGGAGGTGAATGGATATTCCACCCCGCTGCGGCGCGCCGCCGCCCGGATGAAGGAGGTATCAAATTTGGCATTATGGGCGATCAGCACCCGGCAATCCCCGCAGAAATCGTAGAATTGCCGCAGCCCCTCCGCCTCATCGGGCGCATCCGCCACCATCTGGTCGGTGATACCGGTCAGCTCGGTGATCTTCGGCGGAATGGGCTTACCGGGATTAACAAAAATGTCAAATTCCTCCTGGATTTCTCCATTCACCACCCGCACCGCGCCGATTTCGGTAATGCGTTCGGTTGCCGGGGACAAGCCGGTGGTTTCAATATCGAACACGATGCATTCGTCCGCCAGCGCCGGGTCAGCCTTACCGTCCACCGCGGGGATCATATCGTTGACGTAGTAGGCCTCCATGCCGTACAGCACCTTGATGGGTGTGCCGGCTTTTTTCAGGTCCTTGGCGGCATTCATGATATCCGGAAACGCCTGCACCACTCCGTGATCGGTGATCGCCACCGCCTTGTGTCCCCAAGATGCCGCCCGTTTCACCAGCGTAGCGGCGTCGGTGACCGCGTCCATAGCGGACATCTTCGTGTGCATATGCAGCTCCACCCGCTTATGCTCCGCCAGATCCTGCCGGGTGTATTTCGCCACCACCGACATGGATTTGGGACGCAGGAGGTTGCATTTGGCATAATCGTCGTAGTCATAGGGACCGGTCACCACCAGACAGTTGCCGTTCTTCAGCCCCTTGACGGCGGCGATCCGATCCTTATCCCGACCCTTGGTCAGCCACAGCTTGAGGGTCAGGGAGCTGGTGCGGTCGGTGATGGAAATGGAATAGTTGGTCTTTGTGCCGTCCCGGTTATCCCGGCTGTCGATGCGGAAAATTTCGCCCCACACCGTGACGGTGGAGCCGTCCGCCTCCAGCCCCTTGATCGGGACAGGGCGCTCCCGCACCGGCGTACCGAACAGCACCTGCGCCGTATCCAGATAGATCGGCAATCCGTCTGCCGGCGGACGGGTGGGGTCGGCGGGCTTCCCCGGCTTCGCCGGGGTGCTTTCGGTGGCGGGCTGGGGCTGAGCCGCGCGCTCCGCCGCCCGCTTTTCCGCCTGCAGGCGGGCGCTCTCCGCCGCCTCCTGCTCCGCCTGCCGCTGCATCTGACGGTTATGCTCGTCGTCGCAGGGAACGTCCTCCCCCGCGAACGTCACCTTCACCCGCCGTCCGAACTGCTCATAGATCAACCCCTCCAGCAGCGATTCCGTGCCGGTAGCGGATAAAATATTGGTGCCGCCGTGCACACATTCCACCGTCAGGACGTCCCCCTCCAGCGCGAAACGGGCATCGTCCAACGTGCCGTTGACCGCCACATTCCGACGGCGCAGATGCTCGGTGAGGGACGGCCAGCCGGCGTCGTCCCCCAGCAATTCCCCGGGGAATACCGGCCGGATAGCGGCCGAGGTCATATGTAACGCCGCCGCCACCTCTTTTTCGGCGGCGAACAGCGTCTCTGCCGCCACCAGGCCGGGCAGACGGATCACGATCCCCACCGCCCGGTCGCTGTGGCTTACATCCAGCCGATCCACCGTACCATCGCTGAGCGCCTGCCATCGCCCGCCGGTGGGCAGATACGGGCCAAACAGATTCCCAAATTTCTGTGCATCCATGGTAATGCATCCTCCACAAGCATTCCGTCCAGCGGAACGCCGGTCGGCGCATAGACTCCGCTGTGCTTTACAACTTCTCGACCTCCTGCATCAGCGCCGCCACTGCTTCGGATTCCTCCACGGTGCGCAGCACCTCGCCTTTTCGGAAGATCACCGCCCGGCCCTTGCCGCCGGCGATACCGATGTCCGCCTCCCGGGCCTCGCCGGGGCCGTTCACCACGCAGCCCATCACCGCCACGGTGATAGGCTTATGAATGTCCTTCAGTCGTTCCTCCACCGCACCGGCGATGCCGATGAGGTCGATGGCGGTGCGCCCGCAAGTCGGGCAGGACACCATCCGGGGCGTATCAGCGCTCATCCCCAGCGCCTGCAGCAAATCCCGCCCCGCCAGCACTTCCTTTTCCGGCGCCGCCGTCAGCGACACCCGGATGGTATCGCCGATGCCATGCGCCAGCAGTGAGCCGATGCCCACGGCGCTTTTCAGTACCCCCATACGCTCGGTGCCCGCCTCCGTGACCCCCAAATGGAGCGGATAGGCGCAGGACTGCGCCGTCAGTTCATACGCCCGGATCATAGTGGGCACGTCCGAGGACTTGATCGACAAAATAATGTCGTCAAAGTCGAATCTCTCCAACAGCGCCGCATGGTAAAGGGCGCTGTCCCGCATAGCCTCGGGGGTCGGATGCCCGTATTTCGCCAAAATCTCCTTTTCCAGCGAGCCGGAATTGACCCCGATGCGGATGGGAATATGCCGCCGACGGCATTCGTCCGCCACCGCTTTCACCCGGCTGTCGTCGCCGATATTACCGGGGTTGATGCGAATTTTATCCGCGCCGGCGGCGGCCGCCTCCAGCGCCAGTTTATAATCGAAGTGTATATCCGCCACAATGGGGACGGATACCGCCTCTTTCAGCGCCGCCACCGTAGGCACGGACGCCATGTCCGGCACGGCGGTACGGATGATGTCGCACCCGCAGGCTTGCAGGCGTTTCGCCTGCTCCACGCACCCCGCCGCATCCTGCGCCGGGACATTGAGCATCGACTGCACCGTTATAGGCGCACCGCCGCCCACCGGCACCGAACCGACCATCACCTGTGTACAATTCCGTCTTTCCATGTTTCTCTCCCTGCGCGCTCAGGCAAACAGCTTTGTGATATCGCTGTATGTGATCACCAGCATCAGCAGCACCAGAAGCAGCAGACCCGCAAAGTGGACGATCCCCTCGTATTTGGAGGGGACCGGTTTACGGGTGATCCCCTCCCATAGCAGAAACATCAACCGCCCGCCATCCAGCGCCGGCAGCGGTAGGAGGTTGAACACCCCCAGGTTGACGGTGATCAGCACCATCAGCATCACCAGCGTCCGCCACCCCTCCAGGGAATGGGCGTTACCAACGGCATCGGCGATGATATTCACCGTTCCCACCGGGCCGGACAGGTCGTTGAGCCCGTAGCGGCCCCGCACCATGTCCACCAGACTGCGCCACACCACCGTAGCAACCGACAGCTCCTCTTTCGCCGCCTGGGTAAAGGTGTTGCCGAAGGTACGCACCTTGCCCAGCACCACGAAGTCGTATTGGAGATACTGCTTCCCGGTGGTTTCATCGGTTTTCAGCTGGAATTTCACCGCGTCCAGCGTCACCTTCTGCGGCTTGCCGTCCACCTCCCGGCGCACCACCATCTGCAATACGCCGTCCGGGTCATTCTGCATTTCCATGCTCAGATCGCTGTCCATCAGCACCCGGCGGCCGTTCACCGACAGGATGGTGTCACCGGGGCGCAAGCCGCTTTGGTATGCTGAGGTATCCTCTTTCAGCTGCGCGATCGTGGTGGTGGAAAACAGCACCGTGCCGGTGCTGCCGTGCGGCTCCTGCAAAAAGCCGTAATAGCACAGCAGCAGCACATACCCCAGCACCAGATTCATCAGCGCACCCGCCACCACAATGACGATACGCCGCCACACCGGCTTATGAGCAAAGGAGCGGCTGTGATCCTCCGGCTGGGCATCCTCACCGCCGCCCAGCGCCGCCGGGGTGGGCGCGCCCTCGTCCTCGCCCTCCATGGCGCAGAATCCGCCGATGGGAAACGCTCGCAGAGAATAGGTCGTCTCCCCCTTGCCCCAATGGAGCAGGCGGGGTCCCATGCCGATGGCAAACTCATTCACCCGCACGCCCATCCGTTTGGCGGCCAGAAAATGCCCGAATTCATGAATCATGATCAGCACGCCCAGCACCAGCAGAGCGGCCAGAATTTTTCCGATCAAAACCAGAACGCCGATAGGTCAACCCTCATTTCATCCCGTCGATCCGTGCCCGGACAAGGCGGCGAATCTCACCGTCCGCCTCCAGCACATCCTCTACGCTACCCGGCGCGGGCAGTGTCCTGTCCAAAGTTTCCCCCACCAGCCGGGGAATATCCAAAAAGCCGATGCGCTCCTCCAGAAACGCCTCCACCGCCACCTCGTTGGCAGCGTTCAGCGCCGCCGGATACAGGCCGCCCTGCTCCAGCGCCCGCCGCGCCATCCCCATGGCGGGGAACGTCTCGTCGTCCGGCGCATAAAACGTCAGCGTCGCCCAATCCTCCAGCCGCAACTGCTTCACCGGCGAGGGCAGCCGCGCCGGAAAAGTCAGCGCATACTGAATGGGGATGCGCATATCCGGGACCCCCAGCTGCGCCAGCACGGCATTATCATCATATTCAATCAGCGAATGAATAATGCTCTCCCGATGGATCACAATGTCGATCCGCTCCGGCGGCAAATCAAACAGCCACCGCGCCTCAATCAACTCCAGCCCTTTATTCATCATAGAGGCGGAGTCAATCGTAATCTTCCGTCCCATCGACCAATTGGGGTGCTTGAGAGCGTCCGCCGGACGTACCGTCTCCAGCTCCCGCCGGGTCTTCCCGAAAAACGGACCGCCGGAGGCGGTGAGAATGATCCGTTTCAGCGCCCGATCGGTGGGCGGACAGCCTTGCAGGCACTGAAAAATAGCGCTGTGCTCGCTGTCTACCGGCAGCAGACGCACCCCCTGCTCCGCCACCGCCCGGGTGACAAAAGCGCCGCCGGCCACCAGCGTTTCCTTATTGGCCAGCGCCACATCCTTACCGGCGGCGATCGCCGCCATGGTGGGCTGCAAGCCCACCATCCCCACCACGGAATTGAGGATCATGTCCGCACCCGGCCATGCGGCCAGCGTACACAAGCCCTCCATCCCGGCATAGACCTCCACCGGCAGATCGGCCACCCGCACCCGCAGATCGGCGGCGGCCGCCGCGTCAAATACCGCCACCGCCGCCGGATGAAACTGCCGGATCTGCTCCTCCAGCCGCCGCACATTGCGCGCCGCCGCCAGACCGACGATCCGGTAGCCTGCCTGCTCCGCCACCTCCAGCGCCTGTGTGCCGATGGAGCCGGTGGAGCCCAATATCACCAGTTGCTTTTCGTTCATAGCCATTTCCTCTTATCCGTGCAGAATCCAGAAGCTGCACAGCAGCGGCGCGATCACCAGCACACTGTCGAACCGATCCATGACCCCGCCGTGGCCGGGCATAATCTTGCCATAGTCCTTGATGCCGCTCTGGCGCTTAATGACCGAGGCAAACAGGTCTCCGCACACGCTCAGAGGCGCCAGCACCAGCGTAGCCAGTATCAGCCGCACCTCCGAAAAGGGCAACGCCACCTGCAGCGCCCCACAAATCGCCATATAGCCCCAGGCGCTCAGCGCCGACACCACGATGCCGCCGACAAACCCCTCCCAGGTCTTTTTCGGACTGATGACCGGGGTCATTTTGTGTTTACCGAAGAAAACACCCACGAAATACGCCCCGGTATCGCTCATCCAGGGGATCACCAGCGCCAGCAGAAAGCCCGCCAGACCGGCCAGCGACCACAGCATCCCCAGCGCCGCGAAGCCGGTGGTTGCATATACCGTAGCAAACGCTGCATATCCGACCACCTGCACATCCACCGTCACGTGGTACCGCAGCAGCACCAGCACCAGCAGCGCCATATATACGAGCGCCAGTATCTCGATCACGTGCCCGGTGCGCAGCGCCGCAAACAACGGTCGCCACCAGATCGGTCCGGCAGCCTTCTCGGTCAACCGGGCGCACTGCACCCCATAGCACAGCAGCACCTCCAGCGCCGCGAACACCATGCTCCCGACCGTCAACACCGGTATTTTCACCCGGCCGGTATTGTGGAGCAGCTCCCACACCGCCAGCGCCGCCAGCGCCGCCAGCAGCACCGCCAGCACCGCCGGCCAGGGGCAAAACACCACACCGGCCAACAATGCGATTCCCACTGCCGCGGTAATAATTCTCGTTTTCATAGGGGGTTTCCTCCCGTTCAGACGCCGCCGAACCGCCGGTTCCGCCGTCCGTATTCTGCAAAGGCTTTTTCCAGATCCCGCTCGGTGAAGTCCGGCCACAGCACATCCATAAACACAAATTCCGCATAGGCCGACTGCCAGATGAGAAAATTGGACAGCCGATACTCGCCGCTGGGACGCAGGATCAAGTCCACCGGCGGCTGATCCTCCGTATAGAGGGCGGCCTGCAACGACTCTTCGGTGATCTCCTCCACCGTGCGAACGCCGTCCGCCACCTGCTGCGCCAGCTTGCGGGCGGCCGCTGTGAGCTCCTGCTGTCCGCCGTAGTTGATAGCAATATTCAGCGTCATACCGGTCTTATGGGCGGTGGCCTCTTCCGCCTCCGCCATCAGTACCCGGATATCCTCCGCCAGCGGCGCCCGATCCCCAATGAACCGGGTGCGGATATTCTCCGACTGAAAGTCCGCCAACGATTCCTTGAGATACTGCCGCAGCAGATTCATGATGGCATCCACTTCTTCCGCCGGACGTTTCCAGTTTTCCGTGGAAAAGGCGTACACCGTCAGGTACCGCACGCCCCGTTTATCGCAGTATTTGGCAATTTTCCGGAACACCTGCGCTCCGGCCACGTGACCCGCCATGCGGGGTAAACCGCGTTTCTTCGCCCAGCGGCCGTTGCCGTCCATGATGATGCCCACATTCGCGGGCACCGCATCGGAAACCGCCAAAGCCGGCTTTTTACGAAATATCGGCATATGCATACCTCTCACAACCGGAATATAGGCAGGAAAAGTCTTCGCCGCCCGGCTTTCACCCGACGACGAAGACCCGCTCTCTCCCATCAGATTTCCATGATCTCTTTCTGTTTCTTTTCGATCATGGCGTCGATCTCTTTGATAAACCGGTCGGTCTGATCCTGCATCTTCTTCTCGGCGTTTTTCTGATCGTCCTCGGTGATCTCGGACTTTTTCTTCATGTCCTTGATCTTATCCATGGCGTCCCGGCGGATGGAGCGCACCGCCACCTTGCACTCCTCGCCCATCCGGGCAATCTCCTTATTCAGCTCCTTACGGCGCTCCTCCGTCATGGGCGGGAATTGCAGCCGCAGGGTCGAACCGTCATTCTGAGGATTGATGCCGATATCGGAGGTCAGGATCGCACGCTCGATATCCTTGAGCACGCTTTTATCCCACGGGGCGATCAGCAGTGTGCGCGGCTCCGGCACCGACACCGCCGCCACCTGATTGATGGGGGTGGGACTGCCGTAGTAATCCACGCTAACCCGATCCAGCACGCCGGGATTCGCCCGACCAGCCCGGATGGACGCAAACTCCTGACTCAGATTGTTCAGGCTCTTTTGCATTTTGTCCTCTGCGGTCGCAAAAATCTCTTTGATCTCCATCGTCTCCATCTCCTCTTTCTATCAATCAACCAATGTACCGATATTCTCGCCCCGGACAGCCCGCACGATATTCTCCGGATCCTCCAGATTGAACACCAGCAGAGAGATTCCGTTGTCTTTGCACAGGGTCGCGGCGGTGGAATCCATCACCTTCAGATCCTTATTCAGCACATCCATATAGGTCAGGTGATCAAATTTTTTGGCATCGGGATTCTTGTGGGGATCGCTGTCGTAGATACCGTCCACCATGCTGGCCTTAAAGATGATATCCGCCTCGATCTCCGCCGCCCGCAGCGCCGCCGCCGTATCGGTAGAGAAGAAGGGGTTGCCCGTGCCGCAGCCGAAGATCACGATGCGGCCCTTTTCCAGATGGCGTACCGCCCGATTGCGGATATAGGGCTCGGCGATCTCGTTCATGGCGATCGCCGTCTGCACCCGTACCTCACAGCCCAGCTGCTCCAGCGCATCCGCCAGCCCCAGCGCATTGATGGTGGTGGCCAGCATCCCCATATGGTCCGCCCGGGTGCGATCCATCTTGCCGCTGGAGCGGCCGCGCCAGAAATTCCCGCCGCCGACCACAATGGCGATCTCCGTGCCCAGAGCCGCCGCCTCTTTCACATACCGGCAGATGTGCAGCACCGTGTCAAAATCCAGACCGCTGTGGGCAGATCCGGCCATGGCCTCGCCGCTGAGTTTCAGCAAAACACGCTTATATTTCGGTTTCATCCGTCTCGTCCTTTCTCACCCGGTCCGATTCCGCAGGGCTACCGCAATCCATCCGGCATCCCACGATACGACCAGTCTATCGTAGACATTATACTAGAAAAGCAGGTGGCTGTAAAGACCTATTTCCGATTTTTTACAACCGGAGCGGTCCCGCCGGCAAAATCATTCCCGAAAAGCAGAAAGCGGCGGCAGACCCAAAAGAGTCTGCCGCCGCATACAGCCGTCTCAGCGACCGTTTATTTCACCATAGAAGCCACTTCGCTGGCAAAATCGTCGACCCGCTTCTCAATGCCCTCGCCCTTCTCATACCGGACATAGGACACCAGTCTCATAGCGCCGCCGCAAGCCTTCGCCTGCTGCTCCACATACTGACCCACGGTGATGTTGCCGTCCTTGACGAACGCCTGATCCACCAGGCAGTTCTCCTCAAAGTACTTCTTCATCTTACCGGCGATCATCTTCTCCAGAATGTTCTCCGGCTTATTGGCATTCTTGGGATCGTTCTTGATCAGCGCCAGCTGCACTTCCTTCTCATGTGCCAGCACCTCGGCGGGCACGGAAGCCTCATCCAGATAGGAAGCGTTCAGAGCGGCGATCTGCATCGCCACGTCCTTGCCGCACTCCTCCAGCGCCTCGGAGCCGGAAGCCGCCGCATCCGCGTCGAACTTCACCAGCACGCTGATACGACCGCCGCCGTGCACATACGCCACGCAATCCCCCTCATACCGGGTGAAGCGGCGCACACTCAGGTTCTCGCCGATGACCAGCACCTGATCCCGCAGCACATCCGCCATGGTCTTGCCCGGCTCCACTTCGGTAGCCATGAGCGCGTCCACATCGGCGGGGTTCTTGTCGATGATCACCTGCGCCACCTGCTTGACAAACGCCACGAACTTATCGCTCTTGGCAGCGAAATCGGTCTCGGAGTTGACCTCCACCACAACGCCCACCTTCTTGGCAGCGTCCACGGTGGCATATGCCATACCCTCGGCGGCGATCCGGCCGGCCTTCTTCGCCTGCTTGGCCAGGCCCTTTTCCCGCAGGTAGTCCACGGCCTTGTCCATATCGCCGTCGGAAGCCTCCAGAGCTTTCTTGCAATCCATCATGCCGACGCCGGTCTTCTCGCGCAGCGCCATGACATCCTTACTGGTAAAAGCCATATCTATTTCCTCCTGTACAGTTCTATTGAGATCCGGTCTTATTCCGCAGCGGCGACTTCTTCCGCAGCCTCTGCGGCAACCGTCTCGGCCTCGGCAGCGGCTTCTTCGCCCTGCTCGCCCTGATGTCCCTCGATGATGGCATCCGCCATGCAGGAGGCGATCAGCTTTACGGCACGGATGGCATCGTCGTTACCGGGGATGACGTAGTTCACATCGTCGGGATCGCAGTTGGTATCCACAATGGCCACCACCGGGATACCCAGCTTCTTCGCCTCGGACACAGCGATCTTCTCCTTGCGGGGATCGACGATGAACAGAGCGCCGGGCAGCGCCTTCATCTCCTTGATACCGCCCAGGAACTTCTCCAGCTTCTCAATCTCGTGGGTCAGCTTGGCGACCTCTTTCTTGGGCAGCAGATCGAAGGTGCCGTCCGTCTCCATGGTCTTGAGCTGATTCAGACGGGCGATGCGGCCGCGGATGGTGCGGAAGTTGGTGAGCATACCGCCCAGCCAACGGGCGTTGACATAGTGAGCGCCGGCACGGGTAGCCTCCTCACGAATGGAGTCCTGCGCCTGCTTCTTGGTGCCGACGAACAG
>DJEF01000007.1:26319-63165 GCA_002431285.1 Ruminococcaceae bacterium UBA5905 | reverse complement strand
TCGATGATGTAGATGCCGTTGCGCTCGGTGTAGATGTAGGGAGCCATTTTGGGGTTCCAGCGGCGGGTCTGGTGACCGAAATGGACACCGGCCTCCAGCAGCTGTTTCATGGATACGACGGACATAGTGATTTCCTCCTTGGTTATTTCCTCCACGGACGCACGCAGCCACCGTCCGGCACATCCGGATGCGGCACCGACCGCCTGCGCTGTTTCCGTGTGTGTGATCCCGCAGGGCATAGTTTCCCCACGGCATGCCGGAATAGTATAACATCTCAAGCAAAAAAAAGCAAGTGTTTTTTCGAAAAACACCCGCTTTTTTGAAATTTTTCTGTTTCAGCGAAATAGACCGCCCAAAATCTGGGGGCCCTTCCGCGGACGACAGCCGCAGTTATCGGGCGGACAGCGGAAATTCACCAGCACCGTTTCCTCTCCGATCACCTCGATATCCTTCCAGTGGATGACTATATCCGCCTCCCGACCCAGCAATCCGCAGAGCTTCGCCTTACCATAGATCACAATGGACACAAGCTGCGCCGTGCAGGTATCCACCTCCACATCGTCCACAAACCCCAGCCGCACACCGTCCGATACGTTGATCACCTCTTTGTCGCGCATATCCGTCACCCGAGCGATCATCCGCAGCACCTCCTTGTTTTGCTAAGAGGTATATGCGGCGGCACACGCCGATAGAACCGCTTCGACCGGACGTCGGAAAAAAGCTCCGTCGCTTGCCTCAAACCACGATCACGCGCGCCACATCCTCCGTGCGGCACAGCGTATACAGATACTTCTTCCCCACCTTGGAGCGAACAAACAGAAACACACCGGTCTCCGTATGCCGCAGCGCCGCCTTGCGCACCCGCGTCCCCCGCGGTTCCGCATCGGTGATCCGCCCGTCCTCCGACAGGCCGAGACTGGAGAAGAAGCCCACGTCGATATTCATCTGCTCCAGCATCCGTTCCGCCTCTTCGCCCACCGTGCACATCTCCGTCTCATCGTATTCGCCGCCGCACAGAATGCAGGGATAGTGATAGCGGGCGGCAATGAGCAGATTGTGCACCGAATTGGTCACGATCCGGATATCCTTGTATTCCGCCAGCAGCGGAAGAATATAGGAGCAGGTGGAGGAGCTGTCGATGAACAGGCTCAGCCCGTCCCGCAAAAACGGGCGCACCGATTCGGCCAATGCCCGCTTGGAATCGGCATTCAGCTTGTCCCGGTATCGGATGGGCAGATTGCCGTCCTCCACGTACACCGCTCCGCCGTTGTACCGCTGGATCAGATTGCAGGCCTCCAGCTCTTTCAGATCCCGTCGGACGGTCATTTCGCTGACAACGCACAGCTCCGCCAGCCGCTTGACCGATACCCGATGCTGCTGCCGCAAAATTCCGAGAATCTTCTCCTGCCGCTCCGAGTGCATAGTTCTGCCTCCTGTTCTTTCAATTGTTCGTTTTCAAACATATCGAACAAAACTTGACATTTTCTTTCCCCCAGCATATCATATCCATCGAAGAAATACAAGAGGGGAATCGTCATGCACATCACCGCATCGGATATAGGCATTCAGGCTCTGGGGTTTGCCGGCATTCTGGCCAGCATCCTGTCCTTCCAATGCAAATCCCATAAACACATCATCTTTTTCCGCACCATGAACGAATTGCTGTTCGGCATCCAGTACATTCTGCTGGGTGCCTACACCGGGGCCGCCATGAATGCCGTCGGCTGTGCGCGCAACTGCGTATTCTCCCATCAGGTGGAAAGCGGCCGGAAAACCGCCCTGTCCCGGGCTCTGTTCAGCGCGGCCTTCGTGGCGTTTTCACTGGCCACCTGGAGCGGTCCCAAAAGCCTGCTCATCGCCGTCGCCAAGGTGCTGTCCACCTACGCATACGGCTGCACCGACACCGTGCGTATGCGCTGGATCATCCTCGTCACCTCCGGCTCCTGGCTGGTATACAACCTCTGTATCCACTCCGTCGCCGGAATGCTTTGCGAAGCATTCACGCTGCTTTCCATCGTGGCGGCTCTGGTGCGCATCTATGCTTCCCGCAGACGCGTGAAAGCCCCGGACCGCCCCGATGCGGATACGGGAAAGCGGCTGTCACACAAGCTCGTGTGACAGCCGCTTTTTCGTTCGCCTGCCGGATCAGTCCTCGTCGGGACGATCCCAGTTATGCCAGACATCCTGCACGTCGTCGTTATCCTCCAGCAGGTCCAGCAGCTTTTCCATATTCTGCGCCGCATCCGGGTCGGTGATGGCGGTCAGCATATCCGGCACCATCTGTATTTCAGCCAGCACGAAGGAATAGCCCCTGGCCTCCAGATCGTCCCGCACCGCCGAGAAATCCTCCGGCTCGGTGGTGATCTCAAACACATCCTCGTCCGCCGCAAAGTCCGCGGCGCCGACCTCCAGCGCGTCCTCCATCACCTTATCCTCGTCCAGCCCCTCGGACTCGATCACCAGCTTGCCCCGCTTATTGAACATAAAGCCCACACAGCCGGTCTGTCCCAGGTTGCCGCCGCACTTATCGAAATAATGGCGCAGATCGCCGGCCGTGCGGTTGCGGTTATCGGTCAGCGTCTCCACGATCACGGCGATGCCGCTGGGGCCGTAGCCCTCATACTGGAGCGCCTCATAATTGTTGGCGTCTCCGTCGCCTGCCGCCTTTTTGATGATGCGCTCGATGTTATCGTTGGGCACATTGTTGGCCTTGGCCTTGGCGATGGCGTCCTTCAGCTTGGAGTTGGAGGCCGGGTCGGCGCTGCCGCCCTCCTTCACCGCCACCGCGATCTCGCGTCCCATCTTGGTGAAGATCTTCGCCTTTTGTCCATCAGTCTTTTCTTTCTTACGCTTAATATTGTTCCATTTGGAATGTCCTGACATGGAAAAAACCCCTTACGTACATAAAATTCTCCTGTCAGTATACCACATTCCATCCGGTAATGCAACCATTAAATACAAAAAGACCGCAGCGGACAGGTCGATGAGCTACTCTGGCTCCTCACAGACCCATAACCAGCTTCGCCATCAGCACACCGATGACACCGGGCATTCCCAGGCCAAAGCAGATCCCGGCGGTAAACCAGCTGAATCCCAGCGACACCCCGGTGAATGCCCCCAGCAGATCCACCAGGCCCAAAGCGCACAGCCCCTGCAGCCCGGAGCCAAGCAGGCACCGCACCGGCTTGCGGGTCTTGACGGCGGCGATCAGCACACACAGACCGACGATCCCCGCTAACACGCCCAAGGCTGCTTTGAGCCACATACTCATGCGTATATCTCCCCTCTACTCATTCCACAGGTGGGTACGCTCCCGGCACACCACCCCCTGCTCCCGTGCCGAACGCAGCAGATAGCGATACTGCGCCCGCAGGGATTCCATCTCAAAAATACAACCCTCGATCAGATCCGGATCCGTTTCCATGGCAAATCGACTCTCCACCTGATCCATGCGGGCACACACCTCCCGGATGGACGTGATCATCGGATGCGGCGGCACACTCTCCCGTAACAGCAGTTTGCGCAGCGACGTCTTTTCCATAAGCGGCTTCCTGTCCTTTCCTCACAGTCTATGAACAGTATCGCCGTAATAGACCCGGTTTAATCCATAAAGTGGAGATTTTTTCCGAAAACTGCATGAAAACACCCCCGGCTTTGAACAAAGCCGGGGGTGATTCCCGTTTCATCATACCCGCAAGCGGAAATGCCGGGGCAGGCCGCCCTCGGTCATCAGAGGCAATTCTCCCTCCACCAGCGGGCGCACATAAGCGAGCGCTGCGGGCAGCACATCGTTGCCCGGCTCATTGATCCATTCCCGGGGCACGTATTTCACCCGGTTCGCCACCTGCGCCACCGGAATGGCGGTGCAGGTCAACCGATAGGGTGCGTCGCTGCGGGTGAACGCCACCATCTGCCCGGTGGCCCCCTCCATGGCCGCCTGCACGGCGGCCATCC
The DNA here is from genome assembly GCA_002431285.1 of Ruminococcaceae bacterium UBA5905. Taxonomy (GTDB): domain Bacteria; phylum Bacillota; class Clostridia; order Oscillospirales; family Acutalibacteraceae; genus UBA5905. The sequence continues at coordinate 59,211 of DJEF01000007.1, read as the reverse complement.
CGGCCTGCTCCGCCTCCGCCACGTCGGTGGCCGAAGCCACGTGCGACGCGCAGCGCTGGGGCGTATTCAGCTCCACCGCCCGCACCTTGCAGCCGATGCGGCGGCGCACAATATCCTCCAGACATTTCCCGGCACCAGCCAGCTGCTTATGCCCGAATCCGTCGGTCGCCTCGGTGGAGCAATCGTCCTCCTGCACCGGCCGCACTCCTTCGGACACCGCCACGATCACCGTGGAATGCTGCGCCTGCACTCGGCGCACATCCGCCACAAACTGTTCCTCTGTGAACGGCACCTCCGGCAGATACACCAGATGGGGCGCCGTCTCCCCGTATAGACGGGGCAGCGCCGCCGCCAGCGTCAGCCAGCCGGTATCCCGTCCCATAATCTCCACGATCGTGACAGATTGCAGATCATACACCGTGCAATCCCGGATAATTTCCCGCATGACCGTGGCCACAAATTTCGCCGCCGAGCCATAGCCGGGGGTATGGTCGGTATCCACCAGATCGTTGTCAATGGTCTTCGGCACACCGATCACCCGAATGGGACAACCCTCCGCCGCAAAATACGCCGACAGCTTATCCACCGTATCCATGGAATCGTTGCCGCCGATATAGAAAAACGCCCCGATATCGTGCTGCTCCAGCACCCGGCGGATGGTCTCGTACACCCGCGGCTCCTGCTCCGCTGCCGGCAGCTTATACCGGCAGGAACCCAGCGCCGCCGCCGGAGTCTGCCGCAGCAGCGCCTGCTGCTCCGGATCGTCCAGCTGGGCGTTCAGCGACACCAGACGGTCCCTCAAAATCCCCTCGATGCCATTGAGCGCTCCGTAGACGGTGTCCACCGCCGCCCACTGACGCGCCTGACGAAACACGCCCAGCAACGAGGCATTGATGACCCCGGTAGGGCCTCCGGATTGTGCTACCACGACATTCATAAGATACTCCTCCTGTATTTTACGGGCATTCCTATTGACTTATCTTACCGACTTATGACCGACACGCGGGCATCCGCCGCAGCGGCGAATACAACGGACCAGCGGGAACCCTCCGCCTTCACCCCGCCAGATGAAACACCTCGATCATCAGCAGCCAGGCCAGACCGTAGTAGGTCACCACTGCCACCAAATCATTGACGGTAGTGATCAGCGGACCGGAGGCCGCCGCCGGATCAATGTGCAGCTTATCGAACACAATGGGGATCGCCGTACCGGTGAAGCTGGAAATGGTCATGGCCACCAGCAGCGCGATACCGATACAGCCGGAGACGGTAAACGCCAGCATGGGATCCCGCCCCTTCACCAGCAGGATATACAGCCCCACCAGCACAAAGGACAGCACTCCCAGCAGGAGTCCGTTGAGTACGCCTATGCGCACCTCCTTGCCGATGAGCCGCAGGGAATGGTGCGGGCGATCGTCCCCATCAGACAGCGTACGGATCGTCACCGCCAGCGACTGGGTGCCCACATTACCCGCCATATCCAGGATCAGCGACTGGAAGCACATGATGAGGGTCAGGCTCTGCACCACCGACTCAAACACGCCCACCACCGCTGACACGCCTAAGCCAAGGAACATCAGCACGACCAGCCAGGGCAGGCGCTTGCGGATGCTCTTGAGCAGCGGCTCGTCCGCCTCTTCCTCTTCGGTTAAACCGGCGAGACGGGCGTAGTCCTCGCCCATCTCCTCGTCCACGACCTCCACAATATCCTGCGCCGTGATAACGCCCAGCAGCCGCTTGTCGCTGTCCAGCACCGGGATGGAATCCTCGGAATAATCCTTCAGTTCCTCAATGCAGTCCTCGACCGATTCCTCCGCATACACGAAAGGGTAGGAGGTGACGATCAGATCGTCCAGCTCCGTTCCCTCCCGCGCTACGATCAGATCCTTCAGATCAATCGCCCCGTAGAAGGTGCCGTCGTCATTGAGAGCATAGAGCGTAGAGATATTGTCGTTGTCCGCCGCCTGCCGCACCAGCGAGCGCATGGCTTCTTTGATGGACAGATGACGGTTGATGGCCACATAATTGGTGGTCATGCGGCTGCCCACCGCATCCTCATCATAGGAGTGGATCAGCTGGATATCCTCTGCCGCGTCGGCATTCATCAGCCCCAGCAGCGTTTCGCGCTTATCGTCGTCCAACTCCTCCAGCACGTCCACCGCATCGTCGGCATCCATGCCCTCGATCACGTCGGCAGCGCGCTCGGCATCCAGCTCCTCGATATACTGTCCCACATCCTCCAGATAAGCAAACACGTCGCTCATCCGGTCGGTGCCCAACGCCCGGTACAGCCGCTTCCGGGCATTCGGCTCCAATCGCTCCAGTGCATCGGCGATGTCACTGTCGTGGTAAGACTCCAACGCCTCCCGCAGCTCCGTCAAAGACGGACAGGTGCGCACCAACTCCACCAGCGCATCGCTGTAATCCTGCCGCTGAGGCGTCTCCCCCTCGGCGGCAGACGGGTTTTTCCATTCTTCAGCCATAAAAAACAGACCTTTCCTGCGTTCCGGCAGGCGGTCTGTTTCGGCACACCACACACAGTCCGACCGGCGGCGGCAAAATGCCGCCACCCATCAGACGCATTTAGCCCGCCGCAGATAGGTCTGTCAGCGGACGGTGACCGATACGGATCGCCCCGGATACGTTATTCTTTCTCTGCCGACTTCGAGGGGGCACAGGGTTGCTATCCATACAATCACCATCCTTTACCGTATTCTGCAATTTATACGCTGCGGGGATGACGGACATCCTCCGCCGCTCCGCGGGATATTATACCGAAAAAACGGAAAAAATGCAAGGTCTTTCATTAAATGAACCTGCTTTTTTCTCCGCCGGAGGATCAGCCCTCATTTTCGGCTTTTTGCCGCATCTCCCGGGCCGCCTCCAGCGTGGTATCGGTCACATCCCCGCCGATGATCCGCGCCATCTCCCGCAGCCGCCCGGTCTCATCCAGGGTCTGCACCGCCGTAAAGGTGCGGTCATCCTGCACCTGTTTCTGCACCAGCAGATGAGCGTGGCCGCAGGCGGCGATCTGCGCCAGATGGGTCACACACAGCACCTGACGGCTCCCGGCAATGCGGCGCATCAGCGTCCCCACCTTGGCCGCCGCGCGGCCGCTGATGCCGCTGTCCACCTCGTCGAACACCAGCGTTTCCACATCGTCCACCTCCGCCAGCACGCTTTTCAGCGCCAGCATGATGCGGGACAGCTCGCCGCCGGAGGCGGTGCGGGCAATGGACTTGGGCGGTTCGCCGGGGTTGGAGGACAGCAAAAACTCCACCTTATCCCCGCCGATGACCGTCAGCGCCGTCGGCTCGATGGACACCACCAGCTTCACCCGGGGCATATCCAGAAACGCCAGTTGGTCGCAAACGTTTTTCTCAAACAGCGCAGCAGCCTGTTTGCGGGCGGCCGTCAGCTTCTGCGCCGCCGCAATGGTGGCGTCCCGGGCGGCATCGGATTCCTGCTGCAACGATGCCAGCAACGCCGTATTGCCCTCAATGGCATCCAACTGCCGCTGCAGTTCCTCCCGCTTTTTCAGCACATCCGCCTCGTCCGTGCCGTACTGCCGCACCACATGGCGGATCACCGCCAGCCGCTCCTCCAACGCCGCCCGCTCGTTCTCGTCAAAGCTCAGCGAATCCTCCGCCTGTGCCGCCTCTTCGGCGCAGGCCTGCACATCATAGAGGGCGCTTTGCAGCCGTTCGGCCAGTCTTTTCAGTTCTTCGGACACGCTGCCCGCTTCGGCCAGCGCCTGCACCGCATCGGTGAGCTGTGCCAGTGCACCGGGGATTTCGGCCTCGCTCTCATCTCCGGACAGAGCCACCCGCACCAGCCGCAGCTGCTGCGCCAGCTTTTCCGCATGGCGCGCCAGCTCCCGCCGCGCCAGCAGCTCCTCCTCCTCGCCCGGCCGCAGCGCCGCCCCGTCGATCTCTTCGATCTGTCGGGTCAGCGTATCCAGCCTCTGCTGCCGCTCCTGGGCATCCATCGTCGCCGCCTTAATGGCCCGGCGGATACGGCAATAGCGGTGATATTCCTGCTCATAGGCCTGCCGCACCGGCTGGAGCTGTCCCAGCCGATCCAGATACTCCACATGACGCTCCGGCTGGAGCAGCACCTGGTTCTCATGCTGGCCGTGAATATTCACCAGCATCCGCCCCAGCTGGCGGAGCACCGACACCGTGGCCGGGCGACCGTTCAGGCGGCAGCTGCCCTTGCCGTCGGCCGTGACCGTGCGGCGAATCAGCAGTGTGCCGTCCTCCTCGGGGGCATATCCCTGTTCTGCCAAAAATGCCGTCACGCCCTCGTCCAGCGCACCGAACACCGCCGACAGAAACGCCTGCTCCGCCCCATGCCGCACCACCTCCCGGGTGATGCGTTCGCCCAGAAGCGCGCTGATGGCGTCGATGACGATGGATTTGCCCGCGCCGGTCTCACCGGTCAGCACGGTCATACCGCCGGTGAAGTCAATATCCGCCTTTTCGATCACGGCCACATTTTCGATATGCAGACTTTGCAGCATACGCCTTCTTACCTTTCCGTCCCGCTCATGAGTTTTTTCAGCTCGATCACCAGCTCCTCCGCGTCCCGCTCGCTGGTGGCGATGCAAATGAACGTGTCGTCCCCCGCCAGAGTGCCGATCACCTGTTTCCAGTGCAGGGAATCCATCGCGGCGCACGCCGCCTGCGCCATACCGGTAAGGCAGTGCACCACCACGATATTCTGAGCATACTGCACCTGCACCACGGAATCGGAGAAGATGGAATGAAACCGGGCGGAAATCGGCTCGCTGCCGCTGCGGGCCACGCCGTAATGATACCCGCCCCGATCGTCCGGGATTTTGATGAGCCGCAGCTCCTTAATATCCCGGGAAACGGTGGCCTGGGTCACGGTATAGCCGGCCTGCCGCAGATACTCCTGCAATTCCTCCTGCGTCTCTACGTGATGCGCATTGATGATCTCCAAGATTTTCGCGTGTCGTCTGGTTTTCATACGATCCCCCTACCCATGATTTTCTTTTGCAGCTCCTGATAAAAGGTCACATCCGTCAGACGGATGAGCCGGGCCGGGCGCTCCGCCCGCCGTATCTCGATCCGATCCTCCGGAGAAAAAGCGGCGTTCTCCTCCCCGTCCACGGTGACGAAGGCTTCTTCGGATGCCACCTGCACCGTTAGCCGGGCATCGGCCGGCAGAATCTGGGAGTGCGGCGCCACCGTATGCGGGCATACCGGCGTCAGCAATAGGCATTCCACCGCCGGATCCACCACCGGTCCTCCGGCAGACAGCGAATAGGCCGTGGAGCCGGTGGGGGTGGCCAGGATCACCCCATCGCCCCGACAGGACAGCACATCCCGCCGGCCGTCCGTGACGGTCACATCCACCAGCCGGGACAGTGCGCCGCGGGAGATCACCGCCTCATTCATAGCATAATAGACCTGCCGCCGCACGCCCCGCTCCACCGTGATCTCCAGCAGCAGCCGCTGCTCGGTGGTATATTCGCCGGTCAGCAGCCGGGGCAGCGCATCCAAGCCGTCCCGTTCCAGCCCCGCCAGAAAGCCCAGATGGCCGCCATTGATGCCCAGCACCGGGCGGTCGGCCAATGCCGCCGCCTTGGCCACGTGCATAATGGTGCCGTCACCGCCGATGGCCACCGCCAGGTCGCTGTCCGCCAGCGCCCCGGCAATACGGGCGGCCGAAGGCAGTCCGTCCTCCTGCCGCTCCATCTGCACCGACGCCCCCATCTGCCGCAACCGCTGGCAGACAGCCGCCGCCAGCACCGCCGCATCGGGGGTCTTGCCGTTGGGAATGACTGTGATCTGCATGAGTTTCACCTCGGTATCCATTGTTTGTCGCCTTTCACCGTCCCAGCGCGGCAAACGCCTGCGCCACCAATGGGGACACGTCCCACGCCGCGGCAGAGACACCATCCGACCGCCGCAGCCGTACCAGGTATTCGATATTGCCCTCGCCGCCGGTGATGGGAGAAAAAGTCAGCTGTTCCGCCGTCCATCCCATCTCCGAGAAGAATGTCAGCAGCTCGGTCAGCACCCGGCGGTGCACCGCCGGATCCCGCACAACACCCCGTTTGCCGATATCACCGCGGCCCGCCTCAAACTGGGGTTTGATCAAACAGATCAGAAATCCATCCGGTCGAAGATACCGCAGCACCGGCGGCAGCACCCGCGTCAGCGAGACAAAGGACACATCCGTCACAATCCCGTCCAGCGAGCCGTCCTCCACCGCCGCCGCCAGCCGCTCACTGCGGGCGTCGGTCTCCTCCAGCACGGTCACGCGGCGATCTGCCCGCAGGGAAGGATGCAGCTGATCCCGTCCCACATCCACGGCATATACACGCGCTGCCCCATGCTGGAGCAGGCAATCGGTGAATCCGCCGGTGGAAGCGCCCACATCCATGAACACCTGCCCGGTAAGATCCTGCCCCTCCAGCAGCTTTTCCAGCTTATAGCCGCCGCGGCCTACATATTTCTCCGCCGGGGCGGCGCACACCACCCGGTCATCCGGTGCAATTCCAAAGGACGGCTTACGCACCGGGCGGCCGTTGACCGTCACCTGACCGGAGGCGAGCAGCTCTTTGGCTTTATCCCGGCCGCCGGCGAGACCGTGCTGCACCAGCCATACATCCAACCGCACGTCATCCTTCATGGGACTCCTCCGATGGGTCGGCCGCCTGCTCCGGCCGCTCATATTCCCGTATAAACGCGGCAATACCTGCGGCATCCAGCCCAGCCGCGTGCAATCCCTCGGCGGTGGTGCACACACCGGGGTTTTCCGTAATTCCCCGGATGGCGTACCGTCCGGTAAAGCCGCGCTGCGCCAGCCGACAACCAAACATCTCGCCGATGCCGCCCTGGGTCATGCCCTCTTCCACGAACAGCACGCAGCGATAGGCCGCTGCCAGCTTCACCGTCTCTTCCACCGGCGGCAGGATTCGGTTGAGCTTCAGCACCGAAGTGCGGCAACCGTTCTGGCTGCGCTGCCGCACAGCCGCCAGCACCTCTCCGTAGGTGCGCCCATAGGTGATCACCAGCATCTCTCTGGTGCGCCCGTCAATATGTTCAAACGGCTCATAGCCGGGCTCATACCCTTCCAGCAGCGGATGCTCGCCGCCCTTGGGATACCGCACGGCGGCAATGCCGTCCGTATCGTACAGCGCCTGCCGCAGGTGCAGCCGCAGCTCTCGGAAGCTGGCGGGCGCATACACCGTCACGCCGGGGATCGTCGCCAGCATGGCTACATCAAATATTCCCTGATGGGTCTCGCCATCGTCCGGCACGATACCCGCCCGGTCAACGGCCAGCACGATATGGGTGTGCATCAGCGCCGTATCGTTGATCAGCTGATCGTAGCTGCGCTGCAAAAAGGTGGAATACACCGCAAACACCGGCAGCAGTCCGCCGTCGGCCATGCCGGAGGCAAAGGTCACGGCGTGCTCCTCCGCAATGCCCACATCAAAGAAGCGGGTGGGATACTGCTGGGCGAACCCATCCAGGCAGGTGCCCTTTTTCATAGCGGCCGTCAGGGCCACGATGCGGTCATCCTCCGCCGCCAGCCGACACAGCTCCTCCCCGAACACCGCCGAAAAATTCGGCTTACCGGGTACGGCTTCCCCCGTCTTTTGATTAAAGCCGCCAATCCCGTGATACACATCCGGCGTTTTCTCCGCAAACAGATAGCCCTTGCCCTTGACGGTGGCCACGTGCAGCAGCACCGGCCGGTCAATGCTCTTAGCCGCGGTCATCGCCTGGGTCAGATCCTCCAGATTGTGTCCATCCACCGGCCCCATATAATAAAAGCCCATGTTCTCAAAGAACGAGGTGGAGGCGAACACCGAACGCTTGAGCCGCTTTTTCCACTCATGGAGCAGACGGTTCAGCGGCCGACCGATCAGCGGCACATGGGACAGAAAATTCGTCCACCGTTGTTTCCAATGCACATACCGCACCCGGGTGCGCAGATGCGCCAGATACCGTGCCACAAAGCCCACATTCTGGCTGATAGACATTTTGTTGTCGTTGAGGATCACCAGCAGCCGGTCGTCGCTGCGCCCGGCATTGCTCAGTCCCTCATAGGCCAAACCGCCGGTCAGCGCGCCGTCGCCGATCACCGCCACGGTATATCCGTCGTCACCGGTCAGCTCCTTGGCCTTGGCGATGCCGTTCGCCACCGAAATGGAGGTGCTGCTGTGCCCCACAATAAAGGAATCGTGCTCGCTCTCCGCCGGGCGGGGAAATCCCGCCACACCGTCCTTTTTCCGCAGGGTATCAAATCGGTCATACCGGCCGGTCAGCAGCTTATGGGCATAGCACTGATGCCCCACATCCCACACGATCACATCGTGGGGGGTGGAAAACACCCGATGCAGCGCCACCGTCAGCTCCACCGCGCCCAAATTGGAGGACAGGTGTCCCCCATTCTGCGCCACGGTCTCGATCATCTTCTGCCGCAGCTGGGTACACAGCTCCGGCAGCTCCCGCTTATCCAGTTTTTTCACATCGTCCGGGGATTGGATCTTTTCCAGCTCCACCATAGCTATTCCCGTTCCTTTCCCGCGAAAATGGGGCGGTCCGCTGCACGAACCGCGTTCTGCTTCGGTCCGTACACCCTCATCCCGACAGCGGAAACCGCAAAACGCCCGGATAAAGGGAACTTTCCCTTTGTCCGCGCCCCGCGCTTCATCAATGATGCCGTGTCAGCAGCGCCTGCGCCAGCTGGCGCAGAGCGCCCGTTTCGCCGTCCAGCGCATCCAGCGCCGTCAGGGCCGCGTCCGTACGCCGAGCCGCCAGCTCCCGCGCTTTTTCCAACCCCAGCAGGGACACATACGTCACCTTGCCGTTGTCGGCGTCGCTGCCCACCGGCTTGCCCAGCTCCCGGGCCGTGGCGGTCACATCCAGAATATCGTCCACAATCTGGAACGCCAGCCCCAGATTCTCGCCGAACTGACGGGCGGCCGTATCCTGTGTCGGAGTCGCCCCCGCCAGCCGCACGCCCATCACGCAGGCGGCAATCAGCAACGCCGCCGTTTTCCCCTCCTGCAGCGCCTCCAGCGTGGGCAGGTCGATGGATTTCCCCTCGCTCTGCAGGTCAATGACTTGACCGCCCACCATGCCGTCGATACCGGCGGCATCCGCCAGCGCCGATGCCGCGCCCAGCGCCCGCTCCGGGGGAATGTCGGCCCGGTTCTCCGGCCGCAGCATAGTTTCAAAAGCCAACGTCAGCAGACCGTCCCCCGCCAGCAGCGCCATCGTTTCTCCATACACCGCATGGGTGGAGGGACGTCCCCGGCGCATGAGACTGTTATCCATACAGGGCAGGTCATCGTGCACCAGCGAATAGCAGTGAATCATCTCGATCGCCGCCGCAAAAGGCATGGCCTGCGCCGGGTCACCCCCGCACAGGCGGCAGAATTCCAGCACCAGCATGGGACGCAGCCGCTTGCCGCCGTCCTTGCAGGCGTAAGCCATGGCCTCGGCCACGGTGGTTTGCAGCTTCCCTGTCCGGGGCATATAAGCAGGCAGCGCCTTTTCAAACTGCGCCAGCTGCTGCCGCATCCGATCGGTATAGAGTTCTCCCATCTTCGACACCTCCGCTCAGTCCGACCTCAGTCCGACAGTTCTTCACCCATGTCCTCGCCCTGCCGATCCGACAGCGCCGGGGCGCCGTCGCCATTCTCTACATCGGTGAGCTTGACGATCTTTTGCTCCGCCTCTTTCAATAAGCGGCTGCAATAGGCCGTCAGCTTCGTCCCCTCCTCAAACAGCTTGAGGGAATCGTCCAGACTGGCCTTGCCGCCCTCCAGCGCCGCCACGATCTGCTCCAGCCGCGCCATCGCCTTTTCAAATGTCCATTCCGTCGCCATATCACTGAACCTCCTGTATCTTCGTCACGGTACATTCCAATGTGCCGTCGGTCAATTTCCACTGCACCGGGTCGCCCACCCGAGTCTGCCGCACACTGTCCAACACCCGGCCGTCGGCTCCGTAGCCGATGGAATAGCCCCGTCCCAGCACCTTAAGCGGGCTGAGGGCATCCAGTTTGGCGGCAGTCGCGGCCAACCGCCGATCCGCTGCCGCCAGCTGCTGCTTTGCCGCCGCAGAAAAGCGATGGGTCAGATGATCCAGCCGCATGGTCTGCTCCTCGGTATAATACTGCGGCGCCGCCAGACAGCGCCGGGAGCGCAGCGCCTCCAGCGCTTTCGCCGACACCTGCCATTTGGTACGGCAGGCAGTTCCCAGCCGGGTACGGTAGGTGACAAGCAGCGCCGCCAGCCGCGCCGCATCCGGCACCGCCAGCTCCGCCGCCGCCGAGGGAGTGGGCGCCCGCAGATCCGCCACAAAATCACAGATGGTGAAATCCGTCTCGTGTCCCACCGCCGATATGACCGGGATCGCGGACGCAGCTACCGCCCGCGCCACCGGTTCCTCATTGAATGCCCACAGGTCCTCCATAGAGCCGCCGCCCCGACCGACGATCAGCACATCGGCGGCATGGGCGGCATTGAAGCGTTCGATCGCCTTGACGATGGACGCCGCCGCGCCCTCGCCCTGCACCAGCACCGGGCAGAACACCACCTGCGCCATGGGGAACCGCCGCCCCAGCACATTGAAGATGTCCCGCACCGCCGCACCGGTGGGAGAAGTGACAACCCCCACCCGCCGGGGGCATCCGGGAATGGGGCGCTTGCGGCTCTCATCGAACAGACCCTCCGCCGCCAGTTTCTTTTTCAGCTGCTCAAAGGCGATCTGCAACGCCCCCACGCCGTCCGGCTGCATCTCCTCGATATAGATTTGAAACGCGCCGTCCCGCTCATACAGGGACACCCGCGCCTTAACGATCACCTTCATGCCGTCCTCCGGCTTGAAGGCCAGCTTGGAGGCGTTGCCCCGGAACATGACCGCCTTGACCGCTGCCGTTTCATCCTTGAGGGACATATACAGATGCCCGGATTTATAGTGATTGGTGAAATTGGAGATTTCACCGCCGATATACACCGCCGCCAGACGGGCGTCCCCCTCCAGCAGCCCTTTCACGTAGCGATTCAGTTGTCCTACCGATATGACCTGCATGACCGTTCCTCCGCTATATGACACAGGCAGGCGATGCCCGCCCCGTTATCCGCCGAAAACGCCGGCGGTGCAAACCGTCCGCCGAACCGGGCGGTCAGCCGCTCCCGCAGCCGGGCGTTGGACATCACGCCCCCGGCATACACCAGCGGGAGCGGTCCATACGCTCCGAGCAGCGCCTCGGTCATCCCCGTCACGGCCGCCTCTACGCTATCCAGACAAAACCGGGCGACCTGTGCCGGGGGTTCCCCCCGTTCCAATCGGTCGCGACACTGATTCTCCACCCCGGACAGGTGACAGTCGCAGCCCCGCAGGCAGGGACGGGGCAGTTTCCCCGATTTTTCCTCCGCCGCAGACACCGCCAGCCGCTCCAGCGCCGGCCCGGCGGGAAACGGCAGCCCCAGCATACCGCCCACCCGGTCGATGAGCTGGCCCGCTTTCAGATCCAGTGAATGTCCCACCACCCGGCAGCGAAGAATTTCCTCCGCGTCCGGCTCCACCAGCAGCGCATCGGTGGTGCCGCCGGAGACGTGGAATGCCAGAAAAGGCCGATCCAGCAGCTCCAGCGCATCGGCGCCGTACAACGCCGCCGCTACGTGCCCCTGCTGGTGGGTGAAACGATACAGGGGCACATCCAGCACCGCCGCCAGCTGTCGGGCAGCGCCCCACCCTACCAGAAAGCAGGGCATATAGGAGCCGTCCTTTTGCTGAGGACGATCCGACGCCGCCACTGCCCGAAAGCCGCCGGGGGATCCCGCCAGCAGCCGCTCCAGCACCTCCGGCAGCTGCCGGGTGTGATGGAACACCGCATCGCTCTGGCGCAGCCCCATCTCGCCGGGCCTCACCGGCAGCAGCTGCTTTTCCTGCCGGATACAGCCATCCTCCCACACCGCTGCCGAGGTGGTGTAGTTACTGGTATCCAGCCCCAGAAACCGACTCATCGAGCGTCGCTCTCCGGCGGGAGACTGCGGGCAATGGTGCCCAAAATCCCGTTGACAAAGGAGGAGTCGTCCTCGCCGCCGTATTTCTTCGCCAGCTCCACCGCCTCATTGATGGACACGCTGGCGGGAATATCCCGCTCATACAGCATCTCGTACACCGACACCCGCATGACCGCCAGCGCCACCCGAGAGATGCGCTCCTTGTTCCACTTATGAGAACAGGCCGCGATGCGCTCGTCGATCTCCTCCACGTGAGCCTCCGTCCCCCGGGCCAGCGTCATAGAAAACCCGGAAGTGCCTACGTCACGCGCCTCCGCCGCTTCCGCCGCCAGCTCGTCCACCGGCTTGTCCCGAAAGGATTTTTCAAACATCAGGGCAAATGCCTGTTCCCGTGATTCCCGTCTTGTCATGGATACACACTCCTGTTTTCAAGTTACATTCTTCGTATATTTATGCACCGCAACAGAGCAGAAAGGCCCTCCACCGCTGCGGAGAGCCGCTCTGTCGATATTATACGCTCTTTTCTTCCAGCGTCATGCCCACCACATGGACATTGACCCGCGTGACCGGCTTACCGGTCATGGCCTGCACCGCCACCTTCACATCGTGCTGCACCTGCGCAGCCGTCTCCTGGATCCGGGCGCCCTGCTTCAGGTTCAAATACACATCCAGCACCGTCTCATTTTCGTTGTTCACGACCCGGATGGATTTGGAGGCGGAGGAGGGGGCGATGATCCCCCGCAGATCGGCGGGACGGCTGGCCATACCCGCTACACCAGCCACTTCTGCAGCAGCGGTGGACGCAATGGAAGCGATCACTTCTTCGGAAATGATGCAGCTCCCCTCGGCCGTTTTGAATTCTTTTGCATCCATAGATACAGTTCCTCCTTTGCGTTATGCAAGGCGGCGCACCGCCCCAAACAGTATGCTCCGGCGGCGCCGATACCATACGCCGCTCCATTACCGTTCCATTATACCACAAACTCAGAAATACGCAACGGTTTTTCCGTATTTCTCCAAAAAATCTCTGTGTCCGCCGCCCACAGGGCGGGGAATACGCGAAAAACCGCCCCGACGCAGCAGGCATCGGGGCGGTTCGGTTGCGGATAATCGCACCGTACTCAGTCGGTGACGAAGGGCACCAGGGCAACCTGACGGGCGCGCTTGATCGCCGTCGTCAGCTCTCTCTGATGCTGGGCGCAGGTGCCGGTCACACGCCGGGGCAGGATCTTCGCCCGTTCGGACATATACCGGCGCAGACGGGCCACATCCTTGTAGTCGATGTAGTCGATCTTATCGACGCAGAACTGGCACACCTTGCGATGACCCTTCCGGCCGCGCATGGGGCGCTCGGGTCTTTCGGTTCTTTCAGCCATGAAAAAGGCCTCCTTTACTCAAAAATCAGCGGTTCCCAATCAGAACGGCAGCTCCTCATCGCTGAGAATCTCCTCAAAATCGCCGGTATTGGCGGTGGAGAATGCAGGCTTCGCCTCGCTGGGCTGCGGAATCTGGGAATCGTAGCTCGGAGCCCCGGCGGACTGGCCGCCCTTGGACTCGCAGAAGAAAGCGTTGTCCACTACAACCTCATAGGCGGTGCGTTTGCTGCCGTCATTCGCGGTGTAGTTGCGGGATTGCAGAGAGCCTTGCAGAGCGATGCGGTTGCCCTTGTGGAAAAAACGGGTGATAAACTCAGCCGTCTGCCGCCAGGCCACGCAGTTAATAAAATCGGTCTGCCGCTCCTGATCCTTGGAGCGATAGGCACGATCCACCGCCACACTGAAACTGGTGACGGAAATTCCGCTCTGGGTCGTTTTCAGCTCCGGCTCGCCGGTCAGGCGACCCATCAGACAGATGGAATTCATGCAGGCTCCCTCCTTAGTTCTCGTTCTTACGAACAGCCATCGAGCGCAGCACGCCGTCGGTGATACCGCTGACACGCTCCAGCTCTGCCGGGAAGGCCGGACCGCTGACAAAATTGTACAGCACATAGTAGCCTTCCGCCTCGTCGTTGATCAGATAGGCCAGCTTGCGCTTGCCCCAATCATCGACCTCACCGATCTCCGCATTCTGCTCGATCAGTGCACGAAACTTCTCCTTGAGTTCGGCGACAGCCTCCTCCCCGTTCTTCAGAGAGAAAACGAACAGCGCCTCATAGGATGCTTTTACTGTGGGCATAGATTGCACCTCCTTATGGTCTAATGGCCTTGTCTCTCCGGACAAGGCAAGGATAGCCCGTAGATTCTCACGAGCCTGTCTATTCTATCACTCTTTCGGCATTAAGTCAAGAAGTTTTTTCCTGAATGAGCGCGCAGACTGTAGGTGTACAATACATCTTGGACAGTGAAATAAAAAGGTTGAGAGATATGGCCTCATGTGCTAAAGTTAAGTTGCTACACAAAACTAGCGAAAGGAGCCATATCTCTCATGAGCAACAGTATAACACAAGACATGGCCTACCGTCAATCGTTAATGAAGTATGCCGAAAAGTACGGTGTCAGCCGTGCAAGCCGCAAATACAACAAAAGCCGCTCCTACATCTACTTCTGGAAACAGCGCTGGGACGGGACGGCGGCCTCCCTCGTCTGCCAGTCCAGACGCCCTCACAGCCATCCAAATCAGCATACCGAGGAGGAACTGAAGCTCATCTGGGATATGCGCCGCCGAAACCCGGATCTCGGGATGATCGAGTTATGGCATCGGCTGAAAAAGCGCGGGTATACCCGCTGCCCGGAAAGCTTGTTCCGGGTGATGCGCAAAATGGGACTGTTCCCGCAGGAAAAGCCTCAAAAGGCATACACGCCAAAGCCTTATGAGCAAATGACACGTCCCGGAGAGCGGATACAGGTAGACGTGAAGGTCGTCCCGAGGAAGTGCATCGCCGATCCGGAACTGCGGCTGTTCCAGTACACTGCCATCGACGAGTTCACCCGGCTGCGTTTTCTGGCTGCCTATCCGGAGCAGTCTACCTACTCCTCAGCAGATTTTTTGCGCAAACTGGCAGAGTGGTATGCGCGCCACGGGATCCGCGTGGAATGCGTCCAAACGGACAACGGTTTCGAGTTCACCAACCGGTTCTCAAACAGTAAGCGGGACAAACAGACGCGATTTGAACGGACTGCCGCAGAACTGGGGATCCGGCACAAGCTGATCCGTCCTTACACGCCCCGGCACAACGGCAAGGTCGAGCGCAGCCACCGTGAGGATCAAAAACGTTTCTATTCCTGTCATTCGTTTTATTCTCTGGACGACTTTGCAAAGCAGCTCACCGTCCATCTTCGCCGTTCGAATAACTTGCCCATGAGGCCTCTCCATTGGCTCTCTCCAAATGAGTTCGCTGTACAATATGTTTGACAAACCTACATTTTTCGGAAATGCAGTGGGCGAAAATGTTTCACGTGAAACATTTTTGCCCGATTTTTTGGTATCCCTCTCCCCCGCCGCCGCAGGCAGCGTCCCCGGAACGCACAAGACCCCGCGGCGGTCTTGCAACCGTCGCGGGGTCCACAGAGCCACAGGGTTTCGGAGCGCCGATCGGCTTATTCCGCCGACTCGGTGTCCTCTTTGGCATTTTTCAGCAGGAGGTTTGCCACGATGCCCAGGATCAGGGCGCAGGCCACAGCGGTGAGGGTCACCTTTCCGAAGGAGACGGTCAGACCGCCGATACCGGTGATGAGGATGGTGGCGACCACAAACAGGTTCTTGTTCTGGCCCAGGTCCACATCCTGGATCATCTTCAGACCGGAGACCGCGATGAACCCGTAGAGGGTCACGCACACGCCGCCCATCACGCAGTTGGGGATGGTCGCCAGGAAGGTCACGAAGGGTCCGAAGAAGGAGATCACGATGGCGAGGATGGCGGTCGCCAGGATGGTGACCACCGAGGCGTTGCCGGTGATGGCCACGCAGCCCACCGACTCACCGTAGGTGGTGTTGGGGCAGCCGCCGAAGAACGCGCCCGCGATGGAGCCGACGCCGTCGCCCAGCAGGGTGCGGTGCAGGCCGGGCTCCTCCAGCAGATCCTTGCCGATGACGGAGCTGAGGTTCTTGTGGTCGGCGATGTGCTCAGCGAACACCACGAATGCCACCGGCACATAGGCGACCGCGACCGTGGCGATGTACTGCCCGTTGATCTCCTTCGCGCCCTTGAAGGCCTCCAGGAAGGTGAAGTCCGGCACCTCGAAGAACTTGAGCCCCTCGAACACGCTGAAGTTGATGACCTGCAGGGCGGGGTTGTCGGTCACATTGCCGATGACGGTGAAGATCGCCGCCACCGCGTAGCCGGCGAGGATGCCCAGGATGAAGGGGATCAGCTTGGTCATTTTCTTACCGTAAGCGGAGCAGAGCATAACGGTGAACAGGGTCACCAGACCGCAGATGAGGCAGATGTAGGGATTGGCGACGGAGTTGCCCTCGGCGTCCAGCACCTTGCCCAGCGTCAGGTCGCCCACGGCGTTGCCCGCCAGCGACAGACCGATGATGGACACGGTGGGTCCGATGACGACGGCGGGCATCAGCTTGTTGATCCAGCCCACGCCGGCCACCTTAACCACCAGGGCGATCACCACATACACCAGACCGGCGAAAACAGCGCCCAGCAGCAGGCCCATATAGCCCGCCTGCACCGACACCGCCCCGGCGAAAGCCGCCAGCATGGAGCCGATGAACGCGAAAGAGCTGCCCAGGAACACGGGGCTGCGGAATTTGGTGAACAGCAGATACACGATGGTGCCCACACCGGCGCCGAACAGGGCGGCGGACTGCTGCATACCGTTGCCCACGATGGCGGGCACGGCGATGGTCGCCGCCAGGATCGCCAGCAGCTGCTGGAAAGCGAACACCAGCAGCTGGCCGAATTTCGGCCGGTCTTGGATGTCATAGTTCAGTTTCATGATCGTTCCTCCTGCGTTATAGTTTTATATGTCAAACCCCTTGACGGGGGATGAGCCGCATCAATCGCCCCGGCGCACCAGCTCCACCCGGGTCACGCCGTCGAATTCGGGGAGCTGCACCGCCACCGTCTCCCGCAGGGAGGTGGGGATGTTTTTGCCTACATAGTCCGCCCGAATGGGCAGCTCCCGGTGCCCCCGGTCCACCAGAATCGCCAGCCGGATGCAGCGGGGTCTGCCCAGGGCGAAAATGGCTTCGATGGCCGCCCGCACGGTGCGCCCGGTGAACAGCACATCGTCCACCAGCACCACCCGCTTGTCCACCACCGAAAAGGGCATCTCGGCTTTCTTCAGCACCGGGGCGTCGGAGGCTTTCGTCAGGTCGTCCCGGTAGAAGTTGATGTCCAGCATCCCGCAGGGGACCTCCACGCCCTCGATACGGGCGATGTTCGCCCCGATCATCTGGGCCAGCGGCGCGCCCCGGCGGCGGATCCCCACCAGCACCAGATCGTCCACGCCCCGGTTTTTCTCCACGATCTCGTGGGACATCCGCATCACCGTGCGGCGCACCGTATCCTCATCCATCAGTAGGGTGCGGGTCTCTTCCATAGCGTGTCTCCCCTTTCCGGTCTCGGTGGCATAAAAAAAGATCCTGTCGTACCCACTCGACAAGATCGCAACACAACACAGACCCGGGCGCACTGCACCCGCTGTCTCTATTCAGTCTCTTGTCGGCATCACGGTACCGCTCTTAAAGAAGAACCTTTTTTCTAAAGCGCATTATACGCGCCTGTGGGGCGTTTGTCAACCCCCAATTTTACAAATTCGACATATTTTTGAGATTTGCCGGGTTTTTACCCTGTTCGCCCCCCTTCCCCTCTTGCGCATTTTGCCTTTTTGTTTCCACCGGCCGCCCCGGGCACGATGCCCCGGGCGGCTTTGTGCGAAAAAAGGGGACGACGGCCGTCGGCTATCCCCTGCCGGGCGGTGTATACAGATTGATGCATACCTTTTTCTGTTCCTGTGCATACTGGTATGCAAGGCGGGTGCCGCTGGGGGACGGCGCCTTACCCGCCGTGTGCCGGGGACGGCGATACGGTTTCGGTGTATATAAAGGATTATAATAGAAAATACAATACTGACTGGCGCGTATCATTGCCTCATTGCGCTCCATATACGCCGCCCGGCCCGCCCGATGGATACCCCCGGGGAACGCGCTCTCGTCATATCCCCCTTGCGTAAATCGCATGGGATACGTCTCCGGCACCGGATGCGCCACGCGGAACTGGATCCGGCGGATCTTGGGATACTCCTGCTGCAGCTCCGTCACCACCTCATTGCACAGGTCGTTGAATTCGGAGCGGTCGCCGAAAATGAATTCTTCCACATCCTGCCGGATCAGCCGCTCGACCGCACAACGAATCCGTTGCCACAGAGCCGTTTCCCCCTCAATTGTCCGATGCCCGATAAAGCAACACGCTTTTTCGGCGTTGCATATCATCTGTCAACCATCACCAATCCGCATAATATCCGCTGTTACATATTATACAAGTTAAAATAACAACTGTCAATAAATATCGCACATAGACATATCAACTACAATCAGATAAAAGGCGGTGGATATGTCTTATGATGACAAAAGAAGATTTTGCACTTCGACTGGCAAAACTACGTCAATCCCGTGGTGTTTCTGCACGGGATATGAGTTTATCCATGGGACAATGCCCCGGATATATTTACAATATAGAAAGCGGCAAGTCCGCGCCCTCACTGACTGGATTTTTCTATATCTGCGACTATCTGCACATTACCCCGCAGGAATTCTTCGCCGAGGACGTGGAAGAACCGGTCTGGCTGCAAGAGGTCATGAACGCCGCCAAACGCCTGAATCGGGAGCAGCTATCCCACCTGACCGCCATCATGCGGGATATGGCCGGGCGAAAAGCCGAAAAATAGCCGTCCTCTCGACAACAAAAAGCAAATGGCGGTGAAACGATATGACCAGAGAAGATTTTGCACTACGGCTGGCAAAACTGCGGCAGGCTCGCGGCGTATCCGCCCGAGACATGAGCCTGTCCATGGGGCAAAGCCCCGGCTACATTCGTAGTATTGAAAACGGCGTTTGTTTTCCCTCCATGACCGGATTTTTCTACATCTGCGAGTATCTGCATATCTCCCCGCAGGATTTTTTCGCCGACGATGTGGAAGAACCGGTCTGGCTGCAAAACCTCATAACCGCCGCCCGACCGCTGAATCGGGACAAGCTGGAGCATCTGACCGCCATTGCCCGCTATATGAAATAGTTCCTCGCCGGGATCCCGACCGCACACCGGGGTCCCGGCGGTTCTTTTGCCTTTTAGGTTTACCGTTTTACCGTTTTTAGCGGACACCCCTTTTCGTCATTACCGAGTTTCCGTCTTTCCGCTTTTGATTTTTGGTTTTTTCTCCCGTTGCGCGCATTTTTTACCATCGGTCTTTGCGAGGATACGCGCGTACTTCCCCACACGCGCCCCACACGCACCCACCGAACAGAACCGCCGTCCCCGCTGCCGCCGGGGGCGTTTTTTCGTATCCGGCCGCTGTCGGCCGCCGATAAGGTAGTACGCTTTCCGCCGCCGTCTTTGCCGGGGGGATTGTACCCCGCAGGACCCGCCCGGCACAATTTCGACCCGTCCCCCAGCCGGGGGCGGTCTCCGCCATATGCGGCGGGCGGTTCTCCCATGTCCCGGCCGTTTCCTGCCTGCCGATCCCCGGTCAGGCAGGAAACGAGCGTGTATCCGCTCCTATATTATATTCTATTGTTGATTTTTGTCAACAATACACGCTTAATTTCTGCGCCTCTTGTGGATACAATTTAACAAGAGGTGAGACCGATGGATAATGAGCTCAATTTACAGGAGGTCGGGCGGCGAATCCTTCAGCGGCGCAAGCAGATGGGTTTGACCCAGGAACAGCTGGCGGAAAAGGCCGATGTGACCACGCAGTTTGTCTCCTATGCCGAAAGCGGCAAGCGGGGGATGCGCCCCGAAAATCTGCATAAAATGGCGGCTGCGCTGGAGGTCAGCAGCGACTATCTGCTGAACGGCACGACGGTGGATGCCGACCGGCTGCTGCTGTCCGACAAGCTGCGACGGCTCTCCCCCGCGCAGCTGCATATTGTCGAATCCATTGTGGATGAATGTCTCCGCCTGTTTGACCCGCACCCGGACGGCCCGGACAGCCAGAACGGCTCAGACTGACTGCGATCGGCCGGGACTGGCCGCAACCGGCCGAATCACCGCGCTGACTACGGCTGGCCGGGACTGACCGGATTACCGAGCCGACTGCGGCCGGCCAAATTGCCCGGTTTTCCCGCACTAACCGCCTAAATTGCCCGGACCGACTACCCCACCGGACAGCAAACCCCCTCTCCTACGGCTTGCCGCAGCAGTTTGCTGCAACAGCGTGAAAGAGAGGGGGCTTTGTCTGCTATTCTATTTTCCGTCGGGGGCTGTCCGACATTCCGTGTCCGCTACCGGCTCCTGCCGATCAGCCGGGGCCGGGTGCGACTCATTCTCCCGCAGCAGCACCGCGCGCAGCTCCTCCGGCGGCATCGCTTTATAATACAGATATCCCTGAAACGCGTTGCAGCCCATCTCCAGCAGAGTGTCCCGCTGGGCCTCCGTCTCCACGAACTCCGCCAGCACCGAGAAATGCAGCTGTTTCCCCAGCTGCACGATGGAGGACACAATGCTGCGGCAGCGCTCGTTATCCAGCTGACGGATCAGACCGCCGTCGATCTTCACATAGTCAAAATAATTCTTCTGCAAGATCGTGACCGAGGTATGCCCCATGGAAAAATCGTCCATCAGCACGTCGATCCCCGCCTGCTTCAGCTGAGCGAACAGCTCCGAGCAGCTGTCGCCGTCGGTCAGATGGGCATCCTCGGTGATCTCCACCCCGAAGGTATGAGGCGTGATCGGCGCCTGCTCCACCGTCTCCACCAGCCACTGGCGGAATTCCGGCCGGAGCAGCAGATCCAGCCGCAGATTGACCGCCATATGCAGCTGCGACCGGCCGCATATGCGTTGCATCTCGCTCAGATCGGCCAGCGCCCGCTGCACCACTGCCCGGCTCATGCGGTCGAACAGCCCGTATCGGGTGGCGATCGCCACCACCAGCGGCGGATATACCCAGTCATTCTCCGCCGACGCATCCATGCGGAACCGCAGCAGCGCCTCCGCCGCCACGATGCGTTCCTCTTTCATCTGGGGCTGATAATACAGCGTCAGCTCCCCCCGCCGGATGGTCTGATCCAGCCGGGACGCAATGGAATCCTCCAGTATGTGCATCTCCAGCGTTTCCTGCGTCCGGTCAAAGCCCCGGTTCTGCTCCTCACAGTCCCGGCAGATCTTCGTCAGCCAGCGGATATTGCGGGTGGTTCTTTCCCGTTCCGCCCGCTCCGCCAGACGCACAAAGGGGGCGTATATGGCCACTCCCAGCGCCAGCAGCACCAGCTGCAGCAGACTGCCCGCCGCCGAGCCGGTAGCCAGATATCCGCTGAGAATAGGCGGGGTCGTCCACTGCACGTCGGTGCGGACGATCGTCGGCACCAGCTCCAGCGCCGTGGCGGCATACGCCACCCCATAGGACACCAGCGGGGTCGCCACAAACGGAACGGCATACAGAGGATTCAGCACGATCGGCAGACCGTAGATGAGGGTCTCATTGATATTGAACAGCACCGGCAGCGCCGACAACCGGCTGAGCCGCCGGTTGCGGCGGCTCCTGCCGAACAGCACCAGCGCCAACAGCAGGCACAGGGACGTGCCGCAGCCGCCCATCCACACATATGTATCAATAAACGGCTTGGTCACGATATGTCCGGCGGCCACGGCGAAGGGGCCGCTCGCATTCGTCAGGAGGCTGTCAAACACATTGGAGCCATGGATCCCCAGCAGCCACAGCACCGAAATGCACAGCATCGCCAGCACACCGCTGAAAAAGGACGCCCCCATGGATTCAAAGGGCAGTTCGATGAGCCGGGCTATCAGATCGCTGAAATTATACACGCCGGGGATGCGGCGGATGCACAGCGACAGCCCCGCCGCCGTCAGCACACAGAGAGTCAGCGGCACAATCCCCTGCAGGCTACGCTCAAAGCTGCCGATGCGCTCCCGCAGATGTCGGCGGTTGATCCATCGGTACAGGCAGAAAAACAGCGCGGTGCTCCCCACCGCCACCAGCGCCGCAGAGAAAATATTGGACATTTTGGTGTATTGCAGCAGGCTCACCTTTCCGCTGTACACATCCGGCCCCATAAAAGCGAAAAAGCAGATACCGGCGCATACCACCGCATACATCCGGATCTCTTTCAGCTCCCGCTGACGCAGAGACTCGAAATGGGACAGCACCAGCGTCAGATAGACCGCCGCCATCCCATAGGTGGCGTTATACACCAGCTCCAGCGCCGCTCTTATGCTGCCGCCCAGCGCCGTCCCGATGAAATTGCGGACGGCCGCCACGGGAAAATCCATCATCGACAGGGAGAACGCGCCCACCATGAACACCGGCAGCAGCACCTGAAATGCCTGCCGCAGAGAGGTCAGCACCGAATGGTGCGCCACATCGGACAAGCCCCGCAGCGCCCCGGATGATTGCCGCTTTTGCATGGCGTCGTTTCCCCCTTTCTGCCGTGTTGGCGGCCGTTTTTCTTCCGGCGGCCTCTTTCGCCGCCAACAAACCATCTGCAGTATACACGTATCCCGCCCGGCTGTCAAGCCGAATCGGCGGCAACCGCCGGACTTCGCACCGTTGCCGGAAATTTCGCGGCTTTCGGCGGCGATAGCGCCGCCCGACCGAACCGATGGGTGCCCCCCGATGCAGCGGCAGCGGATATCGCCCCCCGCCGACCGGTGCCCGGCGCCGCGGATCGAGCGTTTCTGCACCGAGCCCGTCTATTCCACCGCCCGGTCGAGGATCGCGGCGAACACGGCGAGACGTTCCGGCCATCCCCCGCAAGCGCCGGATGCCGTCATCTCCCCCGCCGCACGCTCACCGATGCCGCACCGCAAAAAAGCCGCACAAAAACGTGCGGCATTTTCCTGCTCTGGCGTCCGATTGGAGTCGAACCAACGGCCTATCGCTTAGGAGTGACCTCGAAACACGGGTGTAGAGTCACTTCTTGTACCCGATAATCCCGTATTTTCAAGGCTTTTTCGCACTTTGAGTGTTAAGCTGTGTTACGGAATTACTGCTAATTTTACCTTGTTTTCGACCGTCTAATTAGACGGGTATTAGCAAGGGGTTCGGATTTGGGGTAAAGGTTTTATTCCCACAGGATACCGTTATTTAACCACTTGTCTCTCGGTTTGTTACCGAGTTTTATTTTTGCTCACTTCGCTAAATTGGAATTTATTGCACTGATAAACTGATAGTTTCTATTCCTTGTAAAAAGAAAACAATTATAGCAAATCGGTTCTTAGATTCAATGAATCTTGTTCTGTAATCTTTCGTATTACTTTGCATGGATTGCCGACTGCAAGACAGTTATCAGGAATATCTCTTGTTACAACAGACCCAGCACCTATTACACAACCATTACCGATTTTAACACCTCCGATTACCGTTACATTTGACGCTAACCAACAATTATCACCGATTGTAATTGCTTTAGCAAATTCACGGTCATTTATACTCCCGTCTTCGTTGACAGTTAAATTTCTTTCTTGATAACGTAGAGCATGATTTGCCGTCATGAGACTGACATTAGGACCTATAAAGACATTTTTTCCTATCCTAACATAAGCACTATCAAGCACAGTAAAGTTGTAATTTATAAACGTATTATCACCAATTATAGTATTCTCACCATAATCAAAAAATATCGGACCTTGAAGAAAGACATTCTCCCCTCTATTTGGTAAGAGCTTATCAAGAATCTCCCGTCGTTTTGCAGCTTCATCTTCAAAAGTTCGGTTATATTCATAACATAAATTATGTACTCTCAGCAGTTTTTTCTGTAATTCAGGTACGGTGGTATTAAATATCTTTCCGCTTGACATTTTTTCAAATTCTGTCATTTGCAATTTCCTCCTTCAAATTCTTATTCAGCCAACTGATCATAACACATAAATATGAAAATTTCTACACAATAAACCGAAAAGAAAACGGCAAGACCATTTTGTGATCTTGCCGTTGTGCTTTATATTAAGTTCCTACGCCGAGCAGCACCTTGAACTTTTGCAGAAATTCGGGATTGCTGAGTAAGTAGTTTAACATCGCTTCGTCTGTGATGCCCCTTTCCTAAAGTGGCTTGCGTTCATCGTGATAGTCGAGTCAGGTGTTAGAACCTCTACATCGACCTCAGACGGACTTTTACGCTAATAGAAGGTTTCTTCAAATCTCTGTACATTGAGCCGTCTGTCCTCGTCCAAGATGTGAGAATACACATCTGTAACCATTTTCACTTGAGCGTGTCCTGAGTCGCCCTGAACAGATTTAATACCGCTTTGGATCAATTTGTTTCTCTTGCTCACCAAAGAAGAAAGTGCGTTGAAATATTCTTTGTCATTCAGATTTATGTAGTATTTATCTCTCATAATCGTTTTCTCCTGATGCTTTAATTATATATAGGAAAAGGCAATCTGTGAAATGTGCGTTGCGTGAAGCCCTAACACAAGATAACAAGGGAATTAAAAGGCACGGGGTAAAACAAGGTCGAACTATAATAAGCACACATTTCAATTAGCAAGATTTTTAGCACGATTTCTCAAACGATTAGAAGAAAAGCGATTTTCATTAGCAAAAACGGAGTTTTCTTGCTAATTTGATTAGCAAAATTTTTTAGGGAAAGAGTGTCCGCAACCAAAACGAAACAGAACGCCCGCAGTAGATAATCAGTATCGAGTGGTATTAGATTCATATAAAAAAGTAAAGCCGAAAACCCTTGAAAACAAAGGCTTTCGGCGTTTTTTGTGGCGTCCCTGCCCGGATTCGAACCGGGGGCGTTCCGCTTAGGAGGCGGACCCTCTATCCTGCTGAGGTACAGAGACCTATATGCTGTTTTATCTATATTGTCGCTTGCCTTTTTCGCAAAGGCAAGCGATTGAACACTACCTTAGGAGGCGATCGCTCTATCCTACTGAGCTGCGGAGACGGATACCGATTGATAGTGTACCCATTCTCCGTGGATTTGTCAAGGGGTCGCGGGAAAAAAGCCCGATTTTGCAGGCGGGTGTGCCGCCGGCGGCGGGAACCGACAACGGCCGGTGAAGTCGGAGAACCCGCACTGCGTTCGGGGAGGTTCCTGAGTGGATTCGGCACAAAGCTGCCGGACAGCCGGTTTTGCGCCGCCAAACGGAAACAAAACCGGCATAAACGTTAAGATTTCGTCGGGATTTCGTGTTTTTCTTGCAGTCCCCCCGCCCCCGTGCTATAATGAGGAAAAACCACGAAAGAAGGACTTTTCCCATGACTCATTCCCTTTTGCGGCGGCTGACAGCGGCCGGAACGGCGCTCCTGCTGCTGGCGGCGCTGGGCGGCTGTCGGCAGCAGCCCGCCGCCGACTCTTCGGCTCCCGCCCCCACCGCGCCTACGACCACCACCACCACCGCCCCCAAGTTGGGGCTGAACCGGCTCACCGGGCTGGAGGATATGGCCACCGACAACGACCGCCCCATCGGGTTTGTGGTCACGGACGAGACCTCTACGCTGGTGCAGCTGGGGCTGGAATCCGCCGACTTCTATTTTGAGGCGGAGACCGAGGGGGGCATCCCCCGGATTCTGGCGGTGTATTCCAGCGTGGATCGGATCCCCGAGGCCATCGGTCCGGTGCGCTCCGCCCGTCCCCATTTCGTGAAGATCGCCAAGGCGCTGGACGCGATCTATTGCCACATCGGCGGCTCCCCCTCCGGGCTGGACGCCATCAAGCAGCTGGGAGTCACCGAGCTGACCAACACCTACATCACCCACCCGGTACTGAAAGCCAGCAAGAATTTTTCCTGGAACCGGTCGGCGTACATGAAGGATAAGGTCACGGAGAAGATCCAAAAGCAGAAGATCGCCGTCACCTCCTCCTATAAATCCCCCTACCAGTTCGGCACCAAGTCCGGCACTCTGACCGCCAACACGGTGAATGTGCAGATCTCCGAGGCCTATCACATGGCCTTCACCTATGACGGCGGGCGCGGCGTGTATCAGAAACACCGGAATACGCTGGAGTCCCCCGTCCACGTCACCGCCACCGGCGGCACCATCGAGGCCGCCAACGTGATCGTGATGTATGCGTCCCGGTCGGTGGACGAGACCTACACCTACGATAAGCAGAACGATAAGCAGACCACCCGCTATAATTTTGCCATGGAGAACGGCAGCGGCACACTGGCCAGCGGCGGCACGGCGCGGGATATCCGCTACACCTGCACCACCGCCGGGCTGCATTTCTATGAGAGCGACGGCTCCACCCCGCTGACGGTCGCCCCGGGCAAAACCTTTGTATGTCTGGTGGGCAGTCATCTGCGGAACAGCACAAAGATCAACTGATCGGTCGGACCATAGACACGCCCCCCGGAGCAGCCTTGCTCCGGGGGGCGTGTTGCGGTTATGTGGAAATTTTCGGTCGGGATGGGCGCGCGTCAGCGGCTCAGCAGCGGCTTGCGGGCCCCGGTCTTGGGGATACGCACCACATACTCGATGTAGTCCGCCTCCTCCCGCCGCTGGGAGGAGGCGGATATCCCGCCCCGGCGCATGATGTCCAGCGCGTGGTTGACGGTATTGAAGAACACCCGCACATCTTTCACCAGCGGCTGCGCCGGACGGCGACGCACCCGCCCCGCCAGCAGCTCCTCCACCAACCGCTCGCTGCGGGCCACGGTCATATGCTCTCCGATCATCCGCTCCAGGGCCTGGCCCCGCAGGGCATTGTCCTCCAGCCGCAGCAGCGCCCGGGCATGGCGCTCGGTCAGCCCCGCCTGCTGCATCCGACGGCGTTCCTCCTCCGGCAGCCGCAGCAGCCGCAGCTTATTGGCCACCGCCGACTGGGAATATCCCAGCTGCTGCGCCGCCTCACTCTGGGTCAGCTCATAATCCTGTATGAGCCGCTGAATGCCCTCCGCCACCTCAAAGCAGTTCATGTTTTCCCGCTGGAGATTCTCCACCAGCGCCAGCACGCTGCGCTGGCGGTCGGTGACCGACAGCTCCACGCAGGGCACTTCACTGAGCCCGGCAATGCGGGCGGCGCGCAGCCGCCGCTCCCCGGCGATCAGCACCGGCCCCTCCGGCTCCATCGACACCGTCAGCGGCTGCAGCACTCCGTTTTCGCTGATGCTCTGCGCCAGCTCCACCAGCCCCTCCAGCGGAAAGTCCCGCCGTGGCTGGCTGGGGTTGGGACGGATGTCCGCCGTGGGGATCATCCATACCTGTCCCCGACACTCGTAAGGTCGCTTCATTTTTCGATCTCGCATACCGATTCCCCTTTCTGTTGCGGCTCCGCGGGAAAATGTTTCACGTGAAACAATGAAAAACAGCCTTTTCTCCCCGGCGGATGCCCTCCTGCATCCTCACCATACCACACCGGGCGGAGAAAAGGCTGTCACATTCGGTTGTCGGGAAATGATTTTTTCGGGAAATTACAAGGGCTTTTTCGTGATTTTCGTTCCTTGTCGGGGATAGGCTGTCGGGGTGTGGGCAATCTTGTCGATGGGCAGCAGCAGCCGCTCCATCGGTTCCTCCCCCGCCGCGGCGGGCAGCGTCACCGCCAGCGGTGCGCCCGACCGGCCGCCCAACAGCTGAATGGCGCGGGCCGCCGCCGCGCTCTCCTGCGCGCCGTCCCGGCCTTTCAGCGCAATGAACCGGCCGCCCACTTTCACGAAGGGCAGACAGTATTCGCACAGCGCCGGCAACGCCGCCACCGCCCGGGCGGTGGCCACATCGAACTGCTCCCTCAGAGCGGGATTTCGTCCGCCCTCCTCGGCGCGGGCGTGCACCCGACGGGCGTCCAGCCCCAGCGCGCCGCACAAGGTTTCCAGAAACACCAGCCGCTTATTAAGACTGTCCAGCAGAGTCAGCCGGCAGTCCGGACGCAGCAGCGCCAGCGGCACCCCGGGGAATCCCGCCCCGGTGCCCACGTCGATGAGAGAAAAGGCCCCCTCCGGCAACAACGGCGCCGCCGTCAGGCTGTCGGCAAAGTGCTTCACCGTCATGCCCACCGGGTCGGTGATGGCGGTCAGGTTAATTTTTTCGTTCCATTCCACCAGCAGGCGGGCATAAATATCCAGCCGCTCCGCCAGCTCCGCCGAAACCTCCACAGAGAACCCGGCGGCAATGCGGGTCAACAATTCCCGGTCGATCATGAAAACATCCTTCCTCTCCTATCTTTTGGGGTTCTCCGCGGGAGCGGTGGCAGCGCCGCCGTTTCCTGCGCCTCTTTACGCAGCCCGTGAATATCCCCGTAGGGCGTGTCCGGGGCCAGCCGCCGCTTTTCCAACCGGCGCATCTCGCCGATGTCCCGCTGCTCCCGGCGGATCGGTCGCGGCAAGCCGCCCCACAGAACGCTGCCTATTTTTCCTCCGGTGTCCGGTCCCGGGTGCTGCTCCACACGATCAGCACCGAAATGTCCGACGGGCTGACTCCGCTGATGCGGGACGCCTGTCCGATGCTGTCGGGACGCACCCGCAGCAGTTTTTCCTGCGCCTCTTTACGTAGCCCGTGAATATCCCCATAGGGCGTGTCCGGGGCCAGCCGCCGTTTTTCCAACCGGCGCATCTCGTCGATGTCCCGCTGTTCCCGGCGGATGTAGCCCTCGTATTTCAGCTCCACCTCCAGCTGCTCCATCACCAGCGGCTCCAATTTCGGCCGGCCGGCATCCACCGGGGTCAGCACCGCATAGCCCAGCTGGGGACGGCGCAGCAGCTCCTCCAGCCGCACGCCGGTGGCCACGGGGGTGGTACCGTTGGCCGTCAGCAAAGCGTTCAGCGTCTCCGAGGGGGGCAGGACGGTGTTGTGCAGGCGGCGGCGCTCCGCTTCCTTGGCTGCCTGCCGGGCGGTGAAGTGCGCCCACCGGGCATCGTCCACCAGTCCGACACGCCGCCCCAGCGGGGTCAGCCGCACGTCGGCATTGTCCTGCCGCAGCACCAGTCGGTATTCGCTGCGGCTGGTCATCATCCGATAGGGGTCGGTGCAGCCCTTGGTCACCAGATCGTCCACCAGCGTGCCGATATAGCTGGACGCCCGGTCAAGAATCAGCGGCTCCTCCCCTTTCAGCTTGAGGGCAGCGTTGATACCCGCCACCAGCCCCTGAGCGGCGGCCTCTTCGTACCCGGAGCTGCCGTTGAACTGACCGGCGCCGTACAGCCCCGGCACATCCGGGAATTCCAGCGTCATGCTCATCTGCACCGGATCCACGCAGTCGTATTCGATGGCATAGGCAGGGCGCATCACCTGCACCTGCTCCAATCCGGGGATGGTGTGCAAGAATTGCAGCTGCACATCCACCGGCAGGCTGGAGCTGAGCCCCTGCAGGTACATTTCCTCCGTATTTTTGCCGCAAGGCTCGATGAACACCTGATGGCGCTCCTTGTCGGCGAATCGCACAATCTTATCCTCGATGCTGGGGCAATACCGGGGGCCGACTCCCTCGATTTTGCCGCCATATAAGGGCGAACGGTGGAGATTGTCCAGAATCACCCGCTTGGTTGCGGCGGAGGTCCAGGTGATGTGACAGGGCAGCGTATTGTGGAGGGGCGTGTCCGTTTCAAAGGAGAAAGGGGTCACTGGCTCCTCCCCGTCCTGCTGCTCCAGATGGGTGAAGTCGATGCTGCGGCGCAGCACCCGGGAGGGGGTGCCGGTCTTGAACCGCCGCAGCCGCAGCCCCAGCTGCTCCAGCGAGGCGGACAGCGCCGTGGCGGGGAACATCCCGTCGGGGCCGCTGTCGTAGGACACGTCCCCCACATACACCTTCCCCCGCAGGAAAGTGCCGGTGGCCAGCACCACCGCCCGCGCCAGATACTGCACCTCCAGCCGGGTGGTCAGCCGGAATCGGCCGTCCTCCAGCCGCTCCAGCCGCACAATCTCCCCCTGCCGCAGCTCCAGATTTTCCGTCTGCTCCAGCGTGTGCTTCATATCGGCGGAATAGGCCCGCCGGTCGATCTGCGCCCGCAGGGAATGGACCGCCGGACCCTTACCCCGGTTGAGCATCCGGCTCTGGAGCATATTCCGGTCGGCGGCTTTTCCCATTTCGCCGCCCAGCGCATCAATTTCCCGCACCAGATGTCCCTTCGCCGTGCCGCCGATGGAGGGGTTGCAGGGCATATTCCCCACCCAGTCCAGATTGATGGTGAACAGCGCCGTCCTGCACCCCAGCCGGGCGGCGGCCAGCGCCGCCTCGATGCCCGCATGACCGGCGCCGATTACCGCAATGTCGTATTCCGCTTCTACAAATTCCATACCCGTTACTTCCTTGTCTGCCGCTTGATATTAACTAAAAATGGCGATATTTCCTATTTCTGGCTTTTCACGAAGTTTTCCACTTTTCCACTGAAAGATTCCACCATTTCGGGGGAAAATCCGCGATTATCCCCAGAGTAGAGGGATTTGTTTCACAGTTTCCACCGAGTTTTCCACAATGTCCCCGGAAAATCCGCGCAACGGCGGGGTTTTCGACCGCCCGGGCGGTGGAAAACCTGCCCCATTTCCAACGCCGTGCGCATAAAAGGAGCGGCGGCCCCATAGATATTACCAACTGTAAATTTTATGAGAGCTGGTGCGACGCAATGGACAAAAAGCTGCGGTTCTGGTTCTGGTGCGGCATTGCCATTGCGATTCTGTGGGTGCTGGCGACGAGATATTAGATGCCGGATCGCCCGCCGGGAGAATCTCTGATAGACAGTACAACCATATGCTGCGCATGACGATCACACAGATATGAGGGGATTGCACACCGATTCGGCGAAAAACCGCCGCCCTCCCCTTTTTCTAACGACTAACAGCTACCCGGCCCGCCGAAAAAATCATAATCATCCTGCGCAGGCAATATGAATCCCGCCGTCTCTCCTGATGACCAACCACTAACCACTAACGACTAAATTCAAACTCCCGGCCCCGGCGGGGTCGGGAGTTTTTTTTCCGGTGGCCGCAAAACCCGATCCACGGCAACCGGCGCATTTATTCTTCCGCAGGCGCGTCCTCCGCGGGGATTTCCGCCCCCTCCGTTTCGGCCGATTCGGTATCGCCGGCGCCCTCGTCGGCGGTGCCGTCATCCTCCGGATGCGCCATCTCGGCGTCCTCCTCATGGGCGGTGACCGCCATGGAGATGACCCGGGTATCCTCTCCTACCCGCATGACCCGCACACCCTTGGAGGTGCGGCTGCACAGGCGAATTTCATCCGTCGCCATGCGGATCATAATGCCGGAGGAGGAAATGAGGATCAAATCCTCCTGCTCCTCCACGGCGGCGATACCCACCACCGCGCCGTAGCGCTCGGTGTGGTAGTTGATGATGCCCTTGCCGCCCCGGGACTGGATGCGGTATTCGTTAAACTGGCTCAGACGACCGTAGCCGGTCTCGGTGACGGTGAGCAGCCGCTCGGTGTCGTCCACCAGCACCACGCCCACCACGGTGTCGTCCTCGCCCAGAGAGATGGCCCGCACACCCCGGGCGGTACGCCCGACCAGCCGCACGTCGCTCTCCCGGAACCGGATCGCCATACCGCCGCGGGTGGCCAGCAGCAGCTGCTGCTCCCCATCGGTGATGAGTACGCTCACCAGTTCGTCGCCCTCGTCCAAATCCACGGCGATCAGGCCGCCCTTACGCACATTGGCGTAGGCGTCCAGGCGGGTGCGCTTGATGATGCCCCGGCGGGTCACCATGCACAGATTCAGCCCCTCGGTCTGATCCTCGGTGCGGATCATGGCCGTGACCTGCTCCTCCGGCTGGAGGGGCAGCAGGTTGACGATGTTCAGCCCCTTGGCGGTGCGGCTGCCCTCCGGCACCTCGAAGCACCGCAGCTTGTATACCCGTCCCAGATTGGTGAAGAACATCACCGTATCGTGGCTGGAGCAGACAAACATATGGCGGATGACATCCTCCTCCTTGGTGGTGAGCCCCTTGATACCCCGGCCGCCCCGGCGCTGGGCCGCATAGCTGTCCACCGGCTGGCGCTTGATATAGCCCGCCTCGGTGAGGGTCAGCACGCTCTCCTCCTCGGGGATCAGGTCCTCGATATCCACCTCGCCGGACACAATGGAAATCTCCGTGCGGCGCTCGTCGCCGTATTTATCCCGCATCTTGAGACATTCGTCCTTGACGATCTCTTTGATCTTATGCTCGTCCGCCAGAATCCCCTCCAGCTCGGCAATGCGCATATGCAGCGCGCCCAGCTCGTCCTCGATCTTCTGCCGCTCCAGACCGGACAGCTGCCCCAGACGCATCTTCACGATGGCGTCCGCCTGAATATCGTCGAACTGGAACCGCTCCATGAGTTTTTCTTTCGCCGCGTTCTGGTCGGCGGAAGCCCGGATCAGCGCGATGATCTCGTCGATGAAATCCACCGCCCGCTTGAGCGCCTCCACGATGTGCGCCCGTTCCTTGGCCTTGTTCAGATCGAACAGGGTGCGGCGGGTGATGACCTGCATCTGGAATTTGATGTATTCCTCCAGCATCTGCTTGAGGGTGAGAATTTTCGGGGAGCCGTCCACCAGCGCCAGCAGAATGGCGCCAAAAGTGACCTGCATCTGGGTGTAGGCATACAGCTGGTTCAGCACCACCTGAGGCACCGCGTCTTTTTTCAGGTCGATGACCACCCGCATACCCTCCATGCTGGAGTGATCCACCACATCGTGGATACCCTCGATGCGCTTATCGTCCACCATGTCTATGATGGATTTCACCAGATTCAGCTTGTTCACCATATAGGGGATCTCGCTGATGACGATGCGGTTGCGGTTGCCGCTTTCCTCAATCTCCGCCCGGGCCCGCACGGTGATGCGGCCGCGGCCGGTGGCGTAGGC
>DJEF01000007.1:26095-26226 GCA_002431285.1 Ruminococcaceae bacterium UBA5905 | reverse complement strand
ATGCCGCCGGTGGGGAAATCCGGCCCTTTGATGTATTCCATGATGTCCGCCAGCTCGGCATCGGGATTGTCGATGAGCAGGCAGATGGCGTCCACCACCTCCCGCAGATTGTGGGGCGGGATATTGGTGGC
>DJEF01000007.1:0-26025 GCA_002431285.1 Ruminococcaceae bacterium UBA5905 | reverse complement strand
ACCAGCAGGTTCGGGAACCGGGAGGGCAGCACCGTAGGCTCTTCTTTATTGTTATCGAAGTTGGGGATGAAATCCACCGTGTCCTTGTCGATATCCGCCAGCATATCCAGACTCAGCTTGCTCAGCCGGGCCTCGGTATACCGGTAGGCGGCGGCGGGATGGCCGTCGATGGAGCCGAAGTTGCCGTGACCGTCCACCAGAGGATACCGCAGCGAGAAATCCTGCGCCAGCCGCACCATGGCATCGTATACGGAGGCGTCGCCGTGGGGATGATACCGACCCAGCACGTCGCCCACGGTGGTGGCGGACTTGCGGTAAGGCCTGTCGGGGGTCAGCTTATCCTCATGCATGGTGTAGAGGATGCGGCGGTGCACCGGCTTCAGTCCGTCCCGCACGTCCGGCAGCGCCCGCGCCACCAGCACCGACACGGAATATTCCAGAAACCGCTTGCGCATCTCCTTATCCAGATCCACTTCAATCAGTTTGGCAAGGGGGGTCGATTGCTCCTCCATCCAAATCACCTGGCCTTTCATTTTACTATCTGTATATAAACAAGATTACTATACCGTTAGTGTTTCCAATGCTGGGTGATCAGCCCGTCAAATGCCTCAAAATCGGGGATACACCGTTTCGGGATGCGGGCGAATTTGTGCTGCCACTGGAACTCCACATAGTCGCCCTTGTCCATCACATGGGCGATGGCGTGCCAGGAAACACAATCTTCCTGCCGCTCGGACCGGAGTTTCAAGCCCCGGTCGGTGAGGGTGAAATGCATCTGCCGGGTGGCGGGGGGCGCCTGTTCCTCATGGCGGGGCAACCGCCACAGGGGCATGAGCAGGCTGAGAAGAGTGAAGAAAAACAGCGTCGCCAGAAAATACGCGATACAGGGCAGGATGCTCTCCCCGTTCCAGCCCAGCGCCAAACCGGTCATCACGCTGAACAGGCCGAATACCGGCAACCGGCGGCTGTAATTGAGCGCCAATGTGCTGCGCAGCAGCTGCTGCAGCTCCTCCAGCGTATAGGTGACGGTCTGCTCCCACAGCACCGCCGGCTTTTCGGCTACCGTCGGCGCCACCGGCTGTCCCAGCGGCTGCACCCGGCCGAAAAAGCGGCGATGGGTATTGGGGATGCGGTCGGCGGCCTGCCGCACGGCGGCGGCAAACTCCGGGGTCAGGCAGCGGGCCGGCAGCACGATGGAACGGGTGCGGTCGCTGCCCCAGACCATCATGTCCCGGCTCTCCAGAAAGAAAGCCGTCCCGTTGACGGGGATGGACACCGTCAGCTCCTCCCCCACCTTTTCGATGCGGTCGCTGAACAGCTGCACCGTGCCGTAATAGGTATACCCGGCGGCGATGCTTTCGTCATAGGCGTGTCCGGCGCGCTTTTTCAGGATCACCGGCTCCAGCACAGCGCTCAGCAGGCTGGTCAGCAGCATGACCAGCCCCAATCCGCCGGTCAGCCAGTCCATCATCCCCTCCTGCACCAGCTCCACCAGAGCCAGCACAATCAGGGACAGGCTGAACAGGCTCATAATGACGGCGCGGGTCCATCGTCCCCGCCCCATCCCGGCAAACCGATCCATCGTATCCCGGAATTCGATAAATTCTTTTCGGTTCAGATCCACCGTCAGGCGGGTGGTCGCCGTAGTATTGTCCATACACTCCATTCCGCGTGAAATCATGCATTTCACGGGCTCCGAATTAGATAATAGATTGTAGCGGTTAGTCGTTAGGAGAAACGGGGAAATTTCATGCTGACTGCGCATGAATGGGTTTTCCGGAATCGGGGCGTAACCCTGTCGCGCGCTAACCTCATCCCCCGCAACTTTTCCTCGAATGTACTCATGCAGCCATCCGCCGCACTCCCCGGCGGCTGTTTGGCACTTAGACATCCAGATTATCGACGTAGCGCGCGTTCTTCTCAATGAAGTCCCGGCGGGGCTCCACCTTATCTCCCATCAGAATGGAGAAAGTCTCGTCCGCCTGCTGGGCGTCCTCCACGTGCACTTTCAGCATCGTGCGGAAAGAGGGGTCCATGGTGGTCTCCCACAGCTGCTGGGGATCCATTTCACCCAGACCTTTATACCGCTGGATGTTGTCCACCGTGCCGCCGAAATTGGCGATCTCCCGATCCCGTTCCTCATCGGAGAATGCGTAGGTGAACTTTTTGCCTTTCATCACCTTATAGAGGGGGGGCTGGGCGATATACACGTGTCCTTCCTCGATGAGGGGACGCATATACCGGAAGAAGAAAGTCAGCAGCAGCGTGCAGATATGAGACCCGTCCACATCGGCATCCGCCATGATGATGACCTTGCCGTATCGCAGCCGGGACAGGTCGAAATCGTCCCCGATGCCGCAGCCCAGCGCCATCACCACGGGGGTCAGCTTATCGTTGCCGTAGACCTTGTCCAGCCGGGCCTTTTCCACATTCAGCATCTTGCCCCACAGAGACAGGATGGCCTGATAGTTCCGATCCCGTCCCTGAATGGCGGAGCCGCCGGCGGAATCGCCCTCGACGATGTACAGCTCGGTGCGCTCCGGGTCTTTCCAGATGCAGTCCGCCAGCTTTTCCGGCATCCGCATGGAGCTTAATTTCTTATCGTTGCGGGCTTTCTCCCGGGCTTTCTGGGCGGCCTCCCGCACCCGGGCGGCATTGACGGATTTTTCCAGAATGGCTTTCGCCACCGCCGGATTCTCGTCCAGATATTCCGTCAGCTTCACGCTGATGAGGGTGTTCACCAGCTTGCCGATGGAGGTGTTGCCCAGCTTCGCCTTGGTCTGGCTCTCAAACTGCGCGTCCTCCAGCTTCACGCTGATAACCGCCATGAGGCCCTCCCGCACATCCTCGCCTTTTAGATCCTTGTCGTTGTCCTTGAGAATCTTAAAGCGCCGGGCGTAGGCATTGAATACCCGGGTGATGGCGGTCTTGAACGCCGTCTCGTGGGTGCCGCCGTCCACCGTGTGCATATTATTGGCGAAAGAGACGATGGTCTCGTTATAGCTGTCGTTATACTGGAACGCCACCTCGGCCACGCTCTCCCCGTCGGTGGTGGTGAGGTGGATCACATTCTCGTGCAGCGCCACGTACCCCCGGGTTTTGTTAAGAAACTCCACAAAGGAGGAGATACCCCCCTCATAGCAGTAGGTCTCCTGCTTGATCTCGTCGGTGCGCCGGTCGGTGAAGGTGATGCGCAGCCCCGCATTGAGGAACGCCTGCTCCCGCAGCCGTTTTTGCAGAGTCTCGAAGTCGAATTCGGTGGTCTCGGTGAAGATTTCCGCGTCCGGCTTGAACCGCACCAGCGTGCCGGTCTCGTCGGTGTCGCCGATCACCTTCAGATCGGTGACGGTCTTGCCCCGCTCAAACCGCTGGGTGTAGATGTGACCCTCCCGGCGAATCTCCACCTCCAGCCACTCGGACAGGGCGTTCACCACCGAAGAACCCACGCCGTGCAGACCGCCGGCCACTTTGTATCCGCCGCCGCCGAACTTACCGCCGGCGTGCAGCACCGTCAGCACCACCGTCACGGAGGGCAGGCCCAGCTTCTCGTTCATCCCCACCGGGATGCCCCGGCCGTTGTCCCGCACGGAAATGACGTCTCCGGGCAGCACGTCCACCTCGATGTGGGTGCAGTAGCCCGCCAGCGCCTCGTCGATGGAGTTGTCCACGATCTCATACACCAGATGGTGTAGACCCCGGGGGCCGGTGGAGCCAATATACATACCGGGGCGCTTGCGCACCGCCTCCAGACCCTCCAGCACCTGTATGTCTTTTTCGTCATAAGACCCCTCGGCGTGGGTCAGCTCCTGCTCATTGATTTGCTCGGTATCCAGTGCCATATCGGTAGCTCCTCCCTTTCGGTGGTTGATTTACAAAGTTTTTGCCCGTTTGACCAGGGTTCTCGGCGCCATCTGGGCGATGTGCACCCCACCGCCGCGGCACACCACAAAGGACTTGGGCAGCTCATAGTTCACATAGCTGACCCGTCCCTCTCGCTCCGCCCGGTTGAGAAACTCCCGGGTGGTACGGGATACGGTGGTGTTGTCCATATCGAAGATGCCCACAATGTCCTGCTCCCGCACCACGGTGTCCTGCCCAATGTGCAAATACATACATTCAAATCCTGTCTGTATAATTTTATTCAGATACTACGCCCTGTTTGATATGAAACACCTTTCCGGCGGTCATCCGCAGGGCGGCGGAGGGTTCGCAGCCGGTGATGAACACCTGCCAGCCCTCGATATGATTGAGAATATATTCCTGTCGGGATACATCCAGCTCGCTCATCACATCGTCCAGAAACGCCACCGGCGCCTCGCCGGTCACATCCTGGAGGAGGGCTGCCTCCGCCAGTTTCAGCGCCAGCACCGCCGAGCGCTGCTGCCCTTGGGAGCCGTAGGTGCGCACATCGGTGTCGTTGAGCGTCAGCGCCAGATCTTCCCGGTGGGGGCCGACGGTGGAGAATCCCGCCCCTCGATCCGCATTCCGGGAGGTTTCCAGCAGCGCTTTCCAGCGGGCGGCCACGGCGGCGGGGGTCATGCCCGGTGCATAAGCCGGAGATTCCCATTGGATGGACAGCTGCTCTCGCCCGCCGGACAGACCGGCGTAAATTTCCGCCGCCAGCGGGCGCAGCTTTTCGATATACAGGCTGCGCGCCACGGTCACGCGGGCCCCGGCGGCGGCCATGGTGTGGTCCCACAGCTCCAGCATCTCCCGGTCGGCGGCGGCGTTCCGCCCCGGCGCGGTCATCTGTTTCAACAGCGCATTACGCTGGGTCAGCACCCGGTGAAATTCCGTCAGCTTCCCGATGTAGCCGGGGCTGAGCTGACAATAGGCGGCGTCCACGAATTTCCGCCGTTCCCCGGGGCCGTCCCGCACCAGCGACAGATGGGCCGGTGAAAACACCACCCCGCACAGCGTTCCCGCCAGCTTGGCGGCGGAGGGCAGTTTCAGGCCGTTGAGGGTGGCCTGCCGCCGCTGGCGGATGCACAGCTCCGCCTGCTGCTCCCGGCCGCCGGCGGTGAAATCCAGCGCCAGCCGGGCCTCCTCCCCGCCGAAGGGCACCATCTCGCTGTCCCGGGCTCCCCGAAAGGAGCGCGCCCCGGTGAACAGCCAGCAGGCCTCCAGCAGATTGGTCTTTCCCTGAGCGTTGTCCCCGTAGAGGATATTAACACCGGCCGCCGGTTCCCACCGGCAGGGGTGCAGATTGCGGAAAGCGCCGACGGTCAGTCTACGGACGTACAACGACGATCTCCTCGCCGGTGTCGGGCAGAGTGACGGTCTCACCGCCCCGCAGCTTTTTGCCCCGCATGGTGCAGGGCTCGCCGTCCAGCCGCACATGGCCGGACTGGATCAGCACCTTGGCCTGTCCGCCGGTGGCCACGCAGCCGGTGCGCTTTAACAGGTCGTCCAGCCGGATGAACTCGGTTTCTAACGTGAATCGGATGGTTTCCATTATTTCAGTCTCACCGGCAGCACCAGGAACAGAAAGCTGCTGCCCTCTTTCGGAAAGATTTTCATCGGCTTTAAGGAGCTGTTCAGCTCGATGCGCACCTCGTCGGTCTCGCTGTTTTTCAGCGCGTCCAGCAGATAGCGGGAGTTGAAGCCCATGGTCTCCTCGTTGCCGGTGATTTGGGCGGGAATGCAGTCGTTGGCCTTGCCCAGCGGAGTGGAGCAGGACACGTATACCGATTGATCCCGGAATTCGCAGATCATGGGGGTCTGCAGCCGGTCGTTGATCACCAGCGATACCCGATCCACGGCATCCATCATGCTGCGGGTGTTCACCACCACCGTGGTGGCGGCCTCCTCCTGCGAGATGATCCGCTCGTAGTCGATGAATTCGCCCTCCAGCAGCCGGGAGATCACCGCGTAGCCGTCGATCTCAAAGATGATGTGCCGCCGGCCGATGATGAGGTTGCAGTTTTTGTCCTCGTCCTTCAGCAGCTTGAGAATTTCCTGCAGCGCCTTGCCCGGCACCACAAAGTTCACCGTCTCGTCGGTTTGTACCGGTTCGGTGCGGATGGCCAGCCGGTAGCCGTCCATGCTCACCAGCCGCAGCTGGTCAGGCGCGATCTCAAAGCGGGTGCCGGTGTAGATGGGGCGGGGATTGTTGGGGGCGGCCACGGAGAAAATGGTCTGCCGCACCATGCCCTTGAGCACATCCTGCGACACCGCCACGCTGATGCCCTCATCCACCGTGGGGATGGCGGGGTAATCTGCCGCCGTGATACCCATGATGGAGAATTCCGTCACGTCGCTGCGGATGACGGTGTTGAATTTGTCGTCGGCGGTGAGGGTGATGCGGTCCCCGGGCATCTTGCGCACGATGTCGCCGAACATCCGGGCGGGCAGCACCAGCTCGCCGGGCTGCTGCACCTGTGCCTCGATGGTGGTGGTGATGCCCAGCTCCATGTCAAAGCCGGCCAGAAACAGCGTGGAGCCCTGTGCCCGCAGGAGGATTCCCTCCAGCGCCGGCAAGGCCGCTTTCGCCGCAACCGCCCGCTGGGCATTCCCCACCGCCTCGATCAGTTCCTGTTTGTCGCATTGAAAGTTCATGGTAAAACCCACCTTTACGCAATAAAATAACTATATTTGTTTCGTAGTAGTAGTAGGGGCTGTGAATTTGTGGAAAACCGCCGTTATACCCGGAAAATGCTGGATTTTCTCTCCCCCGGCGGCGGTACCCCGATTGTGGAGGAATGTGCAGGTCGGTGGATGGTTCTCCCGGTTTCCACCGGTTCGTGGAAACTTCCCGGTGGAATGTGAAAAACTGTGTGAAAATTCGTTTTTCCACACTTTCCACAAATAAATGTGGAAAAGTGCAGGACCGTCGGTGAATAATCGGTGGAAACGGTGGAAAAAGTCGTATGCGCTTATAATAATGTATTATATATAGAGAGGACACCCGTCCCAGTGGTGCGGCAATTCTTTGTTACCGTTCGCTGAGGTTTTTGATGATGTCCGTCACCATGTGCTTGAAAGAGGCGTCCTGTACCATCTGGGTCTCCACTTTCTGAATGGCGTAGACGATGGTGGAGTGATCCCGGCCGCCGAATTCGACGCCGATGGCTTTCATGGGCAGGTTGGTGATCTCCCGCACCACATAGGCCGCCACCTGCCGGGCGCGGGAAATGGGGGCGGAATGCTTGCCGGAGCGAATGTCCTCCGGCTGCACCCCCATGGTGCGTGCCACCTCGGAGATGATGCGTTCCACGGTGATGGGCACCGGCTGGCTGTCGTTGCGGATATCCCGGATGGCGTTCTGGGCGGTGATCATATTGGGCTGCTCGTTATTGAGCATATACTGGGCCCGCATCCGCTTGACCACGCCCTCCAGCTGCCGGACATTGCTCTTGAGCTGGTTGGCGATGTACTCCGCCACATCGTCCTGCAGCGGCAGATCCAGCACCTGCGCCTTGCGGCGGATGATGGCGATCCGGGTTTCCAGATCCGGCGGCTGAATATCCGCCAGCAGTCCCATCTCAAAGCGGGAACGCAGCCGCTCCTCCAGCGTGGCGATCTCCCGGGGGGGCCGGTCGCTGGTCAGCACGATCTGCTTGCCGCTGGAATGGAGGGTTTCAAAGGTGTGGAAGAATTCCTCCTGGGTGCTCTGCTTGCCGCTGATGAACTGGATATCGTCCACCAGCAGAATGTCCACCTGCCGGTATTTGGCGTGGAATTCCGCTGTGGTGCCGGTCTTGATGGCCTCGATCAGCTCGTTGGTCATGGTCTCGCCCTTGATGTACAGGATCTGCGCCCGGGGGTTATTGCGCTGGATCTCCTTGCAGATGGCGCAGAGCAGATGGGTCTTGCCCAGTCCGGAGCCGCCGTAGATGAACAGGGGGTTATACAGTCCCGCCGGCTTGCTGGCCACCGCCTGCGAGGCGGCGTGGGCAAACTTGTTGGAGGAGCCCACCACAAAATTGTCGAAGGTGTATTCCTCGTCGGCATTGCCGGAGGGATAGCCGTTGCCCCGGATGGGCGCGGCGGCCGGAGCGCTGGCCGCCGGGGCGCTCTCCTTGCTGACGATGCGCAGTCCCAGCGGAATGCCCAGCGCCGTCTGCACCGCGTCCCGCAGCTTGGGGGCATAGTTGTCCTCCAGCGTCTTTTTCATGAAATCGGTGTTGACGCACACCACGATCTCCCCGTCCCGGATGCCCTGGGGCTCAATATTTTTGATCCATACGTCAAAGGCAGTCTGGCTGATGCCGGACTGCTGCATGATCTCCAGTACCTTTTCCCATACCTCGTTGATCGAATCCATAGCGTTTTCGTTCTCCTCTGCCCGTGAAAATATAGGCGGCCGTCGAAACGGCTGCCGAAAACTCGCCCCCGCGGGTTAAAAAAAGTCAAAAGCCCACAATTTCATTATAGCATAAACAGCGGTGTTTTTCAACGATTTTTCGCCGTTTTTTCGTTGTGCTGTGAAAAAAAGTCTCTTTTCCTCCGAAAACGCCGGAATGGGGCGTTTATCGCCCCGAAAACGCCGTTGTGGCGCACCGTCGGCATACAAGATATGGGGTTCCTGGTGCGGGCCCACCACAAGAGCCGTGAAAAACGCAAAAAAGCGGGTTTGTCCGTAAAATTTTCTTGACATCTTTCCCCGGATTGGTATATAATAGTTCATTGCTAGGGCTGTCTGTGCGTATTCAGACGCCGGACAGCAGACCAGAGAGTGAAAGGAGGGGCATGGGATGTTCCGTACCTATCAGCCCAAGAAGCGTCATCGCAAGATGGAGCATGGCTTCCGTAAGAGAATGGCCACCGCCAACGGCCGCAAGGTTTTGGCTCGCCGCAGAGCGAAGGGCAGAGCCCGTCTGACGTACTGAAAATGAGCCACTGTTCAGGTGGCTTTTTTTCTTATGGCGGAAACCGATCGGAGATAAGGGGGCATGGGAATGCCGGCGTTTGCATCGCTGCGGGAGAATAAAGAGTTTCGCACCCTGTATTACCACGGGCGTTCCCGGGTGCATCCGGCGCTGGTGACCTATGTGCGCAAGAACCGGTTGGGCTATCCCCGGGTGGGCATCACCACCGGGAAGAAGCTGGGCGGCGCCGTGCAGCGCAGCCGGGCCCGCCGGGTGATTCGCGCCGCATTTCAGCCCCTGTGCGCCCGCACGGGGAGCGTGGATATCGTGTTTGTGGCCCGGGGACGGCTGCTGTCTATGAAAAGCACCGAGCTGGCGCCGGTGATGGAAAAGCAGCTGGCGGAGCTGGGGGCGCTGACCCATGGGTGACGCGCCCCGGCGGTTCTCCCCCCGCCGTATCCCCATCGCCCTGATTCGTCTCTATCAGAAGCATTCGGCCAATACCCCGCCGGTCTGCCGCTTTTCGCCCACCTGCTCGGCTTATGCCGTGGAAGCGTATCAGCGCCACGGCATCTGGATAGGC
The DNA here is from genome assembly GCA_002431285.1 of Ruminococcaceae bacterium UBA5905. Classification (GTDB taxonomy): domain Bacteria; phylum Bacillota; class Clostridia; order Oscillospirales; family Acutalibacteraceae; genus UBA5905. Next base: position 16,632 of record DJEF01000007.1, on the reverse strand, counting down.
ACCGGCCTGACTCTGTGGCGCATATTGCGCTGCAATCCGCTGTTCCGGGGCGGGTATGACCCCGTGCCGGAGCGCATTTCGTGGCCCGGCGCCCGGCGCCGGCGGCCGCGGGAGGAGAAAAACTCCCGCAAAAAATATCATTGACTTGTAAAGGAGGCCACTGGCCATGATGAAGCTGTTTGGCCTGTTCGCCGTGCCGCTGGGCTATGTGCTGCAATGGATCTATCAGCTGGTGCCCAGCTATTTTGTGGCGATATTTCTGTTCACCCTGCTCATCCGTCTCCTGTGCTTCCCGCTGAATATCAAGCAGCAGAAGAGCCAGGTGGACCGGGCCAAACTGGCCCCCCGGCTGGAACGGCTGGAGAAAAAATACGCCAACGATCGGCAGAAACTGCAGCAGAAGCAGCAGGAGCTGTACCAGAAGGAGGGCGTGAGCCTGACCGGCGGCTGCCTGCCCATGCTGCTGCAGATGCTGGTGCTCATGAGCATCATCGCCGTCATTTATAAGCCCCTGACCTACGTGCAGACGAAGAAGATCACGGCCGACCAGATTTCCACCTGCGTCACGGCGGTGGAGAATCAGCTCACCGAGGGCAAGGACGAAAAAGAGGCCAAGAAGATCACCTCCCGGTTCCAGGAGAATTCCTATTATCGGGAGCTGTATCTGCTCCAGTATGCCGACGAGTATGAGCAGCCCATGCGCACGGCGTTGATCGACGCGGCCGTGGCGGCGGGCCAGAGCGAGACCGAGGCGGCGACCGCCGCCGACCAGACTCTGCAGGTATTGCAGGATACGAAGAAAGAATTCAGCATCTTCGGCGTGTCCCTGCTGGATATGCCCAATAAGGACGGCATCAAGCCCAACTGGCTGTGGCTCATCGCCATCGCCTCCGGCGTGGCGGCGCTGCTGTCCAGTATGCTGAGTATGCGCTATTCCAAGAGCACCATGTCCCAGAGCCAGCAGGCGGCGGGCGGCTGCTCCAATAAGGGCATGATGTATACCATGCCGCTGTTCTCGCTGGTGATCGCGTTCACCGTGCCCGGCGGCGTGGCGCTGTACTGGGTATTCTCCAATCTGCTGGCCATGGTGCAGACGGTGGTGCTCAACGCCATGTATAACCCCGTCAAGGCGCGGGAGCAGGCGGAGATCGAATACGCCGAGCGCCGCCGCAAGAAAGCGGAGGATAAGGAGCGGCTGAAAGCGGCCCGTCTGGCAGAACAGGCCGCGTGGCAGAAGGAAGAAAACGAGAAAAAAGCCGCCAAGGAGGGCAAGCGTCCGCCGAAAAAGGCGGCGGATACCCCCGCCCCGGCGGAAACGGCTGTGGACGAGGTGCCGGAGGAGCCGGTGGATGAGACTCCCGCGGCGGATGAATCAACATCGGGGAAAGGATGACGGATCATGAGAGAAATCGTGAAGGAAGCGGCTTCCGTGGAGGAGGCCCGTCGGCTGATCGCCCGGGAGCTGGGCGCGGATGAAAGCGCCATCACCTTTGAGGTGCAGCAGGAGCCGACAAAGAAGGTGCTCGGCCTGTTCGGCGGCGCGCCGGCCATCGTGAAGGGCCGTCTGGCGGAGAGCGCCGCGGCGGCAGCTCCGGTCGAAAAGACCGGCAAGGCGGAAAAAGCGGAAAAAACGGAAAAGCCCCATAAGGCCCTGAATCCCGAGGAGATCAGCGCGGCGGTGGCCAAGGCCACGGCCTATCTGGAATCGGTGCTGCGGGCAATGGGCGCCGAGGAATTCACCGTCACCGCGACCGAGACGGAGAACGGCTGCGAGATCTCGCTGGAGGGCGAGGATCTGGGCTTTATCATCGGACGGCGGGGGGATACGCTGGATGCGCTCCAGTGCCTCACCGGGCTGGTGGCGAATCGCGCCGGCAGCGGCTATTTCCGGGTGACGCTGAATATCGGCAATTATCGGGAAAAGCGGGAGCAGGCGCTGGTGAGCCTGGCCAAGCGGCTGGGCGCGCAGACCGCCCGCACCGGGCGGAAGCATTCGCTGGAGCCGATGAACCCCTATGAGCGCCGGATCATCCATACGGCGGTGCAGGATATGGAGGGTGTGATCTCCTGGAGCGTAGGCAGCGATCCCAACCGGCATGTGGTGATCGGCCCCTCCGACGATAACCCCAATAAGGGGCGCGCCGACGAGCGCCGGGGCGGCAATCGCGGCGGCAACCGCAATCGGAGCGGCCGCGGCAACGGCGGGCGCAGCGGCAGCCGCAATGACCGGGGCGGACGGCGGGAGCATGAGATCGTAGCGCCGGAGCGGCCGGTGCGGGAGTTCATTTCCCGCAGCAACCCCCTGCCCACGGCGGACGGAGCGACACCCCCCTCCCGCACCGAGTCGGAGAAGGAAGAGAGCGCCACCCTCTACGGGAGAATAGATATTTAGGCGATAGAATCTATGCGATCGACCGCACAGCGAAGGTGTATACAGAAATACGCGGTGTGGGCACCCCACGCAGATTGTGGAAAAGTGGACAAAGACTGTGGCCCGACGCAGATTCCGAATATCTGGCGTCTGGACGCAGGACGCTTCGCCTGTGAATTGCAAAAAGCCACCGTAACGGAACGATGCACGTTCCGTTACGGTGGCTTTCTCTGTGATGTAGGGTTCAATAAGCGGCGAAATCTTCCGTTGGGCGCGTCTTGCTGCATACCTCTGCCGGTTTTACTGTGCGTCCGGCTGTATCTGCGCGGACAGGTATGCCGCTGCCGCCGTCAGCGCCGTTTCCGGCTCCTGTCGGCGGCTGAACAGGATAAAATGATAGGCCGCACCGCTTTTCACGAAAGAAAATTCATACCGGTTGCGATAATTCGGCTTGCCCTGTGCCTGCTCGCGGGAGGTGTAGGCGGCATAGAGGTTGCCCTTATAGCTGAGCCAGCCGTACCCGATTTTGTCGATCACGGAAGAATAATACCGGTTTCCCACCAGAGCGGCTGCCGGTTCCCCGTGTAACGGGACATACGCACCCTGATATTGCTGCGCCTGCTCCTGAAAATACGCGGTCAGCGCCTGCGCCCGCTGCTCCGTGACAGGTTCGGCATAATACGCGACAATGCCCCGGAACGCCTTTTCCCGTATGACGGTCTCCCCCTCGAGCGTCTCCCGGGGGACGGGCAACCGGTCGGAGACCGTCTGTAAAACCGCCGCATCCATTTCCAACGGCTCACAGGTGCTTCTGCTGTCGTCCCACAGCAGAAAGCCGACGGACGCGACCAATAAAATCGGTATCAGCACAAGGGCTATGACCTCTCCTCGGAGATGGACACCTGCCATTCCTTTTTCCTCCTCACGTATATGGTTGTCGGTTCCGAACTATATCCCGGAGAACCCCGCTTTCCTCCGACAGCCGGGGCAGCCCCTCTTTTCGGCGCAGCGGAAACTCCACCCGGGGGCGTATACCCCGGTCAGTCTCCCCCGCCGGTTTACCGCAGATTTCCCGTCCGCTCCATCAGCACCGTCAGCGCCGCCAGCGGAGCGGTTTCGCACCGCAGAATCCGGGGACCGAGGGTAGCAATCCGCCCGCCGACGGCGGTCACCGCCGCCACTTCGCCGGGATCGAAGCCCCCCTCCGGGCCGATGACCAGCGAGACCGCCCGGGTCTCCGGAGCCACCAGCTCTCCCAGAGGCTGCCCGCCGCCCTCATAGCACAGGAGCGTGTTTTCCGCCGCCAGCCGGGGCAGCGTCTCTTTCCAGCGCCGGGGCGGCTCTACCCGGGGGCGGATCCCCCGCCCGGATTGTCCCGCCGCCTCGTCGGCGATGCGCTGCCAGCGCTCCTGCTTTTTGGCGGCGTCCTTGCCCTCCACCCGGGCGATGCTGCGGGCGGTCATCACCGGCACAACGGCGGTAACCCCCAGCTCCACCGCCTTTTGAATGATCCATTCCAGCTTATCCCCCTTGGGCAGCCCCATATAGAGGGTCACCGCCAGCGTCGGCTCGGTGCGGTTGGGGGCGGCGGCATCCACCGCCAGCGTCACCCGTTCCCGCTCCACGGCGGTGAGAGTGCAGGCATAATCCGTCCCCTGCCCGTCGCAGAGGGTGAGGGCTTCGCCGGGGGTCATGCGCAGCGCTCCGGCGATGTGCCGGGCATCCGCGCCGACCAGTGCCGTTTCCTCTCCCATCCCCAGCGGGTGCTCCACAAAAAACCGGGGCATCCCGGTCACTCCTTTCCGGTTTCCGTCACGGCGGTCTCCCCCGCCGCCAGCGTCAGGGTGCGGCAGCCGCCCCCAAAGGGCAGCTCCACTGTCACCGTGACCGGGCGTTGTGCCGTCAGCACCGCCCGGCAGGTGCGCACCGCCGTATCCCAGCGCAGGTCGATGCGCCCGCCATAAAACCGGGCGCCGATAAACCTACCCCGTGCCAGCCGCTCCGGCAGGGCGGGCAGCAGCCGGATGTGCCCCGGCGTCACCGTCAATAGCATTTCCTGCAAGGCGCTGACGTCGCCCATGAGCGCGTCCAGCTGCACCGGCACAAAGGTCTCATCTCCCATTTGATCGGTGGTGATGCCCATGCCCCGATAATCGTTGTGCAGGGTGAAAAAATTGGGCAACAGGCATACCTTCGCCATGCCGTCCAGACAGGTCATCGCCGCCTCGCCGCTGCCCAGACGGGCATAGATATTCGCCGTGTGTGCCATGGACCAGCCGGTGAAGGAGCCCATCTGCCGCAGCTGCGCTGCCTTGCGGAATGCCGGCAGCAGCTCCTCCCGCCGACCGCCGCCGATCTCCTCACCGGGGAAGGCGGGGTACACCTGCGACAGATGCCGGTGGGCGTAATAATCGTGCACGGCGGGGTCGATCCACTCGGCGATGGCGCCGTCCTCGTTGATGCGGTAATCCGGGATCGCCGCCAGCATGGTTTTCCACTTTTCCACCCGGCCTGCCGGCAGCGGATGGGTCTCGTGCAATTCCAGCAGATGGGTGAGCAGTTCCTTGAGGATCGCCAACTCGATGGTGGCGTTTTTCGTCACCGGCATGGGGTGCCCGGTGACGGCGGGATGAGGGGTGTCCTGAAATTCCCGGGGGCTGTTCTCCGGGCTGACGGAGGGATACAGCACCAGCTGCCCCTCCCCGTCATAGGTGGCGTAATCCTCATAGAATGCCGCCGCCTCCAGCATAAAGGGCAGAATCTCCCGCTGTAAAGTCTCCTCATCCCCGGTCATGCGATAGTATTCATAGAAATGCCGGGACAGCCACCCGGCGGTGCCGCAGAAATGCAGGATCACCGGCACACAGGGCGTGGGCGCGCCGATGCCGGGGGAGGTATAGGTGCTGACGAAAATCCCCCGGCAGCCGAACACCCGCTGCGCCGCCTGGCGAAAGGTGTCCATCATCCCGCAATAATAGCGGATGAGGGGGCGCACCAGCGCCGACAGACCCCCTACGGCGGCGTGCCAATGGATAATCTCCACATTTTCGTTGCCTACGTGCTGGGTCCAGGGCCGGTCATATCCCGCCGCCCACAGCCCGTAAAGGGGAAAGGGCAGCCCCGTCTCGTGGACACCGCTGATAAACAGATAGCGTCCGAACCGCCACAGCTTTTCCGCCAGCTCCGGGGAGCAGCGGTTTTGGCGGGCGTCCCGGAGCAGCCACTCGTTGGAATGGCAGGTGCGCCCGGGATACAGGCGCACCTGTGCCCCCGCATACAGCGCCCGGTGCAGCCGGATATGCTCCCGCCGCAGCCGGTCATAGTCGGCGGGCAGCGCTCCCAGCGCCGCCACCGCCCGCTCCAGCGCCTGCTCCCGGCTGGGCTCCCCGGAAAAGACCCGGGCAAGCAGCAGCGTATCGGTGGCGCCGGTCACGGCGATCCCCTCCGGGGATACGGCGGCGGCTCCGTCCGTCACCACCCGGCAGCACACCCCGAACCAGGTGCCGTCCTGCCCCTGCACGGCATAGCAGCACACATCTCCCCGCCGCTCCCGGGCAAGGGTTGCCTCGTCCTCCCGACGGGTCTGCTGCTCCTTTTCGCCCTCGTGGCTGGCGTAAAATACCGGCTCCAGCGACAGCGCCGCCGGCTGAGGGCTCTCCATCCGGCAGACCACCACATCCCGCCGCCGGGACACAAAGGTGCGCCGACGGTAGGGCTTGCCGTCCAGCGTATAGGTCAGCTCCGCCTCGGCGGTGTCCAGCTGCAGCGCCCGCCGATACCCGGCGTACATCCCGGGACAATCGAAATGCAGCCGCAGCTCCGCCGCCGACCGCATGGTGGCGGCGGCGGTGTCATAGCCCGCCTGCGCCATCGCGTCGCACAGCACCCCGCAGGCATCTTCATATCGTCCGGCCGCTGCCAGCCGCCGCATCTCCGCCAGCCTGTCGCTGACGTCCGGGATCTCCCCCAGCCGCCCGTTGTGCCACAGGTCATAGCGGCTGAGAATCCAGCTGTCGGCAGCAACGCCGCCATATTGCAGCACGCCCGTCAGCCCGTTCCCCAGCGGGGTGGCATCCCGCCACCGCTGCTCCAGCCCCGTGGCGGGAGTCTCCTGCCAGACAGTATCCCGGTTCATGGGCATCTCCTCCCGCTTCTGCGCAATCTATCGGCGGCATACCAGACACAGCCAGCCGCCGTGTTCGTGCCGCTCGGTGACCGTAAAGCCGCAATCCGCCAGCGCCGCCTGCACATCCTCCTCCCGGGTGTCGATGATCCCGGAGACGATGTAGACGCCGCCCTCCGCCAGCAGGGCGGGGACGGCCGGGGACAGGGCGATGATGGCGTCCGCCACGATATTGGCGGCGATCACCGGATAGGTGCCGGTCACATCCCGGGTCAGATCCCCCTGCATCACGGTATACCGGGGCGGGGTCAGCCCATTCAGCTCTCCGTTCTCCCGGGCGGTTTTCACCGCCAGCGCGTCAATATCCACCCCCAGGGCGCTGCCCGCGCCCAGCAGGCAGGCGGCGATGCTCAGGATTCCGCTGCCGCAGCCCACATCCAGAAAGGCGTCGCCGGGCTGAATGTGCCGCTCCAGCGTTTCCAGCACCAGACGGGTGGTGTCGTGACCGCCGGTGCCGAACGCCATACCGGGGTCGATGGACAGCACCGCCCGGTGCTCCGGGTTGTCGGCGGTCTCCCAGGAGGGGCAGATCAGCAGCCGCTCCCCCACCGGCAGTGGCTTAAAGTATTTCTTCCAGTTGTTGGCCCAGTCCTCCTCCCGCACGGCGTTGGCTTCCACGTCGCTCTGGATGCCCGCCGCCGCCAGCCGCTCCCGCAGGAACGCCACCGCCTCCGGGGGATTGTCCTCCGGGTCGATATACAGATGGATGATGCTGTGGCTCCGATCCCGGGTCAGCAGCTCCTCGTCAATGAGGTCGATGTGGGCGATCTCCCGGGCGCCCTCCTCCAGATCGCTGTAATCTTCAATATACAGCCCATAGGGCACCGCCATATTGGCGATGGCGGCGGCCTCGTCGGTGCGGGCGGTTTCCACCCGGATGCATACCTCTGTCCAGTCCATAGGGCGCTCCTTATCAGTCAAATTTGCAGTGGGGCTTCTCCACATGAGGGCAAACCAGCTCATCAATGCGGTTCACCGGTGCCGCCCAGCGCACGGCGTTTTTAATCACTGTCTGCACATTCTTATTGTAGAAGGTGGGAAAGCTCTCGTGACCGGGCTGGAAATAGAAGATTTTTCCTCTCCCCCGCTGCCAGCAGCAGCCGGAGCGGAACACCTCGCCGCCGCTGTACCAGCCGATGAACACCAGCTCGTCCGGCTGGGGCACGTCGAACACTTCGCCGTAGGTCTCCTCATGCTCCAGATTGAAATAGGGGCCGACGCCCTGAGCGATGGGATGGGCGGGGTTCACCACCCAGATGCGCTCCATGTCGCCATCCTCCCGCCAGGTGAGGTTGCAGGGGGTGCCCATGAGCAGCTTGAAAGGCTTGCTGTGATGGCCGGAGTGGAGCACGATCAGCCCCATGCCCTTCAGCACCGCCTGCTGTACCCGGACAGCCACCTCGTCGGGCACCTTATGGTGCGCCATGTGTCCCCACCACAGCAGCACGTCGGTGTCGTGCAGCACCTCCTCGGTCAGCCCGCATTCCGGGTCCTGCAGGGTGGCGGTGCGGACGGTGAAATCCGTCTCCTCCCCCAGAAAGGCGGCGATGGCCTTGTGAATGCCCTCCGGGTAAATGGCGGCGATGGACGGCTCCTGCCGCTCGTGCTCATATTCGTTCCATACGGTTACGCGGATCATATCAATTACCTCCCTGACCTGTCGGTCAAATATTCGCCCTCAGTATAGCACACGGGTGGGGGATTGGCAATTGCCAATTTTACTTTTTGCTTGTCATTTCTTTGTATATCTGGTAAAATAGGAAAAGCAAACACGGTACGATGGTTTTTTCGGCCGAACAGCGTGACGATCGGGCTTGTTTCCCCCGCCCAGCATACGCCCGTATGCTTTGGCCGGGCAGCCCGCCGGTAGAAACCGCTGTTCGCCGAAAATTTTCCGGTTCGGGAACCGTTGCACCCGGAGCTCTTATCCTATAAGCAACACACAACATGGGGGAATTCTTTTGGCGGACAGAAAAGCGCATATACGCAATTTTTGCATCATCGCCCACATCGACCACGGCAAATCCACGCTGGCGGATCGCCTGCTGGAAAAGACCAATACCGTGGCGCTGCGGGATATGGAGGATCAGCTCCTGGACAGCATGGATCTGGAGCGGGAGCGGGGCATCACCATCAAGGCCCACGCCGTCACCCTCAACTATCGGGCGCAGGATGGGGAGGACTATACCTTTAACCTCATCGACACCCCCGGTCACGTGGACTTCAACTATGAGGTGAGCCGGTCGCTGGCGGCCTGCGAGGGGGCGCTGCTGGTAGTGGACGCCTCCCAGGGCGTGGAGGCGCAGACCCTGGCCAATACCTATCTCGCCTCGGAGCATGGGCTGGATATCATTCCGGTGATCAATAAGATTGATTTGCCCGCCGCCGACCCGGAGCGGGTCAAGCAGGAGATCGAGGACATCATCGGCATCGAGGCCCACGACGCCCCCTGCATCTCCGCCAAGGCGGGGCTGAATATCGACGCGGTGCTGGAGGCCATTGTGCGGCTGCCCGCCCCCGCCGGGGACGAAACCGCCCCGCTGAAAGCGCTGATCTTCGACAGCTACTACGACAGCTACCGGGGGGTCATCGTGTATTTCCGGGTGATGGACGGCACGGTGCGCACCGGCGACCGCATCCGGATGATGGCGTCGGGGGCGGAATTTGATGTGGTGGAGACCGGCATTATGCGCCCGGGGCGGCTGGAGCCGACCGGGGTGCTGGAGGCGGGTCAGGTGGGCTATCTGGCGGCGTCCATCAAGACGGTGGGCGACGCCCGGGTGGGCGATACCGTCACGCTGGCGGCGCGCCCCGCCGCCGAGCCGCTGCCCGGCTATCGCCGGGTGAACCCCATGGTGTTCTGCGGCGTGTTCCCGGCGGACGGCGCCCACTATCAGGATCTGCGGGAGGCGCTGGAGCGGCTGCAGCTCAACGACGCGTCCCTCACCTTTGAGCCGGAGACGTCGGTGGCGCTGGGCTTTGGGTTCCGCTGCGGCTTTCTGGGGCTGCTGCATATGGAGATTATCCAGGAGCGGCTGGAGCGGGAATATAATCTCGATCTGATCACCACCGCCCCCAGCGTCAGCTACCGGGTGACTCTCACCGACGGCAGCGTGGTGATGGTGGATAATCCCACCAACTACCCCGACCCCACCACCATTGCCATGGCGGAGGAGCCGATCGCCGAGGCGCATATCTTCGCCCCCAACGACTATGTGGGGAATATTATGGAGCTGTGCCAGCAGCGGCGGGGCGTGTTCAAGGATATGAAGTATCTGGACCCCACCCGGGTGGATATTCACTATGAGCTGCCCCTCAACGAGATTATTTACGACTTTTTCGATGCGCTGAAATCCCGCACCAAGGGCTATGCCAGCTTTGACTATGAGCTGAAGGGGTATGTCAAATCCGATCTGGTGAAGCTGGATATTCTGCTCAACGGGGAGCCGGTGGATGCCCTGTCGTTCATCCTCTTTTCCGGCAATGCCTATGCCCGCGCCCGCAAGATGTGCGAAAAGCTCCGGGATAACATCCCCCGGCAGCTGTTTGAGGTGCCGGTGCAGGCAGCCATCGGCGGCAAGGTCATCGCCCGGGAGACGGTGCGGGCCATGCGCAAGGATGTGCTGGCGAAATGCTACGGCGGCGATATCACCCGGAAGAAAAAGCTGCTGGAGAAGCAGAAAGAGGGCAAAAAGCGGATGCGGCAGCTGGGCAGCGTGGAGGTGCCTCAGGAGGCCTTTATGGCGGTGCTCAAGCTGGACGACGAATAAGGGAAGTTTGCATATGCCACACTTCAAAAAAGCGATCACCTTCAGCTATGACGACGGCACAACCCAGGACCGGCGGCTCATTTCCATTCTGGACAAGTATGGGCTGAAATGCACCTTTAACCTGAATTCCGGGCTGCTGGGCACCGGAGGCGGTCTTGTTCGGGAGGGGGTCACCGTAGCCCATGTGAAGTGGCGTCCGGAGGAGGTGGCGGCGGTGTATAAAAACCACGAGATCGCCGCCCACACCGTCCATCACCCGGCGTTGATCCGGCTGGCGGACGAGGAGGTCATCCGGGAAGTGGAGGAGGATCGGCTGGCACTGTCGGAGCTGGCAGGCTATGAGGTGGTGGGGATGGCGTATCCCTGTTCCTCCGAAGCGGCGGATGAGCGGGTGCAGCGGCTGGTGCGGGAGCGCACCGGCATTCGCTATGTGCGCAATACCACCGACACCGATTCCTTTGCGCCCCAGACCGACCTCATCAACTTCTGCCCCACCATCCACCATCATAACCGGTGGGCGGATCTGTTCCGGCTGGCAGACGCATTTTTGGCGCTGGATGAAACGACGCTGGAGCAGCCCCAGGTGTTCTATATCTGGGGACATTCCTTTGAATTTGATATTCACGACGATTGGGACGTGTTTGAGCTGTTCTGCAAGCATATTGCCCGCCGGGAGGACGTGTTCTACGGCACCAACCGGCAGGTACTGCTGGGAATGGATTGAGATGCCTGCCGTCGCGGGTCAGCCGCACACAGGCGGCGCTCTTGAATGCGGCCAAACCGAAAACAATGCCCCTTGCACCGGGTTCTGCGTACCCGGCGCAAGGGGCATTCTGCATGGGTTGGCGCTTTTCGATCCGTCCGCCGCTCCCCTAACTCCTAACAACTAACAACTAACGACTAACGACTAATGACTAACGACTAACGACTAATAGCTGCCGGCTGCTTTTCCCGCTCCCCGTGCACCGCCGCAGTCCCCGGTGTCGTCGGTGAACCCGAAGGAATAGAGCTTTCCGTGCACATCCAGCTCCAGCCGGAAGGGCGTTTCGTTCAGCCTGCGCAGGTCAAAGCCGGGGAACACCACCGGCTGATGGGTGCTGTCCCCCGCAAACGGCCGGGAGACCGCCAGCCCGGCGCCGTCCGCGGAAAGCAGCCGTACCGAAACGTCGCCGTCGATATTGACCAGCATACCGGATTTGCCGGTCATGCACAGCGGCCGCGTGGTGAGCCGCCCGTCGCCGTCCATGGATACAAAGCCGTCCCGGCGCAGCGTCGCCAGCCCGGTGGCGCCGTTGTGGTACATCCCGTTCTCCGTCCATGGGCGGCCGCTGTAAGCGGGATCGCCGCCGAAACCGGCATAATAGATCCACAGCTCGTCACCGTGGATCACCAGCACGCCGCCCACCGACTGGATATAGCCCCGATCCCATGCCCCCGGGTGCATGGAGGCGGGAATGAGACTGTCCCGGCAGGGACGGGAGAAGTGGTAGCCGTCCCGGCTGTACATGGGGATCAGCTCGGTGATCTTCGGCACGCCGTATTGCTCGCATATATGGTTCTCCGGGCCGTACATGATCTGGAACATCCCCAGCATGAGACTCTCATAGCCCACGCAGTCCACATTATACAGCTGGGGCGGAAAGCCGATGTAGGGGTGAGGCCGATCCAGCCCGTCGCAATAGAGCCAGGGCCGGGCATCGGCCGGGGTCCAGGCCGCGCCCTCCAGATAATCGGCGCATTCCCGGTATCGCCGATAGCGCAATAACCGGCTGTCCGGCTGAGCGTCAGCCGCCCGGATGCTGTAGACCCATTTTTGACGGAAAGGATTGTAGAATACGGTGCTGCGGTCGAAGGTGTCCCCCGTCTGATGGAACCGCGAGAAGTGGATGCCGTCGCCGCTGACGGCGGCCAGCCCCGGCATCTGCGCCCCGGGATTGCGCAGAAAGAGCTTATACCGTTCTTCCGGAGGGGCGGCATCGTCGATCCAGACGGTGGTGGAATCCGGCCGCAGATAGGTGGTATCGCCGGGGGTTATATCCAGCGCGTCCGGCCGGGGGGTATAGGGCAGGATTTGGTTGGTTCCCGCCACGATCCCCAGATCCGGCCGCTCCCATGTGAGACCGTCCGTCGATTCCGCATAGGCCAGATGCCGCAGCCATCCGGCCTCATACCACATCTTGAATTTCCGCTCCCGCTCGTCGTACCATACGCCGCCGCTTTTCGGGCAGGCGCAGGGCGCGCCGTCCCGCTCCCACGGGGTCTCCGGAAACAGCACCGGCGCGCCGGTCTTTCGGGCGGTATGGTATGCGGGCTTCAGATCGGTGCGGTCGATGAGAAAATCGTCCACGAACAGCTGCCGTCCCACCGATACGTCGATCACCGCAGGCGGGTGCTCCAGATAGGGCACGTGCCGGGCGTCCGACGGGGCGTCCGGGGCGGACAGCAGAATATTGTTGTATAACCGTTCCATGCGTTGCGCCTCCTTTTCCGCTCATTGTATCATGGGGGAAAGCCCCGTTCCATTGCATAACCGGCAATCCGCATGGACATTCCTGCACAAGGCGCCGTCAGCGTGGCGCCTGGGAGGGGGCGCAGCCGTAGGCTTTTTTGTAGGCGCGGAAAAAGGCGGAATAATCGGAGAATCCGCTTCGAGCTGCGGCGGTGGCGGCGGTCTCGCCGGAGCGGATGAGCTGGCGGGCGTACACCAGCCGTTTTTGCAGCACATATTGATAGAAAGAGAGGTTCAGCTCCCGCCGGAAGCTGTGGGAGAGCTGGGAGGCGGATACAAACAGCGCCGCCGCCGTCCGGGCCAGCGTGATCGGTTCCCGGTAGTGGCCGTTCACATAGCGCAGCGCCCGGCTGATGAGCGAATGCTCGTCCCGGGATGCGGCGGCAGAAAAGCCGTCCAGAGACTCTTTCACGGCGAACAGCAGCTGCACCGCCGCCGTGCGGAGGAACAGCGCCTTTTCCTCCTCCGGGGTGTCCTCCGGGGCGGCGCACAGACAGTCCCGCAGCCGCCGGAACAGCCGGTCGATCTCCGGCGTGGGGGTGTGCAGGATGCGTATGCGATCCATGCACGGGCGCAGCAGACAGCTCCACTCCGGCACATCCGGAAACCAGAGCCGACACCGCCGGTAGGATTCCTCCCGGGTGAATTTGAAGTTGTGAAAGCGTTCCTTCGGGATCAGCAGCAGCATATCCGGGTGGAGCGGCACGCTCTCCCCCTCCGAGAGGAACTGCCCCTCGGCCTGGAACAGATACAGGATTTCGTGCTCGTTGTGAAATTCCTCGCCCCGCATGACGGAGCGTCCCTCCGCATACCAGCCGTGCACCGGGGCGGCGTGCAGCTGTTGACAGAATGCCATGGCGTCGATCCCTCTCTCTCCGTGCGGCGTGGCGCGGCACGGCCGTCCTTTTGCCGCTGCGCAAAACCGGCGGCTCCCGCTGCAGCCGATTTTCCGTCGCGTTCCTTTGTATTCCAGTATAGCAGAAATAGCCGGAATTGCAATATTCTTTTTGCGCTTAGGCGATATATTGCGATTTTTGTTTGCTGCCCGGCGGGTTTTTCCGGCGGCGGAATAAGCCCCCGGACATATGCGCATACTGGAGGAAAAGGGAGGTGATCTGTGATGGCAAAGCCCATGGAGGTATCCATTGATCGGGACGGGTGCATCGGCTGCGGCCAGTGCGCCGAGATTTGCCCGGCGGTATTCCGCATGGCGGAGGACGGACTGGCCGAGGTGTACGCCGCCCCGGCGGCCGCCGAGGAGGATGCGGTGCGGGAGGCCGCCGACTCCTGCCCGGTGGCGGTGATTGAAGTCGTTAGTCGTTAGTAAGTAGGTGTTAGGAGAACGGGGCGGAGACTGTGCGGAGGGTAAGATGGGCGCACAGACTCCACCTCGTTCTCCTATTGACTAACAGCCAACGACTGATATCTAATTATCTTCTCGATTAAAATCGTCCGGCCCCGTCCCCGCGTATGCGGGGACGGGGCCGGACGATTTCGTCAGTTCTTCTTCATAAAGGACTGGCAATCGGTGCATTGATCCATCTTCGGGTCAGACTCATGGGTACCGACCTGAATACTGTCCAGGCTGCAATAATCCTCGCAGTTGCAGTGGTTGGAGCAGGAGGTCACAGTGCAGTGAATGCTCTTATTTGCGTGTTCCATGGCGGCAGTCTCCTTTCTGACGGATTGACGCGGAATGCTCCGCAGCCTTGCCGCACGGCCGGGGAAAACCGGTCGACGCGCGGCATTGTCAGTATGTCCGCTGCCGCCGCTCTTTATGCGGTGCACAGGTCGGAAATTTTGCCGAAGGTATAGCCCATTTCCTCCCATTTGGTCAGCAGCTCGTCGAGAATGGCGGCATTGGTGGCGGAGGTGCTGTGCAGCAGCACGATGGCGCCGGGATGGATGCGGGGCAGCAGCTTGTCGAATGCCTGCTGCGCCGTGGGCTGCCGGTCGGCGTACCAGTCCACATAGGCGAGACTCCAGAAAAAGGTGTGGTATCCCATATCGCACGCCATTTCCAGATTTTTTTCGCTGTATTTGCCCTGGGGCGGGCGATAATACCTGGGCATCGTCTGCCCGGTGAGCTGCTGGTATGCTTCCTCCACCGCGTGCAGCTCTTTTTCAAAGGCGGCGCGGTCGGCGATGGCGGACATATCCGGGTGGTGCCAGGTGTGGTTCCCCACCGTGTGCCCCTCCGCCACCATCCGCTGCACCAGCTCCGGCGCGGTTTCCAGAAAATGCCCCACCACGAAGAACGCGCCCGGCGCGTTGTGCTTTTTCAGCGCATCGAGGATCGGGGCGGTGTTGCCGTTCTCATAGCCGCAGTCAAAGGTCAGATAGATGGTCTTTTGGTTGGTATCCCCCAGAAAATAGGCGTTATGCGCCGCCAGCGCCTCCCGGGAGGCGTTGCCGGTGGGCGGCTGCCCCGCCTCGTGGAAGCCCAGTCCCCAATTGCCGCCGGCTGCGGCTGCGACTGCCGCCCGCTGCTGTCCGTAGGCGCTGACGCCGATGGCGCTGCCCAGCACCGCCACCGCCGCCGCCAGCGCCAGCACCGCCTGCTTGCGCCGCACGATCCAATACATACAAATCACCCCTCCAATACCTTATGGTATGGAGGGGGACAAAGGGTTTATGCCTGTTTTTCGGCGCCGCGGCGATAATTCAGCGGGGTTACGCCGGTGTAGCGGCGGAAAATCTTGGTGAAATAGCTCACGTCGTTGTATCCGCAGGCCAGCGCCACCTGCGTGACCGGCTCGTCGCCGGCCAGCAGCAGCCCCCGCGCCATCTCCACCCGGTAGAGATTGAGATAGTCGATGGGGGTGTGGCCGGTGGTGGTGCGGAACAGGGTGCAGAAATATTTCCGGTTCATGCCCGCCGCCCGGGCGAGATCGTCCAGCGTGATCCGTCCGGCATAATTGTCCTCCAGAAAGGTCAGGGCATCCCGCAGCGCCGACTGTTGGTGGATGCGGCGGCGGGCGGTGTTTTCCAGCGGGCCGTACAGGTGATCCCGCACCACCAGCCCCAGCCATTGGCACAGATACCCCTGCACAAACAGCTCATATCCCGGCTGCCGCTGCTGCATGGCGGCGAACAGCCCGTCCAGCAGCGTGTCCAGCTCCTCCGCCCCCCGGGGCATCCGGCTGGCGATGGCCAGCTTGTGGCCGAGGATATTCTCCACCACCGCCGATGCGCTGCGGGTGCCCTTGACGAATCGGTGCAGGTCAAACACCAGACACGCGTATTCGCAGTCCTCCGGCTCGCCGCTGTGGCACACCCCGTCGTTGACGATCACCGTGTCCCCCGCCTCGGCGGTGAAGACCGCGCCGTCCAGATTCATGTGCAGCCGCCCCCGTTGCACCCGCACGATCTCGTATTCCGGATGCCAGTGGAACATCATGTGATAGCGGGGATGCTGGGCGTTCACCGCATAATAGGCAATGGGGAAATCGAAAGCGCCGTGCCGGATGGGCTCTTTGCAGCTGGTGTATGTCATGGTCTGCGATCCGCCTTTCGGGACAAAAAGTGAATATCGTCCTATTTTTCATCCATTATAGCACTTGCTTGGGGCGAAACACAAGTGCTATAATGAAAATATAGGGAAAATAGTCCCATAATGCAGAAAGGATGATCAGCGTATGGCAAACAAGAAACTCATCGGCGACTACCCGGCGATCGGCATTCGCCCCATTGTGGACGGACGGCGCGGACCCATGCAGCTGCGGGAAAGCCTGGAGCCTCAGGTCATGGCGATGGCGGAGGCGGCGAAAAAGCTGTTTGAGGAAAATCTCTACTACTT
>DJEF01000001.1:20018-29111 GCA_002431285.1 Ruminococcaceae bacterium UBA5905 | reverse complement strand
CTGCTGCTGTCCGCCGGACAGGGTGGACACCGCCCGCTTTTCAAATCCCACCAGATTCACCAGCTTGAGCATCCGCGCCACCGTTTCTTCGATCTCCTGGTTGCTTTTTTTCTGCACACGCATACCAAACGCCACATTCTCATATACATTCAGATGTGGAAACAGCGCGTAGCGTTGGAAAATGGTATTGACGCTGCGCTTGTATGCGGGCAGTCCGTTGATGCGTTTTCCATCGAAAAAAACATCCCCGCCGTCCGGTTCGATGAAACCGCCGATGATCCGCAGAGTCGTCGTCTTGCCGCAGCCGGAAGGCCCCAGCAGCGTGACAAACTCTCCGTCGGATATGCTCAGGTTCAAATCCTTGAGCACCGGTTCTCCATCAAAGGACACGGAAATGTTTTTCAGCTCGATGATCTTCTTGTTTTCCATTGTCTTGCATCCCCCTTTGCGGTAATGAGTTTCCGCCGGTCAAGCGGCGGCGCACCGGCTTCGGCAACGCCCTCCGCAAAGGGTTTTTCACAGCCAGACACGAATGTAGACTGCGGCGCTGTTTGGTCGGCACAAGCGATAAAAAATAGATGCAATTCGGGTTCTCCGAATAACAGGATACAATATAGAATGCTTTTCCGCAAATGTCAATAGGAAAACCGAAAATTTCCGAAAAAAATCGAAATTTCCCGGAAAAAACCCGGATTTTCTGCAAATTAACCGGGATTTGTGTCATTTTGCCCCGGGTTGGCTCCGGATAATTCCCGTATGCTCTGAAATCCTATGCGATATACCGATTTTTTTACAATTAGGAGGAATGACCGTATGTCCACGCCCGATCCCGCCCGCTCCATCCCGGTCAAGGAACTGATCGAACGGTACAACCGCGAGCTGATGGAGACCTACCGTAAGCAATCGCCGCCCCCGTCGACCAGCTGGCTGGATGCGGAATTCCCCCTGCCGGACATCGCCAGGGACCGCCAGCGGCTGGCGGCGGAAATGCCGGCGCAGGGGGCTGTATCGCCTCCTCCGGAGAACATTCCTCTGCCGCCGACGGGATCCCCCGCATCTCCGCCGCCGACCGATCCCCCTTCGATCCCTCGTTTTCCCTATACCGACGGTGATCTGCACGGCGAGGTACCCATCGCGCCGCCACCCGCCCCGTCCGCAGACGCTGCGCCGACACCGCCTGCCCCGGAAAAATCCCCGTATGAGGGATATCTGCGGGTATTCGTCTACACCGGACAAACCGCCGAACCGCTGCCGGGCGCTCGCGTGACCGTGAGTCGGGAGCTGGATGACCGCACCCTGCTCTATGCCAACACCGTCACCGACCGGGACGGTCTGACCCCGGTGATCGTGCTGCCGTCGGTCGATCCGGCACAGACCATGCAGCCGGGAAAAAACAAACCTTATATTGCCTATGATATCCGGGTAAATGCCGACGGATTCCGCACCGCCATCTACGAAGACGTGCCGGTATACGGCGGCAACAGCGTCACCCAATCCGCCGGAATGTATCCGGTGATCCCCGGCGGAGACAACACGCCTCTAGTATTCCGCTCCGGCGGCCCGGCAGATCTGTAAAAGGAGGAACGACCATGACCGGAACTCCGTACATACCCAATCAGATCGTGGTGCATCTGGGTGCACCGGGGCAGGCGGCGGAAAACGTCTATGTGCCCTTTCCCGATTACATCAAAAACGTGGCCTCCAGCGAAATCTACCCCACCTGGCCGGAGGCAGCGCTACGAGCAAATATCTACGCACAGATTTCCTTTGCACTGAACCGCTACTACACCGAATGGTACCGCAGCCAGGGCTATGACTTTGACATCACCAATTCTACCCGGTATGACCAGTCCTATGTTCCCGGGCGGGATATCTACGACAGCGTCAGCCGCATCGTGGACGAAATATTCAACTCTTACGTGGTGCGTCGAGGCAGCGTGGAGCCGTATTTCACTCAATACTGCAACGGCACCACCACCACCTGCAACGGATTATCCCAGTGGGGCACGGTGGCGCTGGCGGAGGAGGGGCTGGGCGCCTACGATATTCTCACCCGCTATTATGGCGACACCATTGATATCGTCTCCGACGTGCCCATCCGCAACGGTCTGCCTTCCTACCCCGGCCGGGTTCTACGGCAGGGAGACAATTCCAACGACGTACAGCTCAAGCAGATCCAGCTCAACCGCATCTCCTCCAATTACCCCGGCATTCCCAAGATCGCCGTCGCCAACGGTCTGTTCGGCGTGGACACCGAGGATGCGGTACGGGCGTTTCAGCGGATCTTCAATCTGACGCAGGACGGACTGATCGGCCCCGCCACCTGGAACCGCATCTCGTATATCTACAACGCCGTCAAGCGGCTCAGTGAGCTGGACAGCGAGGGGATCAGCCGGGATGAACTGCCCAGCCAGTTTGAGGGAGAAATTTCCCTGGGCAGTCAAGGCATCGAGGTGCAGTCGGTGCAGTATTTTCTCAATGTGGTGGCCGCATTCTACAACACCATCCCCCGTATCCCCATCACCGGCATCTACGATCAAGCCACGGATGACGCCGTGCGCGCCTATCAGCAGACCTTCGGGCTGGAGGTGGACGGCATCATGGATCGGGAGACCTGGAATTCTCTCTACGACACATACCTGAGCATCGTGGACACCAGCGAATTCATCGACGGTGGCGTACCGCTTTTTTCCGGGCGAGCATTGGCGCAGGGCTCCACCGGTGAGGATGTGGCCATGCTGCAGGAATACCTCAGTTACATTTCCCAGACCTATACCCAAATTCCGGCGCCCTCCGTCACCGGCGTATACGGTATGGAAACGGAGGCCGCCGTGCGGGCGTTCCAGCAGCTGTTCGGGCTGCCGGATACCGGCACCGTGGGGGCAGTCACCTGGGATACCATCGCCGGCACATATTCCGACCTGCGCTTCGGCAACGCCCAGCGACTGGGGCAATACCCCGGCTCACCCATCTCAAGGGAGGAAACCGCATGAACGTGACAAACGACATCACCGCCGACGAGGCGGTCTATATCCGGGAGTTGCAACGCTATCTGCGCAGCATCCAACGTTCCGTGCAGGGATACAGCAATGTGCCGGTGGACGGCATCTACGGTCGGGACACCGAACTGGCGGTGCGGAGTTTCCAGCAATCGGTGGGATTGCCGGTAACCGGAACCGTAGATCGAGTGACATGGGAGGCACTGTTCGCCTCCTATCAGACCGTAGAATACCTCAACGCAAACCCCTATTCCGTCTATGTCTATCGCCAGGGGCAGCCGCCGCTCACGATCGGGACCCAAAACGATGCGGTGTATATGCTGCAGATCATTCTGCAACAGCTGAGAAACAGCTATACGGATATGCCCGCAGTGGATACACCCACCGGCATCTACACCGTCAATACCGCCGATGCCGTGCGCTCCATGCAGCACCGTTCCGGGATCAACGAAACCGGCGTCACCGACAAGGCTACCTGGGATCGGATCGTCACCCTATACAATCAGGAGTAATACCACCGAAAGGAGGTCGCCGTTTTTGTGAACCGCCGGGCTTTTGTCATGAATACCGCCGTGATGACCGTCACCTCGCTGCTGCTGCGGTCGCTGGGGATCGTATTCCGCATTTTCATCTCCAATCGGGTCGGCGCAGAGGGCATGGGCCTGTATCAGCTTGTGTTCTCCGTATATGTGCTGGGGACGGCCTTTGCCGCCGCCGGACTGACCACCGCTGTCACCCGCATGGCGGCGGAGGCGCTGGCGCGCAAGGAGCCGGAAACAGCTTTTCGCGTGCTGCGGCTGTCGATAGGACTGTGTATCCTCATCGGCTGTGTTTCCGCCGGTCTGCTGTACGGCTTTTCCCGGCCGCTCGCCCGCCTGATCGGCGACAGCCGAGCGGCCTCCTCTTTGGCGGTCAGCGGGATCGCCCTGCCGTTCATCGGCATATCCAGCTGCCTAAAGGGATATTTTATGGCGCGCCGACGGGCTACCCCTCCCAGCATGGCGCAGATTGCGGAGCAACTCACCCGCATCGGTGGGATCCTGCTGTTGTTGCGGCTGGCCGGGGATTGTCCGCTGGAGGAGGCCTGCCGCATCATCATCATCGGCGACGCGCTCTCGGAAACGGTCTGCTGCGGCTGGCTGACCGCCGCCTATGCGTTGGATCGCCGAAAACTGCGCAAAGCATCTCCCCAATCGCCGTCAAGGGCCAAACGCGGCCTGCTGCGGCCGCTGCTGGCTATCGCCGTACCGCTGACCGCCGGACGGTATCTCACCACCGGACTGCGCACCGTAGAAAATGTACTGGTGCCCGCCATGCTCACCCGGTTTACTCATTCCGATGCGCGTTCTTTGGCGCAATTCGGAGCCGTAAAGGGGATGGCCTTGCCGCTGCTGTTTTTCCCCGCCGCCTTTCTGGTGACATTATCCAATCTGCTGGTGCCGGAGCTATCGGACGCCCATGCGCTAGGACAAAAGCGACAGGTCACAAAGCTCACCGGGCAATCGCTGCACATTACGATGCTGGGGGCCATGCTGATCGGCTGTCTGTTCACGGTATTCGGTCGGGAGCTGGGACAGTATCTCTATCATGATGCGACTGTCGGACTGCTGCTGCAGATTCTGGGGCCGCTGGCCCCGGTGATGTATCTGGATACCGTTGCCACCGGTCTGCTGCGCGGGTTGGGCGAGCAGGTGCGTTCCCTATGGTACAGCGCTGCGGATTCGCTGCTGCGGCTGTCGCTCATCCCACTGCTGCTCCCCCGATTCGGCATCACCGGTTTTTTGTTTGTGATGCTGCTGAGCAATCTGCTCACGGCCTTTCTCAGCACCCATCGGCTGCTGACAGTCAGCCACACACCGCTGGATGTCGGCCACTGGGTGCTAGCGCCGGGTCTGGCTGCCGCTCTGGCCGGTGGCGGCTATGCCGCCTTGCGCCGAGTCCTCTCGTTCCCCGGCGGATGGACGGAACTCATGACGGGAATGGCCGTCGTGACCGGTGTGTATCTGGTGCTGCTGCCTGTGCTGGGCGGCATCACACCGAGAGATCGGCAGCAGCTACCGCGCCGTAAGAGTCATGGAGTCGGCATCCCACAGGCAGAGAAAAAGGAACAGCCATCTCTCCAATGAGATGGCCGTTCCTTTTGTGCCGTTTCAGGGATGGTCGAACCCGGAGCGTTTTGTCCGTTCTATTTATGCACCGCGCGGAACCAGTCCTTTTTCTCCACCGGGTGCAGCTCCTCATACGCATCAATGGTCTTATCCTCGTAGATGACCGCCCGGATCACCGCTGCGGCATAATCCAGATCGTAATACACACTGCTACTGTGAGCGGCGGGAGGATCCATCACAAACTCATACCGCGGGATTCGATTCTGCTCAAAGGTGGGGGATTTCAGCAGAATATCAAATGCCAGACCCATGATCTCGCCATAGGACAAGGAGGTTTCCATATACGGTGCGGCCGCCTTCGCCAAACTGACATACTTCGCTTTGCTCATCGTCAGCGCCTTCTGGAACAGCTGCTCCATCACATACCGCTGCCGGTCGGTGCGCCCGTAATCGTCGGCTCCGCCCCAGATGTTTCGCACATACCGGATGCGTGAATAGGCCACCGCCTGTACACCGTTGGCGTGGATCAAGCCGGGAGTCGTCACCTTATACTGGTTATAATCCAGGTTCATATACCGACAGATTTCCTCGATATAATCGTTGATGCCGGACTGGTGGGACGTGCCATGTGCCGTCACCTCCGCGTCGGTCAGGGTGATATCAATGGTCCCTACGGAATCAATGATCTTTGTCAATCCGTAGAAATTCACCGTAACGTATTCGGAAATATCCAATTGGAAGTTCTTGTTGAGGGTCTTGATCGCCAGCTGCGGGCCGCCCCGCAGATAGGCGCTGTTGATCTTATCATAGGTAGTTTTGCCGTTTCGCTCGATGGCCACCAGTGAATCCCGCATCACCGAAAACAACTTGACCTTTTTCGTCTCGGAATTGAGACTGAGGACCATAATGCTGTCGGACAGACCCTTGAACTCATCCGGCTTACGGGCATCCAGCCCGAACAGCGCAATATTGACCACCTTGTCGCTGAAAGGATTCTCGAATCCCAATTCCTCCGGTTTGCTGACCTCTATGGGGTTGTACTTATATTTGGGCAGCCACAGAGAAATACCGACCGCAGCGATCACGCCCACGATCAGCACACAGCACAACACCAGCAGCGCCAGACGCCGTGCTCTTTTTCTCCGACGGCGCTTGCGGTTATGCACCGTTCTTTGTGTACTCATACCTTACCGATTCCTCTCCGTCATAAGCCGCCGTCAGTCGTTGCTGTCCGGCTCCGCTTTCGCGCTCGCATTCGACTGACTGCCCCGCAGGCTGGCACGGGTCTGGCGCAGCTCCGCCGTCTGCTGCGCCAGCACCTCCTCCGCCCGGCGCAAGAGCGATTCGGTATACTCCTGAGCATTCTTCTTCATATCCCGCGCCTTTTTCTGGGTGGCGGTCAAAAGCTCACTGGCCTTTTCCTGGGCCTGCCGCACAATCTCATCGTGGGATAAAATCTGATTACGGCGCTCCTCGGCATTGCGAATGATGGTCTCCGCTTCCCGCTTGGCGGTGTCGATAATATCGGTCCGATCCCGCACGATATTCTTCGCCTGCTTTACCTCGGAGGGCATAGCGGCGCGCACCGAATCCAGCAGACTGCGGATCTGCTCCACATCCACGACCACCTTGCCGCCGGACAGCGGCATCGCCCAGGCAGCATCCAATATATCGTCGATCTGCCGCAGATAGTCCTCTGTATTCATGCTCATATCTCAACGATCCTTTCTGTATTTTTCCAAAATATCCGGCAGAATGCACGCCGGCACAAAATCCGAAATGTCTCCGCCGTACCCGGCCACCTGCTTAACCAGGCTGGAGGAAAGGTACATATGCTCCGCCGTCGTGGTCAGGAACACCGTCTCCGCCCGACTGTTCAGCTTACGGTTGGTCAGTGCCATCTGAAACTCATACTCAAAATCGGACATAGCGCGCAACCCCTTGACGATCACATCCGCCTGCCGCATCTCCACATAATCCGCCAAAAGTCCGTCGTAGCAATCCACGACCACGTGCTCCAGACCCTCGGCCGCCACCGCCCGATCGAGCAGCTCCACCCGCTCGGTCTGGGTGAACAGCGGAGATTTGGCCCCATTGGTCATCACCACCACGATCACCCGGTCAAACAACCGGGAGGCGCGGCGGATGATGTCCATATGTCCCTGCGTCACCGGGTCAAAGCTGCCCGGACACACCGCCGTAATCATACGCTCTCCCCCTCGCCGAAACGGTAGAAACGCAAACACACGCGGCCATAGCGCCGCGCACGGCTCAGATAAAAACGATCCACCCGCACCGGCAGAGCCGTATCGCTGTCGGTCTCGCAGACGATCAGCCCGCCATCGTTCACATACGGCGCCACCGCCGGGAGCACCTGTTCCAGCAGCCCGGACGCATAGGGCGGATCCAGAAACACCAGATCGAACCGCTCCTTCGGACGGCGCAGATACCCCACCGCATCAGTGGCAACCACCTGTGCGTGCTCCTCCAAACGGGCGCGGCGCAGGTTATCCCGGATGATCGGAATCGCCGCCGGATTCTGATCCACAAAAATGCAGGAGGCCGCCCCCCGGCTGAGCGCCTCGATGCCCAGCTGGCCGGAGCCGGCGAACAGATCCAGCACCCGCCGCCCCTCGATCTCGAATTGGATTGCAGAGAAAAGCCCCTCCTTAACCTTTTCGGTGGTGGGGCGTGTATCCTCCCCGGGGAGCGTATTGAGCCGACATCCCCGGGCTAAACCGGTTATCACTCGCATGAAGTTATCCTCTTACTGTTGCAGCTCCACATGGAACCGGGTCGTCGCGGTGTATTCCTCTCCCGGGTGCAACACAATGGAGGGGAACGCAGGCTGGTTCACGCTGTCCGGGAAATACTGCGTCTCCAGGCAGAAGCCGTCATACCGTCCCCAGCAATGTCCTGCTTTCCCATGCTGTTCCTCCAGAAAATTGGCGGAATACACCTGCACACCGGGCAGATCAGTGGAGCAAACCAATCGGATATGGCTGCGGGGACTGACCGCCACGGCGGCCTCCCGCACGGCAGGCTGCTTTTCTCTGGCCAGCACGAAATTGTGATCCACGCCGCCGCCCATAGCCACCTGCGGATGCGCGCCGTGGATACCCTCGCCCAGAGGCTTCGGTTTCCGGAAATCCAGAGGAGTTCCCTCCACCGGCATATATCCGCCGGTGGGATTGAGCACCTCATCCACCGGGGTGATCTCATCCGCATGGATCTGCAGCAACACGTCCTCAATAGAACCGCCGCCGCAGCCGTGTACATTGAAATAGGTATGATTCGTCAGGTTCACCACCGTGGTCTTATCGGTGGTCGCGTGATAAGACAGTGTCAGCGTATCCGCCGCATCCAGCGTAAACGTCACCGACACCTGCAGGGTACCGGGATAGTGTTCCTCTCCGTCGGGACTGGTGTATTCAAACCGCACTGAGGGAGCGTCATCCTCCGACAACACGGTATACCGCCAGATCTTCTTATCGAATCCTTCGGCGCCGCCATGCAGATGGCCGTGGCGTGCCGTCTCGTTGCAATACAGCCGGATCGGCTGACCCTCCAGCGTGAATTTAC
Source organism: Ruminococcaceae bacterium UBA5905 (assembly GCA_002431285.1). Taxonomy (GTDB): domain Bacteria; phylum Bacillota; class Clostridia; order Oscillospirales; family Acutalibacteraceae; genus UBA5905. The sequence goes on along the minus strand of DJEF01000001.1, from coordinate 20,422 downwards.
CGTCCGCGATCCGGTTGCACACGCGGCCGATCGTGGCGCCGATGTAGGAGCCGTTGGCCTCCACATACCCCTCAAGTGTGTCATACCCCAGCACAATATCCGTATCCCGGAAAATAAAGCGCTGGATGGTCGCACCATAATCCAGCACCGAAACGGCGGTTCCCCGCCCATTCATCAAAGTGATCTGCCGAACCTCACGGCCGTCCTTCAGCGTTCCGAAGGGTACCACCTGTACAGGCATTTCGTCTTCCTCCTCAGTTTTGAGATGATGTTTCCATTATGCCACACTTCGGGACATAATTCAATAGTTTTTTTGCAGTTTCAAGGAAATACCGCACAGAACCTGTGCGGCAGACTTATCCACCGATTTTACAACCATACCCATAGCGACAACACGGAAATCC
>DJEF01000001.1:7104-19960 GCA_002431285.1 Ruminococcaceae bacterium UBA5905 | reverse complement strand
AAGCAACGGAGAATTCCGCCCCAAGGCAGTGCCGAGGCTCATGGAGCGCCGTGTTAAGAGACGGTGAAGTACGGCGACCACTGGGCATACCGTTTTTCGCCGATCCCGGAGATGTTTTTCAGTTCCTCCACGCTCTGAAATCCACCGTGGCTGTCCCGGTAGGCGATGATGCGTTCCGCGAACGCATCGCCGATACCGTTGATGGTTTTGAGCTGTTCCTTTGTCGCGGTATTCAGATTCAGCATTCCGCCGGTCTCGCCGTAGGAAGGTGCCGCAGTTGATGCCGATGATGGCGCTTCCGAAACGCGCGGCGTGGTCGAGGAATCGGATGAGGAGGATAGCGGCACGGACTCTCCGGATACGGACCCTCCATCCGGTTGCATTATCGGTGCGGACGGCTCTCCCTGCTCGGAGCTTTCCGGCAGATCCGGCGCATACGGCTCCATCCGCGGAAAGGCTCGTCCCACCTCGAAAAACACCACAGCCGCCACGGAAACCGCCAGAAACCACAGTACCCGCTCCGTGGTCACCAGCCGTCCGATCCGCCGCAAAAACCGCATACCCATTACGTTCCTTTCTGCTGGATTTCCTCAAACGCCTCCCGTACCGTACGCACACCCACGATTTCAACACCGGGGCGACGGGTGACGGAGGAAAGGCTGTGATACGGAAGAATGATACGCCGGAATCCCATGCGCGCCGCCTCGCCGATACGCTGATCGGCATTGGATACCGCCCGCAGCTCACCGGTCAGGCCGATCTCCCCGAAGGCAATGTTCTCGGCGGGAATGACGGCATCCTTTAAGCCGGAGACCAGCGCCAGCGCCACCGGCAGATCCACCGCCGGCTCATCCAGCCACAAACCGCCCACCACATTGACATACACATCCAGATTGGAAAACAGGTATCCGGCGCGCTTTTCCAGCACCGCCAGAATCAGGGAGAGCCGGTTGCAGTCAAAGCCGGTCGCCATACGCCGGGGATTTCCGAAACCGGTCGGCGACACCAGCCCCTGCACCTCCGCCAGCATGGGGCGGGTGCCCTCGATGGTGCAGGCGACACAGGAACCGCTGACATTCGTAGGACGGCCGGAAAGAAGCATCAGCGAAGGGTTTTCCACCTCGACCAATCCCTGCTCCCCCATCTCGAACACCCCCACCTCATTGGTGGAGCCGTAGCGGTTCTTCACACAGCGCAACAGGCGATAACTGGAATGACGATCCCCCTCAAAATACAGCACGCAATCCACGATATGCTCCATGACCTTAGGTCCGGCGATGGCGCCGTCCTTATTGACATGGCCCACGATAAAGGTGGGGATCCCCAGCCGTTTGACCGTATGCATGATGGCGGCGGTGCATTCCCGCACCTGAGTCACGCTGCCGGATGCCGACGCGATGGAGGCCAGATTCATGGTCTGGATAGAGTCGATGATGAGAATGTCCGGTTTCTCGTTTTCCAGCGCATCCAGCACCGTATCCAGATCGTTCTCGCACAGCACATACAGCTGCTCCGCCGCCACCCCCAGCCGGTCGGCCCGCAGCTTCAACTGTCCCTCGGACTCCTCACCGGAAACATAGAGGATCTTCAGCGTCTGTCCAAGGTATGCGCAAATTTGCAGCAACAGCGTAGATTTACCGATGCCGGGGTCGCCGCCGATGAGCATGAGGCCGCCCCGGACAATGCCGCCGCCCAATACCCGATCCAGCTCCTTCATGCCGGTCCGATAACGCTGACGGTCGTCCGTTCGGATATCGCCGATGCGCTGCACCGTCGTCAACCCCACGCCGCCCCGGTGGCTGCGAGCCTCTGCGACCGGCTGACGCACCTGTTCCTCGATGGAATTCCACGCGCCGCACTGAGGGCAGCGCCCATACCATTTGGCCGATTCCGCCCCACATTCGTTGCAGACATATACCGGTTTATTCTTCCCTGCCATAGTATCCTCCCTGGGCGGACGGAGCAGCCAGGGAACAGCCCGCCCTGTCTATTCCGTCCGATAATTCCAATAGCCGGTCATAATGCACCAGGCCATCTGCTGTTGATACTCCGGAGTTTTCAGCTGCTCCCGCTCTTCCGGGTTGGACAAAAACCCGCATTCCACCAGCACCGCCGGGCACTGGGCATGATACAGCAGGAAGATGCCGTCCGTCGCGCGCTTCAGCTCCCGGGTATTCTCCGGCTGCAAGCCGGAGACCACGCTGCACCGCAGCTGCTCCGCCAACCGGCGGCTGTCCGGGTGATTGCCGGAATAGAACATCTGCGCGCCATGGTACCGGGACGCCGAGAAATGATTCTGATGTATGGAAATAACCGCAGAAGCCGTCTGGTACAATTCCAGACGGCGGTGCATATCCCGGCTCTTGCGACTGCGGATGGTGCTGTCGGAATCGCCGATGGACACATCCTCCTGCCGGGTCATGGACACCGGCACCCCGCATACCCGCAGCATATCCCGCAAATTAAGCGCAATCGCCAGATTGATGTTCTTTTCCAATGTGCCGTCGGCCGCCTGAGCGCCCCCGTCCTCGCCCCCGTGTCCCGGATCAATGAGCAGGGACGGCTCGGTCGACGCCACAGCCGCCGGCCGCGCCGCGAGAAGCCACGTCGTCCCGCCGCACAGACACAGGAGCGCCACCCCGCCGAGCCAACCGATGAGCCTCTGTGTTCGGGTCATACCTCCACCTCCGCACCCATTGTATGTGGACGCAGGCGGAAAATATGCCGCCGTCAGATCTCGGAGTCGCTTTTTCCGGCGGTTTCAATGGAATCCGAGGTGTTTTTATAGGTCAGATGCTCTCGGATGGAGAATTTGCGGAAGCCCAGCCGATAAGAAATCGCGCACACGATCGGAACAAATACCAACGTCAGCGCACAGGCCAGCAGTCCGCCCACCGGCAGTTTGGCCGGTTCGGTCACATTGCCCAGCACCCCGTTGATGAACGGGAGATACGGCATCTGCGTAATGCGATAGATTGCCAAATAAAGAGTACCCCTACCGGTCAGCTTCACAGCCCATGCGCCGATATACAGCAGCGCCGCCGGAACGGTCGCCAGCGCGCCGATCCGCAGACCCCGCAGAGGATCGGGGGTCTTGCCCTTATACCGTACCCCGGTATCGTCCTTGCCGCCCAGCTCCCACAGAAGGTTGTAGGGAAACACACCCATGAGAAACAGGAGCATCAACTGGGTCAGCACATCCAGCAGCACCTTCACGGCGTGCGGAATTTCGGTGATCTTCACCACCCGCTGTCCTTCGGACGCCTCCGGGATGGACTCCTCCGTCTCGCCATCGGTGAAATAATGTTCCTCCACCAATTGGGTAGCACCGGCCTCATCCGTCTGGGCGATCCGATAACCGACCGTTCGGCCGAACAGACCGTTGCCCAGCACCGACATGGACAGATACAGCACCGCGCACATGATGGTCGCGATGATCACGCGCCCCCATACCTTGAGAGCGACTTTCAGCGTCTGCTTTGATGTGTCTTTCATGGTCTCACCTCAACCGTTCATTCGATGGCTTCGCCGTTTTCCAGCGCCGTGATCATATCAATTCGAGTCTGATGCCGTCCGCCCTCAAAGGGGGTGTCCAGAAACTCCTCGACGATCATCTTCGCCAGCTCCACACCGATCACCCGTGCGCCCAGCGCCAGCATATTGGCATTATTGTGCGCCCGCGTCATCTTGGCGGAGTAGGGGTCGCCGCACAGGGCACAGCGGATGCCGGGGATCTTATTGGCCGCCAGCGACATACCGATGCCGGTACCGCAGATCACAATGCCCCGGTCACATTCGCCGCTGGCCACCGCCCGCGCCGCCCGGGCGCCATAGACGGGATAATGGCAGCTCTCCGTCGTATAAGTGCCGAAATCTTTGTATTCCAGTCCCCGGCTCTCCAGCAGAGCCTCCACTTCTTCTTTCAGCTCCAGCGCTGAATGGTCACACGCGATTGCGATCATATCCGTTACCTCCATCTAATTTATCCAATGATCATACCGCCGTTCGGCGCCAACACCTGCCCGGTGATAAATCCCGCAGCATCCGACAGCAGAAACGCCACCGCCTGCGCTACATCCTCCGGCGTGCCCAGCCGACACAGCGGCGTTTCTTCCTGCAATTCCTGCAAAACCGACGCATCAAACCCCGCCATCATATCTGTCTGAATAACCCCGGGGGCGACGCAATTGACCCGAATACCGGCGGGGCCGACCTCTTTCGCCAGCGCGCGGGTCAAGCCGATGACCGCCGCCTTCGCCGCCGAATAGGGCACCTCGCAGGAACCGCCCACCTGCCCCCACATAGAGGAGATGTTCACGATGCTGCCGGCGTGCTGCCGGATCATACCGGGCAAAAACCGGCGGCAGGTGTAAAATGTCCCGTCGGCATGGGTCGCCATCATTCGATGCCACTCTGCATCGGTCACATCCGTCAGCAGCTTCTGCTGCGCGATACCGGCGTTATTCACCAGAGCCGTCACCGTTCCCAGTTCCCGCTCGATAACGTCCCCCATACGGGCGACCTGCCCGGAATCGGCCACATCGCACACATATCCGCGCGCATCCCCGCCGGCCGACGTGATCGCCGCCACCGCAGCCTGCACCGCATCGGCCGAGCGGCCGTTCACAGCGACGGTATATCCTTCCAGTGCCAAGCGCAGCGCCACAGCACGCCCGATCCCGCGGGTTGAGCCGGTCACCAATGCTACTCTCCGCATACTCACAGCTCCAAGGTCAGTTCATGGCCGGTAGGCTCATACTGCGTATACTCCACATCGGTCATGCGGAACATCAGCTTGGACGCTTTCACGGAATCGCTGTCGGAATATTTGTCCGACAGATACACCACCCGCTTAACGCCTGCCTGGATCAGCGCCTTGGCGCATTCGTTGCAAGGGAACAGTGTGGTATACACCGTCGCGCCATGAACATTGCCGCCGGAATAATTGAGAATCGCATTCAATTCCGCGTGGCATACGAACAGGTATTTGGTATCCATCGGCTGTCCGTCCCGCGCCCAGGGCATCACCGCATCCGCACATCCCGTTGGCATTCCGTTATAGCCCACCGACAGGATCTTGTTGTCCTTATCCACGATGCAGGCGCCCACCTGAGTGCCGGGATCCTTGCTGCGCTGGGCGGACAAAATGGCAATACCCATGAAATAGGCATCCCAGCTCAGATAATCGTTTCTCTGATCCATGGAATCATTCCTCTCCGGTCAAAAGTGACGGCAGTAACGCCGCATAGGGACGAAAAGCGCTGGGCAAGGCAACCGTCGTCCGCAATTCCGCCGACGACGCCCAACAATAGCGCTCCGGCAGCGGCGGCAACCCGGCGATGCGGTACAGTTCCCCCGCCATGCGCCATTCCACATGAGAGAACAGGTGTTTCGCCCGAGGGAGTTCACCCGCAAAAACCGCCCCCTCCACCGGGAACGACGCCGTCTCTGTAAGCAATCGGTTAGGCAGCTCCCACAGGCCCGCCAGCAAGCCGGTATCCGGGCGGCGATGGAGCAGCACCCGCCGGTCTCCGTCCGTACCGCCGACGATCACCTGCACGATCCGCTCCTCCACACGGCGGCGCTGCCGCTTGATCCGCACCGGCAGCTCCCCCTGACATCCGGCGGCAAAAGCCTCGCAGCCGAACCGCAGAGGGCACACATCGCAGCGGGGGTGCGCGCCGGGAAGACACACCGTCTCCCCCAGCTCCATCACGGCCTGATTGAACCGTCCCGGTTCCGTCTCCGGGATCAACCGGGCAGCCATGGCTGTATAGTGCTTTTTCGCCCCCGAGGACAGCACATCCGTCGAATCGCAGCATAAGCGGGACAGCACCCGCATCACATTGCCATCCACCGCCGGAACCGGGAGCGAAAACGCAATGGAAGCAATGGCGCCGGCGGTGTAGTCCCCGATACCGGGCAGCGACAGCAGCATCGCATACTCTCCGGGCAGCTCGCCGCCGAAATCCCGACAGAGGATCTGCGCGGCCTTTTGCAAATTCCGCACCCGGCTGTAATAACCCAATCCCTCCCACAGCTTCAGGAGCACATCCTCCGGCGCGGCGGCCAGAGCCGGTACATCCGGCAGACGCTCCATGAACCGCTCATAATACGGCAGCACCACCTCGATGCGAGTCTGTTGGAGCATGATCTCCGAAACCCATACCCGGTACGGGGTGGGCGATTGCCGCCAGGGCAGCGGGCGATTATGGGTACGGTACCAATCGGACAGAGCGGCCGCACCCGTTTGCAGCAGGGCGTCATTCATGAATGATCCTCAAACAGGGACGAAACGGGCCGCCCTTGCCGCGCAAAGCGGCAAGGATGACCCGTCCATACAGTTTATTTCGTGCCGAAAATGCGGTCGCCGGCATCGCCGAGACCGGGAACGATATAGCCGTTCTCGTTCAGGTGCAGATCCTGGGAGGCGCAGTAGATCTTCACGTCCGGATGTTTCTCGGACAGGGCCTTCAACCCCTCGGGGGCCGCAATGATGCACATAAATTTGATGCTGCGGGGATGACGGGTCTTGATCTGATCAATGGCGTCGATCGCCGAGCCGCCGGTAGCCAGCATGGGATCCAGCACGATCACATCCCGCTCCTCGATATCGTGGGGCAGCTTGCAATAATACGGATGGGGGATCAGCGTCTCCTCGTCCCGATACATACCGATATGGCCCACTCGGGCGGAGGGGATCAGCTCCAACGCACCATCCACCATGCCCAATCCGGCTCGCAGGATCGGCACAAACGCCAGCTTCCGTCCCGCGATAACCTTGCTCTTGGCCACCGTGATGGGGGTCTCCACCTCCACCTCGCAAACCGGCAGGTCACGGGTCGCTTCATACACCATCAGCTCGGTGATCTCCTTGATCAGCTCACGGAACTGCTTGGAGCTGGTGTTCTTATCCCGCAGCAAGGTTACCTTGTGCTGGATCAGCGGGTGATCTGCAATGAACGGCGCGTTAGACATTTTCATTACCTCCATATATTTCATGCGAAAACGCACGGATTACAAGGTCGTTTTCTCCGGGTCGGCAGCCTGCCGGGCACGCAGCTCCCGTTCGGCCTGCGGCAGGCGCAGATAGGTGGGCATCAGGGCCGCCGCCGATACCGTTTCTCCCGACCGGAGCTTACGGTCGGCCACCAAAGCCGTCCCCACCGCCGACTGAAACCGCAACGCCGTGGGCGCCAGAAACAGGGTCGGAATTTCCTCTTTCAGCATAGTATAGCACATTTTTGCGCCATCGCCAACTAAAATTACAGATTTTTTTACGTTTTTCAGTCGATTCTTCAGTTCTTCGACAGCGATCGCCTCATCCGGCGTTTGGCGCGTGAGGTCGCCGTCGGCGCTCAGATCAAAGGACGCGGTATACACCTGCCGGCAGCGGGCATCCATCACACAGCAGACCAGCCCCTCCAGCGGCAGTGCGCGCAGCGGCTCGGCCATCGCTTCCAGCGTCGAAACGGCTATGCAGGGGATTTCATCTGCAAAGGCCAACCCCTTTACGGTAGAAACACCGATGCGCACGCCCGTAAAGGAGCCGGGTCCGGCATTGACGGCGACGGCATCCAGCTGCGCCACGGTCAAGTCCGACAGCCGCAGCATATGTTCGATCATGGGCATGAGTGTCTGGCTGTGGGTCTGTCCGCTATGGCTGTAATAAGAAGCCAGCACCCGCTCATCCTGCAAAAGCGCGCAGGAAACGGGGGTGGCCGAGGTATCCACCGCTAAAATCAGCGCCATGCCATCACTTCCTTTCAATCCAGCGGGTATGCTCGTCCGGGGCGGAGAAAACCAATCGCACGGCATCCTCCGGCAGAGCGCTTTCGATGTTTTCGCTCCATTCCACCACCAGGATCGCACCCGCCTCCAAATAATCAAAAAAGCCGGTCGAATACAGATCGTCCCATCCGGTAACGCGGTACATATCAAAATGCACCAGCGGCGGCTTGCCGCCATAATCGTGCACCAGCGCGAAGGTAGGGCTGGACACCGGAGCGGTCAACCCCAGCCCCCGGGCAATCCCCCGCACCAGAGCGGTTTTCCCCATGCCCATACCGCCGAACAGGGCCAGTACCGTACCGCCGCGCAAGCCGGAAGCCAGTGAAGCACCGTAGGCTTCGGTCTCCTCCACGGAGTGGGTGATGATCCGCTCGTCCACTGTGCCGCCTCCTTTACCCTCGCGCCTGCATTCCATACCTGTTGAGAGGTATTTTACCACACATTTGTAAATAATTAAAGAGAAACTTGCATCTTGCGTAAAAATTCGGTATAATGGACAGGAATGTTCAGAAAGGATGAGAGCGGCTTGGCCAAACACTCGTTAAAGCAGTCCATACGCACCTTTTTCTATTATTCCAACCTGCGACTGATCCTGCTATGTCTGGCAGCATCGGTCTACGGGTGTTTGCTGGTGTATTCCGCCTCTTACAGTGCCGGAAACGGCATGAGCGGCGTGATCATGCAGATCGGCGCATCGGCGGTGGGGCTGATCCTCGCCATGCTGATCTCCCAGGTGGACTATGAGGACATCTGTCGTCTGTGGCCGGTGTGGGCCGCGCTCTCGGTCGGACTGGTGCTGCTGACCTTTACCCCTCTGGGGCTGAATGTGGCCGGAACCGACGATACCGCCTGGCTGGGGATACGCATCGGCTCCTTCCGCCTGACCTTCCAGCCGTCGGAGTTGATGAAGATCAGTTTCATCATCACCTTTTCCGTGCATCTCTCCCGAGTGCAGCAGGACATCCGCCGGTTCAAAACGCTGGCACTGCTGGCGCTCCACGCCATTGTCCCCATCGGGCTGGTGTTCCTGCAGGGGGACGACGGCACGGCGCTGGTGTTCATCCTCATATTCCTCAGTATGCTGCTGGTCAGCGGCGTCAACCTACTCTACTATGTATTGGGGCTGGCCGGTGTATGTGCGCTGGTACCGCTGGCCTGGACGTATCTGCTCACCGACGATAAAAAGGCCCGGTTTCTCTGCATTCTGCCGCCGTATGTGGAAAAGTACCTCAGCACCACCGGCTGGCAGCAGTATGAGGGTCTGAAAGCCATCGGCTCCGGCAAGCTCACCGGCGTCGGATATTTACAGGGCGGCAAAGGATTCTCCTTTGCCCGGAACAACGACCTCATTTTCACCGTAGCGGCGGAGGAATTCGGATTTATCGGCGGACTGTTGCTATTTCTGCTGCTGGCGCTGCTGGTATTCGAGCTGGTGCGCTGCACCAAGCAGTCCCGGGACGATCTGGGCGGATATCTGTGTGTCGGTATGCTGGCGCTCATCGGATTTCAATCGCTCATCAATCTGGGAATGTGTCTGCGGGTATTGCCGGTCATCGGCATCACCCTCCCCTTTTTCAGCGCCGGCGGCAGCTCGGTGGCGACCTTGTATCTGGGCATCGGGCTGGTACTCAGCGTATCCTTCTCCCAAAACACCCGGCGCAAGAGTTTAGCCGATCTGCGCAGCTGATTTCCGGTAGGTCAGGATGAAAAACTCCGCCGTGACCGACAGATGCTCGATCTGCGCCGCCTTTTGCTGATCGGCCTGCCCGGTTTTATAGTAATACGGCGTCATGCGAAACAGCGACTCCACCGTTTCACTGTCCGGCAGGTCCATAGAATACTGCAAATGCGTCTGTTCGATCAGGTCAAGCCCCGGCAGGTCAAAGGGCTTGACCTGATTCTTATAGGGCGTGTCGTAGATGCGCTGCTTCAGCTCCCACAGGTGCGTTTCACCGGGGATGGTCATAAGGAAAACCCCGTCCGGCTGCATGACCCGTCGGATCTCCTCGCCGCAATACGGCGCAAACACATTGACGACCGCGGCGCAGCTCCCATCCGCCACCGGCAGATGAAACGCGCTGGCCACGGCAAATTGCCCCTCGGGGCAGGCGCGGGCCGCCTTGTCCAACGCGATTTTGGATATATCAATTCCGGCGCAGACCGCCGCCGGATACCGGCGTCGGATAGCCGCCGCCATGCGTCCGGTATAGTATCCCTCGCCGCACCCGACATCCAGAAAATCTCCTTGCGGCATATGCCGCTCCAGCTGCTTGCACAGCCCGTCCGCCAGAGGCGCATACCAGCCGCCCTCCAGAAACCGTCGGCGAGCCTCCACCATCAGCTTATCGTCGCCGGGCATTTTCCCGTGCTTACGGTTGGCGGGCAGCAGATGCACATATCCGCTGCGGCTGCGGTCAAAGCTATGCCGCCGGGCACATTGCCACCCGGCAGACGTCGCGGCCAGTGGCAACCCGCAAATGGGACAGATCCACATAGTTTTCTTCCTTAAAATTTCAGTAAAGTCATCAAAATCATCCGCCAAACAAAACGGCGGCGAGGGTGATCCTGCGCAAATAATCTTTTTCGCAAAACACATCAAAAGATCGTCTCAAAAAAGGAGCAGACCATACTGTCTGCTCCTTTTTGGCGATTATTCTTCGTTCGCTTCCGGCTCCTGCGTCGGCTCGGCGTCGGCCAGCTGATCCAATTCGTCCATCTCGTAATCAAAACAGCCCTCGCACTCATGGCGGGAAATTCTCTTGGCACGGGCACGCAGCATCAGCAGCACAACCGTCGTAATCGCAGCCACCACAGCGGCCACCACGGCGATCCAAGTCCATTTGCAATCCTTAGAGCATTTCATCGGTAAGACTCCTTTCAGCGAATAGGTTACAAATCTGTCATAATTATAGCCTATCCGACGGCAAATGTCAAGGGGAAAAGCCCGCATCCGCCGAGCGCAGCGAATTTCGACCGAATTTTTGTCAGAAAGCACAACGAACATCTCGGTTTTTGGATACCATAAACAAAGTCATCCGATCATCTCCGTACTTGCGGCCCCACGGTCAGCGATCCTGTCGTTCTCCCCAGGATACGCCCATATTCTGCGGCCGGGATCGGCGCGGAAAAACACAGGCCGCCGCGCCGTTTCCGAGATGCCCTTGCTCCGAGCGTCTTGCCCACGCGAAATACCCCCTCGGCTCTTGCCGTCATGTCCACGGGGCCGCCGTTTCCCCGGTAAGCAGCAGCGCGTGGCAGATACCGGGGATGCTCTCGCCCTGCTGAGAGGAGGTGGGCGACATCAGTGCGCCCGTCGGGCAGAACAGCAGTTCCGGCAGTTCTCCCCGCTCCAGCATCGGCAGAAAATGCCCGCACAGCACGCTGGCCGAACAGCCGCAGCCGGAGCCGCCGGCGTGGACATCCTGCGTTTGGCGGTCAAACAGCAGCAATCCGCAATCGGTGTAATTATCTCCCAGCGGCAATCCCTTTTTCGCCATCAGTTCCCGGCAAAGGTCGCTGCCCACCTGTCCCAGATCGCCGGTCACGATCTGGGCATAATCCTCCGGCCGCGTCCCGGTATCGGCGAAAAAGCGTTCCAGCGTATCGGCGGCGGCAGGCGCCATGGCACTGCCCATGTTGTTAGCGTCGGTGACGCCCAGATCCTGCACCCGACCGATCGTCACCTCGTCAATGCGCACGCCCTTTCCGGCGCGCCCCACGATCACCGCGCCCGCTGCGGTGGCCGTCCACTGGCTGGTGGGGGGACGCTGGCCGCCATACTCCAGCGGGTAGCGGAACTGCCGCTCCGCCGTGCAGAAATGGGACGACGTCACCGCCGCGCACAGATCCGCCGCGCCGCTGTCCACAAAAATAGCCGCCATCGCCATGGTCTGCCCCATGGTGGAACAGGCGCCGAACTGACCGATCAGCGGCACGTTCATATCCCGCAGTCCGAAGGTGGAGGCAATATTCTGATTAAGCAGATCCCCGGCGAACAGATATTGCAGCTGGCTGGGCGACAGGCCCGCCCGATCCAGCGCCCGGGACAGCGCCTGCTTTTGCAGCGCGCTTTCGGCCTTCTCCCAGGTCTTTTCCCCCAACCGGGCATCCGCAAACACCACATCAAACTCATGTCCCAGCGGGCCTTCGCCCTCTTTTTTTCCGACCACGGCAGCCCGGCCTAAAACCGTCGGACGGTTGGAAAGCGTAACGGTGTAGAGTCCCTTGCGTTCCGGCATAGCTTCGTCCCCCTTTCACCCGATCAGAGAAAACAGGTACAGGATCAGTCCGTACACCGCGCTGGCCGTGATACCGTACACCAGCACAGGCCCGGCGATGATGAACATTTTTGCTCCCAGCCCCAACACGAATCCTTCGGCCTTGAATTCAATGGCCGGAGCCACCACCGAATTGGCGAAGCCCGTGATGGGGACCAACGTACCGGCGCCGGCGTGCTTGGCGATATTATCGAACACCTGCAAGCCCGTCAGGATCACCGTCACTCCGATCAGCACCACCGACACAATCAGTCGAGCGGTTTTCTCCCCCACGCTCCCCTGTACCAGCTGAAAGATCACCTCGCCGACGGTACAGATCAGCCCGCCGATCAGAAACGCTTTCAGGCAGTCCTTTCCCACCGGCGAGCCGGGAGAGGCTTTTTTACTCATGCGGTCATATTCCTTCTCGGAAATGCTCATACGGATCCCTCACTTGTCGTTTTGGGTTAGTTTGACCGTTTGAGCGCCGAATATGCAAAGAGACCGTCAAAAGGAATCCCTTTTGACGGTCTCCGATCCGGTCGCGTATTTCATTTATTCACATACGTCGGACAAAACGTCTCGCAGCGCCTCCACGCCCTCGCCAGTCACGGCGGAGAACGGGATCAGCGTGACCCCCTCATAGGCGCTCAGTTCCTGCGCGAACGCCTCTAACCGCTGTCGCCGCTGGGTCTGATTGAGCTTATCCATCTTCGTCAGCACCGCTACGAAGGGGATCTCGTGCTCCACCATGTATTCCAGCATCTGGTAATCGTCCCGGCTGGGGGTGTGCCGGGCATCCAGCAGCT
>DJEF01000001.1:0-7031 GCA_002431285.1 Ruminococcaceae bacterium UBA5905 | reverse complement strand
CCGGTCATCCTGAAAATACCCGCCGATCAGCTCTGTCCAGCGGCGCTTTTCGCTGCCGGATACCTTCGCATAGCCGTACCCCGGCAGATCTGCCAGCCGCGCCGATTCCAGCTTATAGAAATTGACGGTAGCGGTCTTTCCCGGAGTGGCGCTGGTACGCGCCAGCCCTTTACGGTTCAGCAGCTTATTGATGAGAGAGGATTTCCCTACATTGGAGCGGCCGGAAAAGGCCACCTCCGGCAAATCCGCCGGATGCAGCTGCTCCGCCAAACCCGCCGCATATTCAAATTCCGCTTGATCAAAACGCATGGCGTTCACCCACTTCCCATGTGTTCGCGCATCACGGCGTCGGCGCCGCCGGATCGGACACCAGCGCGTTTTGCAGCACCGTGTCCAGATATTTGGCCGGGATAAACCGGGTGTGCGCCTTCACCGCCGCATCCACCTCATACAGATCCGACCGGTTATCCTCCGGAATGATCACGGTGGACAGATGATGGGTATACGCCGCCATGGACTTCTCCCGCAACCCGCCGATGGGCAATACCCGACCCCGCAGAGAGATCTCGCCGGTCATGGCCACATNNCGGACGGTCTGGTCGATCTCCTCCAGATCCTTACGGTTGTCCTCGGGGATGATGACGGTGCGGATGCCATTACGGTAGGCGGCCATGGTCTTTTCCCGCAGGCCGCCGATGGGCAGCACGTTGCCGTGCAGGGTGATCTCGCCGGTCATGGCCACATCCCCTTTCACCGGGATGCCGGTCAGCGCCGACACGATGGCGGTGGTCATGGTCACGCCCGCCGAGGGGCCATCCTTGGGCACCGCGCCCTCCGGCACGTGGATGTGGATATCCTTCGTCTTGTAAAAATCGGTATCAATGTGCCAATCTCTGGCACGGGAACGGACATAGCTGACGGCGATATGCGCCGATTCTTTCATCACATCCCCCAGATTGCCGGTCAGTTCGATCTTGCCGGTACCTTCCAGCACCGCCACCTCCACCGGCAGAGTGGTGCCGCCTACGGCCGTCCATGCCAGCCCGTTGACCACCCCCACCTGCGCCTCGTGCTCCTCCGGCTCCGGCTTATACTTCCGGGGGCCCAGCAGCTCCTCCACCAGCGCCGGCGTCACCGATACGCGGGTATCCGGATTTTCCACCACCTGCTTTGCGACCTTCCGGCACACCGCGGCGATCTGCCGCTCCAGATTCCGTACGCCCGCCTCGGAGGTATATCCCTCGATAAGCAGACGCAGCGCTTTCTCTGTAAAGCGCAATTGCTTTACGGTTAAGCCATGCTTTTTTATCTGCTTTTTGGTCAGATGGTGCCGGGCGATGGACAGTTTTTCCTCCTCCGTATAGCTGGGCAGCTCAATCACATCCATCCGTTCATACAACGGACCGGGGATCGCGGAAGCATCATTGGCCGTGGTGATAAACAGCACCTCGGACAGATCGAAGGGAAGATCAATATAATGATCCCGGAAAGCGGAATTCTGCTCCGTATCCAGCACCTCCAGCATGGCCGAGGCCGGATCCCCGCGGAAATCATTGCCCATCTTGTCGATCTCATCCAGCAATATCAGCGGATTGCGGGTGCCGGCCTGTTTCACGGCCGCCATGATGCGGCCGGGCATGGATCCAACATAGGTGCGGCGGTGCCCCCGAATTTCGGACTCATCCCGCACGCCGCCCAACGATACCCGCACATATTTGCGCCCCATCGCCTCGGCAATGCTGCGGGCGATGGAGGTTTTACCTACGCCGGGGGGGCCGACCAGGCAAAGCACCTGCCCCTTCATCTCGGTGGAAAGCTGGCGCACCGCCAGCGCCTCCACAATGCGATCCTTCACCTTATCCAGGCCGTCGTGATCTCTGTCCAGCACCCGGCGGGCATGGACGAGATTCAGCCTGTCCTCCGTCATTGTGTGCCAGGGCAGCTCCAGACAGGTGTCCAGATAGGTACGCACCACCGTGGCCTCATGGGAACCGGGAGGCATTTTCCCCAGCTTGGAGCATTCCTTTCGGAGGGGTTCGGCAATCTCGTCCGGCAGCTCCAGCGCTTCGATGCGTTTCAGATATTCCTCCGATTCCTCCAGCGGATCGTCCGCCTCTCCCAGCTCCTCGGAGATGGCGCGAATCTGCTCCCGCAAATAATAATCCCGCTGGTTGTCGTCCATCTGCTCCTGCACCTTGGACTCAATTTTCTTTTCCAGCTCCAGAAGCTGGCACTCTCTATCCAGCGTCCGCAGCAGAGCATCCGCCCGCGCCGCCACCGACAGCTGATCGAGAATTTTCTGCTTATTCTCCGGCGGCATCGCCAGATTGGCGGCAATATAATCGCACAGATAGCCAAGCCGTTCCTCGGTCGCCACGCTCATCAGCACATCCGGCGCCATTTTGGGCGCCAGTTCGGCATATCGCTCGAACATCTCCCGACACTGGCGCAGATAGGCCTCCTGCTCCAGCGCCGAAGAAACCGGACGCTCCGGGCGCTCCTGCACCACCGCCACATAATACGGTACATTCTGCACGATTTCCGCAATGCGGGCACGAATCTCGCCCTCCACCACCACGCGGAAGGTATCGTGAGGCAACTTCAAAATCTGCTGAATATGCGCCACCACGCCCACGGAGTACATATCCTCCGGCTGTGGATCATCCTTTTCCAGATCTTTCTGTGCCACCAGAAAGATCCGCTGATCCTTTTTCATCGCCTCATTCAGGGCGGCAATGGATTTCAGCCGCCCCACGTCAAAGTGCATCACCGTCTCCGGAAAACTGACCATCCCCCGCAGCACCAGCAGCGGCAACGTTTCATAGGTCGTCTCTGCGTTGATTTGCGCCATATATATCACCTCTGTTTCAGAAAAGCCCAAGCACCCTGCACACAGGCGTTTGCGTGCAGGGTGCAAACTATTGATTGATTTTGTTTTAACAGCCGCAACTTTATACCGCCAACAATCGGGACAAATCTGTTGTACCCGTCAGAACAAAGGCGGTCTAACAACGGCGCACAATTCATAAAATCAAAGTTTCTCCGCCAAATAGATCAGCCCAGCGCCTTGCGCCGCACCGGTGCTTTCGCCCGGGAGCCGCTCCGCAGACCGGCGCCCCGCCGATCGGGATTATAGACAATCTCCGGCGCCGCCCCATCGTTCACACAGGCGGAGGTGATGACCACCTTTTCCACCGTGGGGTCGGAGGGCACATCGAACATAAGCTGCGTCAGCAGACCCTCCATGACGCTGCGTAAGCCCCGGGCTCCGGTCTCCCGCTTAAGCGTCAGTTCCGCCACCGCCCGCAGGGCGTCATCGGTGAATTCCAGCTGAACGCCGTCCAGCCGGAACAGCTCTGTATACTGCTTGAGAATCGCGTTCTTCGGCTCGGTCAGAATCCGCACCAATGCGTCTGCATCCAACGCCTGCAATGTGGTGATCACCGGCATCCGTCCCACCAATTCGGGAATCAGGCCGTATTTGACCAGATCCTGCGGCACGATCTGCCGCAGCAGTGCGCTGTCCTGACCGGATTTCTTCGATTTGACCTCATTGCCGAAACCCAGCGAACCGGAGCTGACCCGTTTCTCGATGGTTTTGGTGATACCATCAAAAGCGCCGCCCAGAATGAACAGAATGTTCGTGGTGTCGATCTGGATGAACTCCTGCTGGGGGTGCTTGCGGCCGCCGCCGGGGGGTACATTGGCCACGGTTCCCTCCAGAATCTTCAGCAGCGCCTGCTGCACCCCCTCGCCGCTGACGTCCCGGGTGATGGAGGGATTCTCGCTGCGGCGGGAAATCTTGTCGATTTCATCCACATAGATGATACCCCGCTGGGCCTTTTCCACATCGAAGTCCGCCGCCTGGATCAGGCGCAGCAGAATATTCTCCACATCCTCGCCCACGTAACCGGCCTCGGTCAGGGTCGTAGCATCCGCAATGGCAAACGGCACATCCAGCGCCCGCGCCAGCGTCTGCGCCAGCGCGGTTTTACCCACACCGGTGGGCCCCAGCAGCAGCACATTGCTCTTACCCAGCTCCGTATCGGTATCCCCACCGTAATAAATGCGCTTATAGTGATTATAGACCGCGACCGACAGGGCCACCTTCGCCTCGTCCTGTCCGATCACATATTCGTCCAGTTTTTCCTTGATTTCCCGCGGTGTGGGCAGCTTTTCGGGGATCTCCGGCTTTGCGGTCTTGTCGGCCGGTTTCCCCCGCCGTTCCGCTGCCGGGCGCTCCTCATCCAGCAACGACTCGCACAGGTCGATGCACTCGTCGCATATGAACACGCCGGGGCCGGCGATCAGGCGCTCCACTTCTCCCTGACGCTTTCCGCAGAAGGAGCAGCGCACCTCGCCACGGTGTTCCTCGTTATTCGGCAATTCCGTCACCTCCACGAGCAGGGGTCATGCCCGCCGCTCCACTACCTTATCCACCAGACCGTACCGCACAGCGTCGTCGGCGCTCATCCAGTTATCCCGGTCGGTATCCCGCTCGATGACCTCCAGCGGCTGACCGGTCATCTCGGACAGCATCCGGTTCATCCGGTTGCGGATATACACGATATGATCCGCCTGAATTTTGATATCCGCCGCCTGTCCCTTAGCACCGCCCAGGGGCTGGTGGATCATGATCTCACTGTTGGGCAGCGCCAGACGCTTGCCCTTGGCGCCGGCCGCCAGCAGAAAGCTGCCCATGCTGGCCGCCAGACCGATACAGATGGTGGATACGTCGCATTTGATATACTGCATGGTATCGTAGATCGCCATCCCCGCCGTGATCGAGCCGCCGGGGCTATTGATATACAGCTGGATATCCTTATCCGGGTCATCCCCCTCCAAATACAGGAGCTGTGCCACCACCAAAGAAGCGGTCGCATCGTTGACCTCATCGGACAGCATGATGATCCGGTCATTCAGCAACCGGGAAAAAATGTCGTAGCTCCGTTCGCCACGGCTGGTCTGCTCAACCACATACGGCACAAGACTACTCATACAAAAGCCCTCCTGTCAAATCGTTATAGCCGATCCGGGATAAGACGCCATCCGCCCATACCGAAAGTATGGGCGGATGATACGTACTTCAAACAAAGGATTATTCTTCCGTCACCACGGCATTTTCCTTGACAAAATCCATGGCCTTGGACACAGCCAGATCTTCCTTGATGGCCGACTCGGGGATGGACTTCTTCACAGTGTCCACATCCACCTGATACTGCTCGGCGCACCGGGCATACTCGGCCTCCACGTCCTCGGCCGTCGCCTCGATGTTCTCCGCCTTTGCCACGCCCTCCAGAGCCAGACGCACCTTCACCTGCTTTTCGGCGCGCTCCCGGAGACTCTCGCGGAACGCCGCCTGATCCATGCCGGTGTACTGGAGATACATCTCCATGCTGATGCCCATGGACTGCATCCGATAGGACTGGCCGCGGATCTCATCGTCGATAGCATTCTCGAACATGGCCGCCGGAATATCCGCAGTCAGGCATCCGAGCAGACCGTCCACCAGCTGCTCTTCGACCGCCTGATCGGCCGCCTTCGTCCGCTGCTCCTCCAGACGCTTACGGACATCCGCCTTGTAGTCCTCCAGCGTCTCAAAGTCGGTGCCATCCTTGATCAGCTCGTCGTCGATAGCCGGCAGCTCTTTCTTCTCGATCTTATCAATGCGGCATTTGAACACCGCTTCTTTCCCGGCCAGCTCCTTGGCGTGGTAATCCTCCGGGAATGTCACCTTGACCTCCGGCTCGTCGTCCACCTTCGCGCCCACCAACTGCTCCTCGAAGCCGGGGATGAAGTTGCCGGAGCCAAGCTCCAGCGCATGGTTCTCACCCTTGCCGCCATCAAACGCCACGCCGTCCACGAAGCCTTCAAAATCCAGCGTCACGGTATCGCCCATCTCGGCGGCGCGATCCTCCACCGACACCATCCGGGCATTGCGCTCCTGCAGGCGCTTCAGATCCTCGTCAATGTCCTCATCGGTCACGGGAGCCACCTTCTTCGTGGCCTTCAGCCCCTTATAGCCGTCCACGGTCACTTCCGGCTTCACGGTGATGGTGGCCTTGAACACCAGCCCCTCCGGGCCGACAGACACCACATCCAGGTCGATCTTATCCTCTACATAGGTATAGCCGGACTCCTTAATGGCTGCATCCAGAGCGCCGGGGTACACATCGTTCATGGCCGTCTCATAGAACACGCCGGAGCCGAATTCCCGCTCCAGCAGCGCCCGGGGGGCTTTACCTTTGCGGAAACCGGGAATGTTCATCTTCTGAACATCCTTTTTGTACGCGCGCTGCACCGCAGCCTCAAACGCCGCCGCATCCACCTCGATCTCCAGCTCTACACGGCAGTTTTCCTTTTTTTCAGCATTTTTCAGACTCATGTTCTTTTCCTCCTGAACGCACCCGTGGGGTGCAATTTTCTTCATATTTTCGTCTGCCCAGGCAGACATCGGTCGATAGTATACCACATCCGTGGCGTTTTGGCTACTGTTTTTTTGAAAAAATCGGCGCATACACAGAAAATTCACATTTTAGACAACGTCCATAAGTGTCTGTGCGGTATCATTCCGGAATAAACAGCGGCGTAAAATGCAATGCGTCTGCCGAAACCAGCCGATAGGCGATCCCCGTATCCTCACCGTTGAATGCCAGCCGGATACCGGCGCTGTGCACATGACCGTAGTAACAGCGGCGAATCCCCTCGCGCCGCAGGACCTCCAGAATTTCCGGGCAGCGCTGCTGCCCGGAAAAGGGCGGATAGTGCAAAAACACCACCGGCTCCAGTCCGGTTGCCTTCGCCGCCCGAATGGACGTCTCCAGCCGACCGACCTCCCGCAGCAGCACCTTGCGGTCGGCATCCTGTTCCGCGTCGAAAAACCAGCCGCGAGTGCCGCAGACCGCCACCCGGCCGTCCACCGCCACCGCATCGTTGTGCACGAAACGCAGGGTGTCGAAGCCGTTTTCGGTCAGAAAGGTATCCATCTTGCGCCGGGTACACCACCAATAATCGTGGTTGCCCTTGAGCAG
>DJEF01000006.1:4502-4849 GCA_002431285.1 Ruminococcaceae bacterium UBA5905 | reverse complement strand
TTGCTCGGCCTCTGTGTCGCCGCTGCAAAAATCGGCCGATAAAAATTCCGATTTTCTATTGAAAAACGCTTTTCGGTGTGCTATACTGTGACCGGATGTACGGATGCGGTCATTTTTTTTGCGGAGAGCACACCGCTGATTTCGACTGCCGTGGAGACGCAACGACTTCGGGCAGCCGCGCTTGCGGCGGCACCGCGCCGCAGCGGCGGTATGCGGCCGGATCGCCCGTCGCCGCCGCAAAATTCGAGTCGTGGCGCCGTGGCGCATAGGTGCCGCAAACAACCGGATCGTGGTGCTCTCGCCGGACCGGTTTCCTACACAGACAGGCTGCCGCAGGGCGGCTTTTC
>DJEF01000006.1:0-4371 GCA_002431285.1 Ruminococcaceae bacterium UBA5905 | reverse complement strand
GTGCCGGAGACGATGCTGCAGACCGTCTATGCCCGCGCTAAAGAGAGCCGTGGCCGCGGCGCCATTCACGATCAAAAAGCGGAAGAAATGATCGGCCGCCTGGATTACGATTTTTCTCTTGCAGAGCGGGATGCCGCCATGCGCAGCGGGGTTGTTGCCCGTACTATTGTGCTCGACCGGCTGGCAGGCGACTGGCTCGCCGCGCATCCGGGGGCGGTGGTGGTCAATATTGCCTGCGGGCTGGATACGCGGTGCTATCGGATGCAGGGGTATGCGCACTGGTATAATCTGGATCTGCCCGAGACGATCGCCGTGCGGGAGGAGCTTTTGCCGGAGACCGGAGCCATTACCCAGATCGCCATGTCCGCCATGGAGGATTGGGGCGGCGCGGTCGCCGAGCGCGATGTGCCGGCGCTGGTCGTCATTGAGGGGCTGACCATGTATCTGTCCGAGACGGATGTTCGACGGATCTTTGCGGTGATCGCCAAGCGGTTTACGCAGGCAACCGTGCTTGTGGAGATCATGAATCCGACGGTCGTAAAGCGGTTTCGGGAAAAATCCATCGAGGGCAGCCACGCCCGATTTTCCTGGGGGATTCGGGACGGCCGGGCGCTGGCCGATCTGCTGCCGGATTTCCGATTTGTCGAAGAACACAGCCTGACGGAGGGCATTGCGGCGTTCATCCCCGCCTATAAGCTGCTGGGGAAAATCCCGCTCGTCCGGAATATTTCCAACAAGATCGTCGTGTTGGGGAAATGACACGGCGTCTGTCGCTGACATGATGGGGCGCTCCGCATACGGCCGCGCGGCGGGAGCGCTCACAGCCTATTGAGAAAGGACGGTCCTCTATGAAAATTTTGGTATACGGAGCAGGTGTGCTCGGATGTAATCTCGCCAATAATTTGTTCCGCGCCGGCAAGGATGTAACGCTGCTGGCGCGGGGCCCGTGGGCGGAGGCGATTCGGAAGAACGGGCTGCGGATCCGGCATGTGTTTCCGCCCCATACCACGGTCAACCGTATACCGGTAGTGACGGAGCTGACGCCGGAGGACGGGTACGATGTGATCTTTGTCGCCGTGCGGTATACACAGCTCGACACGGTGATGGACGCTCTGCGGGCCAGCCGTGCGGAGACGGTGATCTTTGTGGGGAACAACGTGCGCGCCGGGGAGACGGCCGCGCAGCTGCCGGAGAAAACCGTGCTGTTTGCGTTTACGAGTGCGGCGGGACACCGGGAAAGCGACCGGGTGGTTTCGGCGGATCTGCAAAAGATCACCGTCGGGCCGCTGCGCGGCGCCGCCTCGGGCGAGACGCAGATCAACGCACTCTTTGCCGGGACGAAATATACGGTGACCTACGAGCCGAATATGGGAGACTATCTCCTGTGCCATGCCGCGTTTGTGATCCCGGCGGTTTTCGCCTGCTATAAAACCGACGGCGACCTGAAAAAGCTGAAAAAGGACAGCGCCTATCTGCATCGGCTGATCGACGCCAATATCGAGGGCTACCGCGCCATCCGGGATGCCGGACACGAGATCCTGCCGGCGGGGGACAAGGATTTTGAGGGCGCTGCGTACCGCAAGACCTGTTTCCGCTTTTTTAAGCTCATGTGCGCAACTCCGCTCGGGAAGATCTGTGCCTCCGATCACGCCATGAATGCGGTCGATGAGATGAGCGCCCTCGATCGAGATATCCGGCGGTTCTACGATGAACACCGGGCGGAGTATCCGGTGTGGCAGGCACTTGAAAAGGAATGCGGGAGGTATCTGCAATGACGGAGCTGATCCTGAAAACGGTTCTGGAGGGTTTGGGGCTGGGCGCCTTGCTGGTGCTGGTCTGTGCCGTCGGCATCCGGAAAGGGGCCGTCGGAATGGTGCATCTGTACAGCCCGGCGGTCCAGGCGCGGTGCGTCCAACTGGGACTGACCACTCATGAGAAGATACGGCGGAACGCTCTGCTTTTCAAGATCATCTGCGTGCCCGGCTACATCGCCTATGTGCTGGTCTGCGTCTATGCGGTGAATGGGGCGCGGGGTTTCTGGCCGGGATTCTGGCAGCTGCTTGTGATCCTGTCTGTGATGAATCTGATCGACCGGTTTCTGGTGGACGGATTCTGGGTCGGACTCACCGGCGCCTGGACGATCCCCGGCACGGAGGACCTGAAGCCGTACATCACCGCCGGGGATAAGCGTCGGAAATGGCTGTTCGGTACCGTCGGCATGGCGGCGATCGCGGCGGTGCTGAGTCTCGTCATGGGGCTGTTTTTGCGCTGATCGGGGGGATACGATGCTGTTTGAAACATTGGGGGACAGACATAACCCCGCCGTGCTGTTTTTCCATGCCATGGGGGTCACGGGCGCGAGCAGCGCGCCGGTGGCGCGGCATTTGCAGGACAGATATTATTGCATTCTGCCCACATCCACGGTGTATTGTGCGGGGCAGCGTTACCGCGGAAAAGCAGATGAGGTGCGGCAGGTGGAGGAATTTCTGCACCGGCAGGGGGTGGAACGTCTGGCGCTGGTCGTTGCCTCGTCCATCGGCGCGGATCTGGCTGTGGCGTTTCTGACGCAGACACAGTTGCCGGTGGAGCACGTCTTTTTCGATGGGGGACAGTTCGCCCGGATCGGAAAAGGGACGCGCCGGGTAATGACCCCGTTTCTGTATCTGGCCATCAAGAGCCTGTATTGGAGCGGGGGTAAAACGCTGAAAGCCATGCTGTGGTGCGACGACGACAGCATCAAGCCCTACTTCGTCGCCGCCGGCAAGGCGCTGCGGTACGGCAATCTGCGCCGGCAGCTGGCGGACAGTCTGGAGGATACGCCGTTCCCGCCGCTGCCGGAATCGTTGCAAAGGCATACATACTTCGCCTTTGGCAGCGCCGAAGAGCATTACCGGTATCGGGACGCGGTCATGCAGGCCTATCCGCAGGGCCGCTACCCGGTTTTTGAGGGGCATAATCATATGC
Source organism: Ruminococcaceae bacterium UBA5905 (assembly GCA_002431285.1). Lineage (GTDB taxonomy): Bacteria > Bacillota > Clostridia > Oscillospirales > Acutalibacteraceae > UBA5905. Next base: position 1,407 of record DJEF01000006.1, on the reverse strand, counting down.
AATATCAGATTCGGGATCCGCAGGGCTTTGCGGAAATGCTGTGCCGGATCGCCGAGCAGGACCGTCTGCCGGAGCTCCCCTTTATCCGAAAGTGAGGGATATCTGTGAACGAGAAAATTGAGAGAAACACGGTGCAGGAAACGCTGGTGATCCCCCTGTACGGCCGGAAAATGTGCTCGGAGCTTTACCCGGGGCTGTACCAGGATAAAACGGCGGCGGAGCTGATTGACCGGATCGACTATGACTTTTCGGTGCTGGCGAAAAAATCCGGAAGCTTGATGCAGCGCTTTGGGTTTCTGGAGGCCGCCATGCGGCAGAACGATCTGGCCTTTGAGGTGCAGGACTATCTGAGTGCCCATCCGTATGCGGCGGTGGTCAATCTGGGCTGCGGTCTCGACAGTACGGGCCGTCGCTGCGACAACGGCCGTTGCAAGATCTACAATCTGGATCTTCCCGATGTGATACAGGTACGCGACAGGCTGCTGCCCGCCGGAGAGCGGGAGGAGAATATCCCCTGCGATCTGAACGATCCTGCGTGGTTTGAAAAGATCGACGCGTCCGGCGGGGCGGTGTTTTTCGCGGCGGGGGTGTTCTATTACTTCCTGCGGGAACAGGTCATGGCGTTGGTGCGGCATATGGCAGATGCATTTCCGGGCGGGGTCCTTGTGTTTGATGCCGCCAACAGGAAAGCGGTTAAGCTGATGGTGAAAACCTGGCTCAAGGATGCCGCCATTCAGGACGTAAGCGCCTATTTTGCGGTCTCGGACGCAGAAAGAGAGCTATCTGCATGGGACAGCCGCCTGCGGGTCTCCAGCCGGGGGTATATGTATGGCTATAACGATCTGATGGACCCGTCGGTCAGCGGATTTTTTCGCTTTCTGGCCAGAGTTGGCGACGGCATGATGAAAATGCAGATCGTAAAAATCGCATTTGGGGGCGCCACGGGGTATGCCGCGGACCGCCCGTGAACAGGTGGACGGAAATCGAAAACCGCAGACCTCATTATACGGATTGCTTGAGCGATTGCTTGAGCAACTGCTCGAGCAACTGCTCGAGCGAAATGCTCGAGCGAAATGCTCGGGAAAACCGGGCGGACAGTTTGCTCAAGCAGTCTTGCTCGAACCGTCGGCGTATCGCCGACGGTATTTTTATGCGCCGCGACTGCATTCATCGGCAAAAGCCGGGCGAGAATCGCTCCGAAAAAGCGCAAAAGCAGGGAATATCCCGTTGCAGCAATATCCCGTTGCAGCGGGAGGCAAAGGCGGTACATAGTCCGGCAGACGGCGGACACGCGGAGCTTCCCTGTGCGGCATTTCGACGACGGGAGCAGAGCGCCTCGGGGTAGGCGGGACGGCGGCTTTTGGTTCCTGCACGGTCGGCCGGCGGAGGTGCCGGATGCGGCGCAAC
>DJEF01000022.1:11974-12233 GCA_002431285.1 Ruminococcaceae bacterium UBA5905 | reverse complement strand
GGGCACTGAACCGGGAATTCGAGGATAAGCTGGTCGCCACCGTGCTGCGGCGGGCACCATCCAAGCTGTTCCTGCCGTTGCCGGTGCGCACGGTCATCGCCGTATGGCGGGCGCTGCATTATATCGGCGCCGGGCTGCGCTCCCTGCTCCGGGGGCGGCTGAGCGTCAGCGTACTGGACGCCACCGCCGTCACCGTCTCGCTGCTGCGGGGCGATGTGGGCACCGCCGGATCGGTGATGTTCATGCTGCGGCTGGGTGA
>DJEF01000022.1:0-11944 GCA_002431285.1 Ruminococcaceae bacterium UBA5905 | reverse complement strand
GAGCTGCTGGAGGAATGGACCCACAAAAAATCCGTATCCGATTTGGCGGGCGCCATGTCCCTGCATGTGGACAAGGTCTGGCTGCGCCGGGACGGGCAGGAGATCCTCGTCCCCATCTCGGACGTAGCCGAGGGAGACACAGTCGTGGTCCGCACCGGCAATCTGATTCCGCTGGACGGCACCGTAGTGGACGGCGAAGCCGCCGTCAACCAGTCCTCCATGACCGGCGAAGCACTGCCGGTGCGCAAGGTCTGCGGCAGCTATGTCTATGCCGGCACGGTGGTGGAGGAGGGCGAATGCGTCCTCTCCGTCAGCCGGGTGAACGGCGGCGGGCGCTATGCCCGGATCGTACAGATGATCGAGGAATCGGAAAAGCTGAAATCCACCGCCGAGGACAAAGCTTCCCGGCTGGCGGATCGGCTGGTTCCCTACACGCTGGGGGGCACAGCGCTGACCTATCTGCTCACCCGCAACGCCACGAAAACCCTATCGGTGCTGATGGTGGATTTTTCCTGCGCGCTGAAACTGTCCATGCCCATCGCCGTCCTGTCCGCCATGCGGGAGAGCAACCGCTACGATATCACCGTCAAGGGCGGCCGGTTTCTGGAGGCGGTAGCCACCGCCGACACCATCGTATTTGATAAGACCGGCACCCTGACCCACGCCACTCCCCAGGTGGCAGAAATTGTCACCTTCGGCGGACGGCGGGAGGAGGATATGCTCCGGCTGGCTGCCTGTCTGGAGGAGCACTACCCCCATTCTCTGGCGAATGCCGTAGTGGAGGAGGCCAAAAAGCGGGGGCTCAACCACGAGGAATACCATTCCAAAGTAGAATACGTAGTAGCACACGGTATTTCCAGCACCGTAGAAGGACACAAGGTCGTCATCGGCAGCTATCATTTTGTATTTGAGGACGAGGACTGCCGCGTTCCCGCAGGAGAAGAGGATAAATTTGCCTCCCTTAACGACACCTATTCCCATCTGTATCTGGCGGTTTCCGGACAGCTGGCGGCGGTCATCTGCATCTACGATCCCCTGCGCAAGGAGGCGGCGGCCGCTATTCAGGCGCTCCACGCCTGCGGCATCCGCAAGGTCGTGATGATGACCGGCGATAACGAAAAAACCGCCGCCGCCGTCGCCCGGGCCGTGGGGGTGGACGAATACCACGCCGAGGTGCTGCCGGAGGACAAGGCCACCTACATCCGGGCGGAAAAAGCCGCCGGACATCGGGTCATGATGGTCGGCGACGGGGTCAACGACGCTCCGGCGCTGTCGGAGGCGGATGTGGGCATCGCCATCAACAGCGGCGCTGCTATCGCCCGGGAGATCGCCGATATCACCATCTCCTCCGAGGAGCTGTTTCAGCTGGTGACCCTGCGGCAATTGAGCCAGCTGCTCATGCAGCGGATTCACCGCAACTATCGGTTCATCGTCGGTTTCAATCTGCTGCTGATCCTGTGCGGCGTCACCGGCGTCATTCAGCCCACGCTGTCCGCTCTGCTGCACAATCTGTCCACACTGGGTATCAGCCTCAAGAGCATGACCGATCTGCTGCCGACAGACAGGCCCACGCCCGCTCTCCCCTCCACAGCTCAGGCATAAAATCGTCGAATACCGTTCAACCGCTGTCGGGAAACACCATTCCGACAGCGGTTTTTTGATTTTGTATTTTTAATCGCTAAAGCAGTAAAATCTTGAATATTTATACGGATTTTCGGCGTATTTGTCCATTTTATACCACAACGTCAAGTCTTATAAGTCTTTTTTGTGTTCGTCAATGGACATACAACGTCAATCACGCCGGTCAGCTGATAATTGCTGTGTTGTCGGCCAGCTTGCCACCATGCGAAACGGCCTTTCAGAACGCAGTGTCCGCTATACGCGAACACTGCGTTGTGCGGAATGTACAAATCATGCCGAAAATACATCCGGTAAAGTCGAAAAAAGATAGAAATAGCGGTATAATTATTGACAACGCTACCGAAAGCGTGTACAATAGCAGAAAAATTCCGAAGGGCGGACAGCATGCGGCGGCAACACCGGCACAGGCAGACGGCTGAGGAACATCTAAGGAGGAATACCCATGAAAAAACTGTTCGCAATCACCCTATGCATAGCGCTGGCGTGCCTGTGCTTCGCCGGCTGCGGCAACAGCAGCAGCGACGGCGACGTCATCAAGATCGGCGTGTTCGAGCCGGCTTCCGGCGCTAACGGCGCCGGCGGTAAGCAGGAGACGCTGGGTGTGGAATATGCCAACAGCGTGCAGCCCACCGTGGAGATCGACGGCAAGACCTACAAGATCGAGCTGGTCGAGGTGGATAATCAGTCCGCCGATGACAAGGCGTCCACCGCCGCCACCCAGCTGGTGAACAAGGGTGTGTCCGTGGTGCTGGGCTCCTACGGCTCGTCCGTATCCATTGCCGCCTCCCCCGTATTCAAGGAGGCGGGCATCCCCGCCATCGGCATCACCTGCACCAACACCCAGGTCACCGAGGGCAACAAGCATTATTTCCGCATCTGTTTCCTGGATCCCTTCCAGGGCTCCGTGATGGCGAAATACGCCTGGGATCAGGGCATCAAGACCGCCTATACCCTGGCGGAACTGGGCAACGCCTACGATCTGGGACTGTCCAGCAGCTTTAAGACCGCTTTCGAAAAGCTGGGCGGCACAGTGGTGTCCGACAACTTCCCGACCAACCAGGCGGATTTCACCTCCTACATCACCAATGCCAAGAACAGCGGCGCGCAGGCCATCTTCGCCCCCACCTCCATCTCCTATGCGCAGCTGATCGTAGAGGCAGCCGCCACCCAGAAAGTGGGCATCCCGCTGTATGCCGGCGATACCTGGGACAGCAACGTGATCCTGCAGGCGGCCAAGGACAAGGACGTGACCATCAACATCACCACTTTCTACCAGGAGGGCGGCAACCAGTCCTTCGACGATGGCTTCAAGAAGTGGCTCAATGCCGACAGCAGCAAGCTGACCAACAACGGCGGCAACGACATCGTCTCGGCCGTGTCCGCCATGGGCTACGATGCCTACTTCACCGCGCTGGAGGCCATCAAGGCCGCCAAGTCCTCCGATCCTGCCAAGATCATGGAGGCGCTGTGGAATGTGCAGTATAAGGGCGTGACCGGCGACATTAAATTCGATTCCGTCAACGGCGACGCCGAGCGCACGGTTGCCTACATCAAGGCCGCCGATACCACCACCGGTGCCTGGACTTTCGTCAAGGAGCAGGGCATCTGAGCTAGCCAACCGCAAAACAAGGTCGGATGCCGGCATCTGGCATTCGGCCTTGTCCTTTTCGGGCAATGCCGCGCACGGGCATCCGATGCACCGGACGGCGCAGCCCCCACAAAGAATCGGTACACGGCCCCGCGGGGGAGTTTTTCTCCCGCCGCCGTCTGTTTTGGAGGAAGTCAATATGGATTATATTCTGGCGGGTATCTCCGTAGGCGGACAGTATGCGCTGATCGCCATCGGCTATACCATGGTCTACGGCATCCTGCGGCTGATCAACTTCGCCCACGGCGACATCTTCATGGTGGCCGGTCTGATCATGGTATACGCCACCACGGCCATGCCCCTGTACCTGTCCATCCCGCTGGTGCTCATTGCCACGGTGGCGCTGGGCTGCGCCGTGGAAAAGATCGCCTATAAGCCCCTGCGCAGCGCTCCCCGTATGTCGGTGATGATCTCCGCCATCGGTGTGTCCTACACACTGCAAAATGTGGCGCTGTATGTCACCGGCGGTCTGGCAAAAACCTATCCCGCGATCCCCGGTCTGTCCAACACGGTCAGTCTGTTCGGCGCCACCACCAAGTGGGTGACCCTCATCACGCCGGTGCTGACGATCCTGCTGGTGGTGGGGCTGGTGCTGATCATCCGGTTCACCAAAATCGGCATCGCCATGCGGGCGGTGTCCAAGGATTTTGAAACCTCCCAGCTCATGGGCATCAAGATCAACCGGGTCATCAGCGTCACCTTTGTCATCGGCTCGCTGCTGGCCGCCATCGGATCGGTGCTGTATTTCAGCAACTATCCCTCCGTCATCCCCACCTCCGGTTCCATGCCGGGGCTGAAATCCTTTGTGGCGGCGGTATTCGGCGGCATCGGCTCCATCCCCGGCGCCGTGGTGGGGGCTTTCATCATCGGCATCTGCGAGAACCTCATCCGTGCCATCAACATCGGCGGCGTGAGCATGACCACCTTCTCCGATGCTTTCACGTTCGCTCTGCTGATCGTCATTCTCTGCGTCAAGCCCACCGGCCTGTTCGGAGAAAAAACCACCGAAAAGGTATAAAGGAGGTGTCCCCCATGAAACAACTGTTAAAACCGGCCACGAAAAAGCAGAATACCATCGGCAACCTGATCCTGCTGGCGGCGCTGGTGGCGGTGCTCATCGTGATCGACACCACCTCCAACTCCTTCGATATGATCGTCAAGGTGCTGCAAAAGGGCTGCGTCTACGCCATCGTGGTGGTCTCCATGAACCTGCTCAACGGCTTCACCGGCTTATTCTCGCTGGGGCAGGCGGGCTTTATGCTCATCGGTGCGTATGTCTATGCCATCTTTTCCGTCAACGACGGCAGCCGGGAAATGGTATACAGCTTTTCCGGCACGCCGCTCATCCACTTCCAGCTGCCGATTCTGGTGGCGATCCTGCTGGCGGGCATCGCCGCCGCCGTCTTCGCCTTCCTCATCGGTCTGCCGGTGCTGAAGCTGAAGAGCGACTATCTGGCCATCGCCACTCTGGGCTTTGCCGAGATTCTGCGCACCATCATCCAATGGGATAAGCTGGGACCGCTGACCAACGGCTCTTTCCCCATCAGCCAGCTGAACACCTTTAAGGAGCAGCTCAGCGACGGCCCTTTCAAAAAGCTGTCCTTTGTGTTTCCGTTCTTTCTGGTGGCGGTGGTGTGCATCGGCATCATTGCCCTGATGATCCATTCCACCTACGGGCGGGCATTTAAGGCCATCCGGGACGATGAGATCGCCGCCGAGGCCATGGGCATCAATCTGGCGAAGCATAAGATGATCAGCTTTCTCACCAGTTCTTTCTTCGCCGGCATCGGCGGTGCCATGTATGCCATGTACGTAGGCTCTACCAATGCCGCCCCCTTTACCTCGGCGCTGACCTATGAGATCCTGCTCATCGTGGTCATCGGCGGCATCGGCTCCATCACCGGGTCGATCCTCGCCAGCTTCCTCTACATCGCCTCCCAGGAATGGTGGCTGCGGGGACTGGACAGCGGCGAATTTCTGGGCATCACCTCTTCCGTATTCCGCAACGGTTTCCGGCTGGTGGTGTTCTCCGTCATCATTATGATCTTCGTGCTGTTCTTCCGCAACGGCATTATGGGCGATAAAGAATTCAGCTCCGCCCGCCTGGTGCGGAATATTGTGAACCTGCCCGCCACGATTGTCGGCAAGTTCCGGAAGAAAACCGCAAAGGAGGGACAGGCATGAGCAGCGTATTACGACTGTGCGACATCACGATGCAGTTTGGCGGCGTGGTGGCGGTAGATAACCTGTCCATGGAGGTCAACGAGGGGGAGATCGTCGCCCTCATCGGACCCAACGGCGCCGGAAAAACCACTGCGTTCAACGCCATCACCGGCGTGTATGAACCCACCAACGGCGCTATTTACTACCACGACCAGCTGGTGATCTCCAACAAGCCCCGGGGCAAAATGAAAAAGCTCTATGCCGGAGAAAATGCGGGCAAATACACCACCGTCCTGCGGAAAACGCCGGATCAGCTCACCAAATTGGGCATGGCGCGCACCTTTCAGAATATCCGTCTATTCAAATCCATGACGGTATTCGAGAACGTGCTCACCGCCAAGCACCTGCGCCGTACCTCCAATCTGTTCACCGCCACCTTCCACCTCAACTACAAGGAAGAGGCCCGTATGCGGCAGGAAACCATGGAGCTGCTGCGACTGGTGGGGCTGGAGGAAGTCAGGGACGAGCTGGCCACCAGTCTGCCCTACGGGATGCAGCGCAAGCTGGAGATCGCCCGGGCGCTGGCGACCGAGCCGACCCTGCTGCTGCTGGATGAACCGGCCGCCGGTATGAACCCGCAGGAAACCGAGGAGCTGACCGCGTTCATCCGGCAGATCCGGGAGCAATTCCACATCACCATTCTGCTCATCGAGCATCACATGAATCTGGTGATGGATATTTCCGACCGCATTTACGTCATTGATTTCGGCAAGGAGATCGCCCACGGCACACCGGCCGAAATCCAGGCCAATCAACGGGTGATCGACGCATATCTGGGGGTGGCAGACGACGATGAGTAACATACTGGAAATCAAGAATCTGTCCGTGAATTTCGGCGGTATCAAGGCGGTCAAGGACATCTCCATGACCGTGGAGCAGGGCAAGATCATGACCCTGATCGGCGCCAACGGCGCCGGTAAATCCACCATTCTGCGCTCCATCTCCGGCATCGTAAAGCCCCACAGCGGCGACATCCTGTACGATGGCGCCAGCATACTGGGCCAGACCCCCGATGCCATCGTCAGCAAGGGGATCACGCTGGTGCCGGAGGGTCGCAAGGTATTCCCCAATCTGACGGTGTTGGAAAACCTGAAGATCGGCGCCTATCTGCGCAAGGATAAACTGGACGACGATCTGGCGCACATCTACGATCTGTTTCCTCGCCTGAAGGAGCGGAGCTGGCAGATGGCCGGCACCCTGTCCGGCGGCGAACAGCAAATGCTGGCGGTGGGCCGGGCGCTGATGAGTCGTCCCCGGCTCATCATGATGGACGAACCCTCTCTGGGTTTGGCGCCGCTGGTGGTGCGGGACATTTTCGCCATCATTCGAGAGATCAACAAAAGCGGCATCACAGTGCTGCTCAACGAGCAGAACGCCAACATGGCGCTGAAGATCGCCGACGAGGGCTATGTCATCGAGACCGGCACCCTGACCCTCTCCGGCACCGGCGAGGAGCTGCTCAACAACGCGGCGGTCAAAGAAGCCTATCTGGGCAAAAGCCGCCAATAAAATCCGTTCATCTTTCTCCAAAACAACGCGCCGGGAGCGCACACAGCTTGTGTGCGCTCCCGGCGCTGTTTTTTATTCCTCCGCGGCGCTCTCCTGCCGGATCTCCTCGGTCAGCCGCTGCGCCGTGGGAGTCGCCGCCAGACCGCCCAGCCCGGTCTCCCGCAGGGCGGCAGGCAGGGCGTCGCCCACCTCCCCCATGGCGTCGATCACCTCATCCGCCGGAATGCGGCTGGTGATCCCCGCCAGCGCCATATCGGCGGCACTGACCGCATTCACCGCTCCCACCACATTCCGCCGCACACAGGGCAGCTCCACCAGCCCCGCCACCGGATCGCACACCAGCCCCAGCAAATTGCTCAGCGCCAGCGCAAAGGCGTGGGCGCACTGCTGGGGCGTACCGCCCAGCAAGTGCGTGAGCGCTGCCGCCGCCATTGCGGAGGCGGTGCCGATCTCCGCCTGACAGCCGCCCTGCGCCCCGGACACGCTGGCTCGGTTGGCCGTCACCTCGCCAAAAGCGGCGGCAATATACAGCGCTTCTACCACAGCGTCCTCCGTCAGCGCCCGCTCCTCCGCCAGCGGTATCAGCACCGCCGGCAGCACCCCGCAGCTGCCCGCCGTAGGGGCCGCCACGATCCGCCGCATACAGGCATTGCACTCTGCCACCCGCAGCGCCTCCTCCATCACCCGAAGGAAATACGTCCCGCCCAGCAGCCGTCCGTCCGCCGCCGCCTGCCGCAGCCGTTCCCCGTCCCCGCCGGACAGCCCGCTGCGAGAGCGGTCGGAGGCGCGGTATTGGCGGCTGGAATCCAGCATCGCCGCCCAGGTCTCCGCCATCCGGCGGCGAGAATATTCTTCTGTATATCCGTTTTCCCGGCAGTCCGCCGCCACGATTACCGCTGCAAGCGGTTTTTCCTCCCGCTGCGCCGTCTCCAGCAGCGCCGCCACACTGGCAAAGCTCATAGGACTCCCTCCTGATTAAATACCGTGATCTTGCGGATCCCCTCGATATGGGACAGAAACTGCTCCAGATCGGTGGGAATGGGCTGGTCGCATTCCAGCACCATCACTGCATACCCGCCCTGTTCATTGCGGTACAGCTGCATGGTCGCGATATTCACATGGCGCTGCATCAGCGCCGCCGTCACCGCCGCCACGTGCCCCGGCACGTCCTGATTATGGACAATCAGCGTGTTATGCTCGCCGGAAAAGTTCGTCTCGATCCCGTCGATGGAGCGCACACAGATGCGCCCGCCCCCTACGCTCTCCGCCACCACATCCAGCGTCCGGCCGGTGGCGCCGGTCAGCAGCAGGCGGGCAGTATTGGGATGGAGATTATGGGCCTGCGCCGCAGAAAAGGTATAATTGAGCCCCTCCTGCCGCGCCCACCGGAAACTGTCGGGGATCCGCAGATCGTCCGGCTGCATTCCCAGCAAACCGGCGATCAGCGCCCGGTCGGTGCCGTGGCCCCGCCCGGTCAGCGCAAAGCTGCCGTAGAGCGTGATCGCCGCCTGCACCGGCGCTTCCCCCAGCAGCTTCCGGGCGGTCAGCCCGATGCGCACCGCCCCCGCCGTATGGCTGCTGGAGGGACCCACCATTACCGGTCCCAGTATGTCAAAAATGCGCATCGCGCCCGCCTCCCTGTCCTTTTCGTATGATTGTACACGGTTTCGCACCGTCTGTCAATGCAGCGTGTCCTTATTTTTTCATTCCTCCTGTTTCGGCAAAATCCCCTATGGCCGGAGGTCTATACTGTATGGCAAAGGACGGGATCATCATGGTCATTTATGCCGATGTATTACTGGCGGTCAACTGGTGGGTGGATTTCCTGCTGCTGGTGCTGCTGCGCCGCATCACCGGCGCGCAGGCGCGAGGGTGGCGGCTGGCGCTGGGAGCGCTCTGCGGCGGGCTGACAGCCTTCGTGCTGCTGCTGCCGCCCTTGCCGGTGTGGCTGTCTCTCCTATGCAAGGCCGCCGGCGCCGCGCTGATGGTGCTGGTGGCCTTCCCGCCGGAAAACGGCCGGTGTTTCCTGCGGCGTATTCTGTGGCTATTCGCCCTCAGCGCCGGATTGGCGGGGTTGTGCGAGGGCGTGTACTATTTCTTTGCCCCGGCGGGCATTTATGTGAGCAACGGCGTAGTCTACTATCGTATATCCCCCCTGCTGCTGGTGGGGCTTACGGTGCTCTGCTACGGCATCCTGTGCCTGATCGGGCAGCGGATGCGCCGGTCGGCGCCGAAACGTCACCGCTACGCCGTGTCCGTGTCCAACCGCGGGCGCACCGTCACCCTCCCCTGTCTCTATGACAGCGGAAATCACCTGGTGGAGCCCTTCTCCGGCGCGCCGGTCATCGTCATGGAGCGGGATGCCGTATCCTCCCTGCTGCCGGAGGGATGGGACGGAAAAGACCTGCCCACCGGCCCCGGCTGGCGGGTGATCCCCTTCAGCAGTCTGGGGGGTGAAGGCTTGCTGCCCGCCTTCCGTCCGGAACGGGTCACCGTACATACCGGGCGCGGCAGCCGGTCCGGGCAGGGGGACCGTCTGCTGCCGGGCTGCTATATCGCCCTGAGCAGTACGCTGCTGCCGGAGGACTATAAAGGTCTGCTGGGCAACGCTGCCGCCGAATTCACCGCAGACCCGAAAGGAGTATGGATATGTGGAACAAACTGATCGACCGGCTGAAACGGCTGTGGCAACGATTTCGGCGGGAACCGATCTATTACATCAACGGCTCGGACGTATTGCCCCCGCCCATGAGCGCCGAGGAGGAGCGGGAGGCGCTCCGGCGGCTGGAGACCGGCGACGAATCCGCCCGGGAGCTGCTCATCACCCGCAATCTGCGGCTGGTGGTGTACATCGCCCGGAAATTTGAAAACTCCGGCGTCGGCATCGAGGATCTCATCTCCATCGGCACCATCGGACTGATCAAGGCGGTGCGTACCTTCTGCCCCAGCCGAAACATCAAACTGGCCACCTATTCCTCCCGCTGCATCGAAAACGAGATCCTCATGTATCTGCGCAAAAACGCCCAGAAAAAGAATGAGATCTCCATCGACGAGCCGCTGAATGTGGATTGGGACGGCAATGAGCTGCTGCTCTCCGATATTCTGGGCAGCGACCCGGATCTGGTCAGCCGAAATTTGGAGCAGGAGGCCGAACGGCAGCAGCTGATGCTGTGCGTCGAACGGCTGCCCCGACGCGAGCAGCAAATCATGCAGCTGCGTTTCGGTATCTGCGGCAAAAAGGAGCACACGCAAAAGGAGGTGGCCGACCTGCTGGGCATTTCTCAATCCTACATATCCCGCCTGGAAAAGCGGATCATCCGCCGCCTGCGGGAAGAATTGGAGCAGGCGCAACGGTAATTTTGTCAAAAGCTCTTGACGAAGAACGAATGTTCGTGTACAATAAAAATGTAGTCAACAGGAAAAGCAGATGCATCGGGTGAATGCATCTGCTTTTTCCTTGGCTGCAACGGACGGAAAACGGAACCGAAAGCCAAAGCGACCCGCCGCCGGGCAGAAACCCCTGTCCCGGCGACGGGTCAGCGAAAAGAAAGGAGACACAAGCATGATCGAAGTCACAAACTGGATCGCGCACATTCCCGAAGACGAACGGCACATCGCCTATGTGGGCGAAAACGAAACCGAGACCCGCAGTTTCCGGCTGACGGATGCCGACCGCGGTCTCTATGCCTACTATCTGGATATTGCCTTTGACCTGTCCACCGTCACCTCCACCGCCCAGCGGCAACAGGAAACGACCAGTGAGAACAGCCAGGAAACGGTCGGCACCGACAGCAGCCAGTCATCCTCCACCAAGACCAAAGAAACCGCTCTGATATCGGAAACCACCGTCGATTGGGACACAAAAACCGACGTGGTGCCGCTGGCATCGGCGGAGGATGGCGACGGCCTGACGCTGACCTGGACGATCCTTGCCCAGCACACGCGGCTGCCCGGGACCTTACAGGCCACATTGCGCGGCATCACTGCCGACGGACGAGTCCGGAAATCCGCCATCATGACCTTTGAGGTGGAGCCGGCGGTGGTGGCCGTCGCCGCCAAGCCGCCGGTGCTGTCCGAGGAGGAACAGCTGATCGCGCACATGGAGAGCGCATATGCCAAATATGTATCCAAGGCGGCCGAATCCGAGACCGCTCTCGAAGGATATGTCAACAGTGCCGCAGCCTTTAACACGTCGGCCGGCGCCCAGGCAGCCGCCGCAGCAAACAATGCCCAGGCGGCCGACGATGCCCGCCGGGCTGCCGAAACGGCGCAGAAAGCCGCCGAGGCAGCGGCGACCACCGCGACGAAAAAGGCGGAGACTTTGACGGAGAGCGCTGCGACAGCGGCAGACAGCGCAGCCGCAGCGGAAAAAGCAGCGGCCGCGGCGACCGCATCCGCCGTCACAGCTGCCGAAGAAGCTGCCGCCGCCGGGGGCAGCGCCACAGCGGCAGAGAACAGTGCCGCCGCCGCAGAGACAGCCAAAACCGACGCCGAAACGGCGGCGACTACCGCCGCAGCACGGGCAGAGCAGGCGCTCAATGCGCAGAACCAGGCACAAGCCTATGCCGCCGGAACCGCCGCCGACAGTCAGAAAGCGGCGGACAGCGCCTCGGCAGCCGCGGCATCCGCCACTGCGGCGGCGGCATCGGCAGCACAGGCGGCGCAACACGCGCTTGTGGTCAATTTTACCGCAGCGGGGGGAACTTCCTTAACTCCGGACAAAACGTTTGAAGAGGTAAAAGCGGCTCTGGATGCCAATGCGGTTGTTCTGGCGTATCGCGGAACAACGGCTTATACCGTCAATACGACATCCTCGACCAGTATACAGTTCTGTCATGCGGAAATCTCATCCGGAGGTGCCGGAAAATACTACATCAATGTCCGCTACATCAACTTTACGCCTACTTCTGCCTATTTTTCGAC
>DJEF01000017.1:3036-4084 GCA_002431285.1 Ruminococcaceae bacterium UBA5905 | reverse complement strand
TACATGAACACGGTGATGAAGGGGGCCTGGCCGTTGGTGGTCATCAGGGTGACCACCTGATACTGGATGGTCTGCACCCCCTTGCGAATCTCATCCCGCAGGCGGCGCTCCACCAGCGTGTCGATACTGCGCTCCGACAGGCTCTCCCCGACCCGCTCCAAATCGGACAGAATCTCCGCCCGGATCTTATCCCGGCTGACCTGCACAAAGGGCGCCAGATGGGTGAGACTGATGGACTGCCCGCCATACTGGTTGGACGCCACCTGAGCGATGATCTGTGTAGCAATATTGCAGGCGGTGGAGAAGGAATGGGGACGCTCGATCTTGGTGCCGCTGATGACCGTACCGTTTTGCAGCATATCCTCCAGATTCACCAGATCGCAATTATGCATATGCTGGGCAAAGTAATCTGCATCATGGAAATGGATCAGCCCCGCCTCGTGGGCATCCACGATCTCCGAAGGCAGCAGAATCCGCTTAGTGATATCCTTGCTCACCTCGCCCGCCATATAGTCCCGCTGCACGCTGTTGACGGTGGGATTCTTGTTGGCGTTCTCCTGCTTGACCTCTTCGTTATTGCACTCGATCAAGCTGAGGATCTGCTTATCCGTGGTGTTGGATTTCCGCACCAGCGCCCGGGTGTACCGGTAGGTGATGTAGCACCGGGCCAGGCGATACGCCCCCAGCGCCATCAGATGGTTCTCCACCTGATCCTGAATCTCCTCCACGCTCAGCGCCCGTTTCATATGGGTGCAGTATTCCTCCACCTGATGGGTGATCTCCTCGATCTGCTCCTCCGTCAGACGGTCATCCTTCTCCACATTTCCGTTGGCTTTCCGAATCGCCGCCGCGATCTTTTCACGGTCAAATACGACCTCGGATCCATCCCGCTTGATGATCTTCATGCCCAGCTCTTCCTCCTACACAATTTCCGCACAGTGCGTTCTGCGCGGTGACGTATCCTATAATAGCACAGCAGGCCCACAAAGTCAACATATAGTTTACTTTTTCACATATTTTTTTGAGCACCACAATATATTGTGGTGCA
>DJEF01000017.1:0-3002 GCA_002431285.1 Ruminococcaceae bacterium UBA5905 | reverse complement strand
ATTTCAATCATTTCTGCGACGATCCGCAGGCAAAAGCCCGCTGTTGCAAGGGTTGTACGCCCCCGATGGACTGCCGCCGACCCCATAGGAATCGACGGCTCTTGTGTCAGTCGGTCACAGTATCGGACAGGTGATACTGGAATCCGCTCAGGTCGTACACCTCGGAGAAGGAGGACGCATATTGCAGCGCCGTCCCCGCACCGATGGCCACGCAATGAGACGGCTCCTCCGCCGGGCAGCACGCGATCCCGGTTTCCCGGCGGATCCGCTCCGGCAATCCCCGCAGCCGCGCCATTCCGCCGGTCAGGCAGATACCGTTCTCCAGCACATCGCCGATCAGCTCCGGCGGGGTGATCTCCAACGCCCGGCGCACCGCGTCCAAAATGAGCAGGAGCGATTCCTCCATAGCCTCGTGGATCTCCGCCGCCGTCACCGACCGGGACGCCGGCAGCCCGGTGAGGGAATCCCGCCCCTTGACCACCGCCGTCACGCCCTCCTCCGGTTCCACCGCCGAACCGACGGCGATCTTCACCTGCTCCGCCATGGTGGGGCTGATGATCAGCCCATAGCCCGCCCGGATGCTCCGCACAATGGCCTCGTCCATCGCGTCTCCGGCCGTGCGCACCGACACCGACACCGCCTCGCCCCGCAGAGTCAGCACCGACACATCCGTGGTGCCGCCGCCGATATTCACCACCATCCGGCCGCACGGAAGGCTCACATCCAGCCCCGCTCCGATGGCCGCCGCCACCGTCTCCGGCACCAGCGTCACCCGGCGGGCACCGGCGGAGATCACCGCCTCAATGAACGAGCGGCGCTCCACCTCCGTCATGCGCTCTGTGACGCTGACCGCGGCGCAGGGCTTCGTAATGCGGTTGGCATACACTTTACGGATGAAATGCCGCAGCATTTTCTCCGCCATATCGTATTCGGCGATCACGCCTTTGCGAATGGGCTGTATCGCCACAATGGAGGGCGGCGTGCGCCCCAGCATCTCTCCGGCTTCTTCCCCGCAGGCGATCACCGAGCCGTCCCGTTCGCTGACAGCGATCACCGAGGGCTCGTCCAGCAAAATCCCCTCGCCGGGGGCATAGATCACCGTGCGGGAGGTGCCCAAATCAATTCCCAAATTCATAGACCTGCTCCTTATTTTTCGCGAATCTTCCCTTGTATTATACACCATCCGGCGGATTTTGCAACCCATCCCCGCTGCCATCTTCTGCATCCGGGACGGTGCCGGCAGCGGCAACAGCGTAAACCTCCGCCGCGCCCGCCAGCTTCAGCATCTTCGCACATTCATCCAGCGTGGCGCCGGTGGTGACGATATCGTCCACCAGCAGCACGGTTTTCCCCGCGGCCTGCGCCGGTTCGGGCACATCAAAAGCACCCAGCAGATTGCCCTTGCGCCGGGAGGCGGACAGCGACTTCTGGGGCAGCGTTTCACCGGGCTTGGTCAATAGCGGCAGCAGAGGAACCGCCAGCCATTCCGCCAGCCGGACGGCCAGCAGCTCCGCCTGATTATACCCCCGGCGGCGGTACTCCTTCTCGTGCAGCGGCACCGGCGTCACACAATCGAACGCGATGCCGCCGTATTCCCGGCGCAGCACCTCCCGCATCTCTGCCGCAAAGCCGTCGGCGGTGGTGTTGCACCCCTTCTCCTTTAAGCGGAAAACCGCGTCATGCAGCCACCGGTCGTAGGGCAGCGCGGTCACGCAGCGGGCATACTGCCGCCGATGCTTACCGCAGGTGCATAGCCCCTCGCTGCGCCCGCAAAAAAGGCACAGCGGCGGCAGCATGGACGGCGGGTCCTGCTGACAGCGGCGGCATAGATGCCCCTCCCAGCCGATCACCTCATAGCAGAGCAGGCAACGATTGGGGAACAGCGCATAGACAAAGCGGCTTGCTTTCTTCACAGTCCCAACTCCCCGGCGCACTTCAAAAACGTCCCCAATCCGGTGTACCGGCGGGTCTTGCGGTTATTGTCGATCATCGCCTGCACCGTCTGACGGCTCCCCACCATCACGAGCAGGTGCTTGGCGCGGGTCACGGCGGTATACAGAAGATTCCGATAGCTGAGATTCGGCGGATTGCGCAATAGCGGCAGAATCACTCCGTCGAATTCGCTGCCCTGGCTCTTATGTACCGTAATGGCATAGGCCAGCTCCAAATCCAGTGCATCCTGTTTCGTATACAGCGCCACCCGGTCGTCATAGCGCACCTTGACGGTATCCTCCCGGGGCAGCACTTCCTCCAACACGCCGATATCGCCGTTGAACACGCCGCTGCCGCACTCGCCGTCCGCCTTTTCCCAGGGAATATCGTAGTTATTGCGGGTGTGCATCACCTTATCGCCTTTGCGCAGGGTCACGCCCTCCACCGTCACCTCCGGCTTTTGCTTATCCGGCGGATTCAGGAGCGCCTGTAAGCGGCGGTTCAGCTCCACCGTGCCCAGCTCCCCCCGCCGCCCAGGACACAACACCTGCAAGCCGTTGAGCACCGAGTAGCCGTAGGCATCGGGCAGCCGGTGGTGGCACAGCTCCAGCACCGTATCCGTCACCGCCGCCGCCGTGGCCCGGGGCATAAAGAAACAGTCTCCCTTATTATCCAGTTCCATCGTTTCGCCCGACACGATCCGGTGGGCATTGTACACGATCCGGCTCTCCAGCGCCTGCCGGAACACCCGGGTCAGCTGCATCACCGGCACCGCGCCGCTGGTCATCAGATCCTGCAGCACACAGCCCGGCCCCACCGCCGGCAGCTGGTCGGTATCCCCCACCAGAATCAGCCGGCAGCCGGTTTTCAGCGCCCGCAGCAGACTTTCAAACAGCGTGGTGTCCACCATGGACATCTCATCTACCACCACCGCATCCGCATCCAGCGGATTCTTCTCGTTACGGTCAAATACCGGGGTATCGCTCTCGTCCCAGCGCACCTCCAGCAGCCGGTGGAGGGTTTTCGCCTCGCGGCCGGTCAGCTCCGAGATACGCTTGGCCGCCCGCCCG
>DJEF01000042.1 GCA_002431285.1 Ruminococcaceae bacterium UBA5905 | reverse complement strand
AGCTTGGCATCCAGGTTGGACAGCGGCTCATCCAGCAGGAACACCTTCGGCTCACGCACGATGGCACGGCCCAGAGCCACACGCTGACGCTGACCGCCGGACAGAGCCTTCGGCTTACGATCCAGCAGGTGAGCGATATCCAGAATGCGGGCGGCCTCTTCCACGCGGCGCTTGATCTCATCCTTGGGGGTCTTGCGCAGCTTCAGGCCGAACGCCATGTTATCGAACACGGTCATATGGGGATACAGAGCGTAGTTCTGGAACACCATGGCGATGTCCCGATCCTTGGGGGCTACGTCGTTAACCAGCCGGTCGCCGATGTACAGCTCGCCGGAGGAGATCTCCTCCAGACCGGCGATCATACGCAGGGTGGTGGATTTACCGCAGCCGGACGGGCCGACCATGATGACAAATTCCTTGTCCTTGATCTCCAGATTGAAATCGGTGACGGCAACCACACCGCCGGGGTACTTTTTGTAGATGTTCTTCAAAGACAGACTGGCCATAGATTCTTAACCTCCATAAATTCCTATAAACCGGAAGCTCCCCCGGCAGACGGCTCCTGTCACCGGCTTAACTTCTATTACGACAATACTATACCATGCTTTGGCGCAGATAACCATACCTAAATTACACAAACTTTTTTGACGGTAATTAGCCATTTTTTATACAAGCCGGGAACGCCGTCAAAATCCAACTTGGTTTTTCATTCAAAATGCTTAGTTTTTCCTTTTCCGACAAAGGCCGACAGGCTCCCTCGGCCAGAGAACCGTCCAGTTCCAGACCGCCCATGGCTACTCGCTTGAGCCAGATCACCGTGCAGCCCACAGCCAAAAACATCCGCTTGATCTGGTGAAATTTTCCTTCGCAGATCGCCACCGACACCAGCGGCTCGTCGCCCTCTTCCAGCACCGCGACTCCGGCGGGACGGCAGCGGGTGCCGTCCGCCAGGGTGGGGCCTGCCCGGAAAGCGGCCGCCGCCGTCTCGGTCAGCGGCTTGTCCAGGCGGGCGAGATAGCGCTTGTACACATGGCGGCGGGGGGAGAGCATGGCGTGTGCCAGCGCCCCATCGTCGGTGATGAGGGTCAGACCGTGGGTGTCCTTATCCAGCCGTCCGGCGGGGAACAGACCCCGCCGCCGGTATTCCTCCGGCAGCAGGTCGATCACCGTCCGTTCCCTGGGGTCCCGGGAAACGCACAGGATCCCCGCAGGCTTATTGAGCATGAGATAGACGTGGGCGGCATAGTCCAGCGGCTTGCCGTCTACGGCGATGGCGGCGGTGGCCGGGTCTACCTTTTCGGCCGGGTCCCGGCACACCGCTCCGTTCACCGTCACCCGTCCGCTGCGGACGGTGCGTCCCGCTTCGCTGCGGGTGAGGGTGGTCTGGGAGCATAGCAGCTTATCCAGTCGTTCCATGGGTCGCGTTCATTCCTCCTTGGGGGTACCGGTTCAGGAGGCTGCGGGAGTCATCGGCAGCAGCCCCTGTCGCACGCCGTCCTGTCGGGTGGAGGAAATATCTCCTCCTACCACGGCGCTCTTGTAGACATACAGGTGCGCCTGCACCGTATCGTCGCCGGGATAATTGGTGACGGTATACGTCCAGCACTTCACCCGCTTGCCCCGGCAGGGGGAGAGGTCCATCCCCGCCTCCTGCTGCATGGCGTTATAGGCGGTAAAGCTCTCGTCAAATTCTGCCGGGATCAGCACCTCCCGCACCTCGCCGGCGGGCTGCACTTCATAACCCAGTCCTTGCAGAAAAGCGATCCGTTGGGTATCGGTAGCGGCGGCAGCCGTGGGCGCGGCCGCACCGGGCTGTAAGGACAGGGTGACGATCAGCGCCAGCAGGGTCAGCACCGCCGCCAGCCCGGCGATCACCCGGGGGCGGGTGGTTTTCATGGACAGTACAAACATGATGATCTCCTCCGCGTAGTAATATCGGTATTGTATACTATGCGGAGAATCGGAAAATCAGTCCTCGAAATACACGCCGTACCACACGAGGAACATATACACCGTCCAGATTTTGCGGGAATTGTCCTTTTTGCCCCGCTTGTGCTGCTCCAGCAGCCGCAGCAGCTCCTCGGTGCGGAAATACCGCCGGGCGGCGGGGGACTCAAAAGCGGCTTTCACCTTGTTGTAGTAGGCATCCTCCCGCAGCCACACCCGGATGGGCACCGGGAAGCCCAGCTTGGGCTTGGTGGCGGCGGATTCCGGCACATGGCGCTCCGCCGCCAGCCGCATGGCGTATTTGGTGGTGCCCGCCGCCACCCGGTGCTTGACGGGGATGCGGGAGGCGACCTCGAACACCTCTTTATCCAGGAACGGCACCCGCAGCTCCAGCGAGTGCGCCATGCTCATGCGGTCGGCTTTCAGCAGAATATCCCCCACCATCCAGCGGTTGATATCCAGATACTGCATCCGGGTCACGTCGTCCAGCTCCCGGCATCGGTCGTAGTATTCCTTGGTGAAATCGGTGGGGTCGGTGGCGGGAATATCCCGCAGCAGCTTGGCTTTTTCCTTTTGGGTGAACATATTGGCGTTGCCGATGAACCGCTCCTCAATGGTTTTGGAGCCGCGGATGAGGAAGGATTTGCCCTTGAAATCAAAGGGAATGGCGCCGACCACGGCAGCGGCGGCCTTGCGCAGAAACCGGGGCAGCTTCTGATATCCCCGCAGGGAGGTGGGCTCATGATAGATGCGGTAGCCGCCGAACAGCTCGTCCGCCCCCTCGCCGGACAGCACCACCTTGACCTTCTCCGCCGCCAACTTGGAGACGAAATAGAGCGCCACGCAGGAGGGATCCGCCAGGGGCTGGTCCAGATAATACTGCACCCGGGGCAGTGCCTCCCAGTATTCCTCTTCGCCGATGATGTGGACGTGATGCTCGATGCCTACCTCTTTTGCCAGCTCCGCGGCATAGTTGCTCTCGTTATAGTGCTGCCCGTTGTCGAACCCCACGGTGAACGCCTTTTGCCCGCCGAAATAAGACGCCACAAAGCTGGAATCTACGCCGCCGGACAGGAAACAGCCCACCTCCACATCGCTGATGCGGTGCGCCGCCACCGAGTCGGTGAACGCCCGGTCGATCTCGTCCACCGCCTGCTCCAGCGTCATGCTTTCGTCCGGGTGGAACGCCGGCTCCCAGTAGCGGGTGATCTCCACCTGCCCGTCGGCATAGGTGAGATAATGCGCCGGGGGCAGGCAATAAATATCCTTGAAAAAGGTTTCGGCGGGCACGGAATACTGGAAGGACAGATACTTGTCCAGCGCCGCCGGGTTCAGCTCCTTTCTCACGTCCGGGTGAGCGAGAATGGATTTGATCTCCGAGCCGAATACCAGCCGTCCGTCCGCCAGCCGGGTATAGTGCATGGGCTTGATGCCGAAATAATCCCGGGCGATAAACAGCCGCTGTTCCGGGATATTCCAGATGGCAAAGCCGAACATACCCCGCAGCCGGGGCAGCAGGTCGGCGCCCCACTCCTCGTAGCCGTGGAGCAGGGTCTCCCCGTCGCCGTTGGTGGAAAAGGTGTGCCCCAGAGCCTGCAGCTCCTGCCGCAGCGCCTGATAATTGTAGATTTCTCCGTTGAACATCAGTGCCAGGGTCTTATCCTCGTTATAGAGGGGCTGCTGTGCTGCCTCCAGGTCGATGATGCTCAGCCGCCGGAACCCCATCGCCAGCGTATCGTCCAGATAATACCCGTCTGCGTCGGGACCCCGGTGGGTGATCTTTTCGGTCATCTGCCGCAAGTATTCCTCCCGATCTATCAGCTGGCCCGTAAAGCCGCATATTCCGCACATAATGGACGCTCCTTTTTCTTGTAAGGTCGATTCTGCCTGAGGGTCTCGGCAGGTGTTTTGCTTATTTTACCACAGGATCCCGGAAAATAAAAGCAGTAATTGCAATTTTCCCGGTAAAAACGGTTGTTTGCATTTGCTGCCGGGGCGCTGCGGCGCCGGGGGATGCCGCATGGCGTCCCCGTTTCCGGGGCGATCCGGCCCGTTTAGGGGCCGCCGGCATCGTATCCTCTGCGTCCCGGATGGCGCGAAAAAAACGGAACCCCCCACCCCTCGGCGGCATACTATGGGGTTGTAAGGAGGTGTCAAAGTTATGTGTCTGCGGAATCTCTTCGGTGGCAACGACTGCACCTGGATCCTGTTCATCATCATCGTGCTCCTGCTCATTGATGACAGCGATTGCGGCTGCGGCACTACCACCAACTCCTGCTGCGGCTGACATCCGGCCGTAGGTACACAAGCGGGAAGGGCGAACGCTTCGGCGTTCGCCCTTCCCGCTTACGGGCGTACGGCTTTGCCGATCGTCCCCGACGGTTTCGTCCGTTGTCGCCGTACCGGCCCTTTCCGATCGCTCTTCAATAATTCTTACAAATTATTATACAATAATATAGGATACGCGAAAATAGATAAAAAATCCAACAAATACCAAAAAAATCTACACCGAATCGGTATTTACATTTCTGCCGAATTTTGGTAATATATAGACAACGTAGTCACAGAGCGTCGGGTCGACCGATCGCCAAAAGAAAGACTAACTATTAAAAGT
>DJEF01000019.1:13941-107425 GCA_002431285.1 Ruminococcaceae bacterium UBA5905 | reverse complement strand
CGCCAGCATCACCGGCGGCGCCAATCGCCACAGGATCCGGTCGATGCGCTCTTGTCCAAATAGTGTACTGTCCATTTTTCTGTATCTCCTCACAGAAAAAACCGACCGCCACAGCAAACTGCGGCGGTCGGCCCTATTGTGTTTGATCCGTGGTTTACGCCGTTTTCTTTTTGGCTTTTTCCTTGGCCTCCCGGCGATCCATCCACTTGGCCCACAGGGGCGCGCTGATGACCAGCGAGGAATAGCAGCCGGAAATGGTACCGAACAGCATCGGCAGCGCAAAGCTGATGATGGAATCCACGTGCATCGCCACAGCCACGCCCAGCACCGACGCGATGGCCACCGACGTGGTCAGGCTGGTGACCAGGTTCCGGCGCAGGCACTGATGGATGGAGGTATTGACCACCTCGTCCAGCGGGGCGCTCATCTTGCGGCGGTTGGTCCGCACCCGGTCGAAGATCACGATGGTGTCATTCAGCGAATAGCCCAGGATGGTCAGCATGACCGCCACCAGGTTTTCATTCAGCTGGATGCGGAAGATCACAAAGATGAAGTAGACGATCAGCAGATCGTGGAGCAGCGCCAGCAGCGCCGTCGCGCCGGCGGTGAATCCGCCGATCTTGCGGAACCGGAACCCCACATACAGCAGCAGCAGCGCCGCGGCGATCACCAGAGCGATCACGCACCGCAGGAAGAACTTGGAGCCCATGGAGGCGCTCAGCGTATTGGAGCTGAAATTCTCCATCTTGTTGGATGCAAAATCCTTCTCCATCTTATCGGCGAAAGCCTGCTGCTGCTCCATGGTGATCTCACCGGGGAGGGTCACGGTCACGACCTGCGTGTTGTTGATCTCGTCCTGCTTCACGGAGGCTTCGCTGCCCAGCGTTTCTTTCGCCGCTGCGGCCAGTGCGTCCATATCCGGGGCGGTCTCATAGCTGTACCGAATGACCGTGCCGCCCTTGAACGCCACGTCCATCTGGGTGCCGAAGATCACGTTCATGACCACGCCCACCAGCATGATCGCCAGCGAGATGAGCAAAAAGGTCTTCAGATGACCGACAAAATCAAACTTTTTCATTTGCGATCACCTCCATACAACCAGGGATTGCGGAAGATCTTCAAGCGGGAGATCGACCGCAGCATCAGGCGGTATGCCCAGATGCCCATGACAAAGTTCATGACCACGCCGATCAGCAGAGTGTAGCCAAAGGAATACACCGAGCCGGTGGTGGACACCGGCAGCCAGCTGAACAGCATACCGAACAGGCTGCTGGAGGAGCCGAATACGCCCATCAGCACCGCCGCCACGATCAGCACGGTGATGTTGCCGTCGAAGATGGCCCAGAAGGAGTTCTTGGAGCCGGAGCGGATGGCGCCGTCGATGGTTTTGCCCGCCCGGATCTCGTCCCGGACGGCCTCGGCAGTGATGACGTTACAGTCCACACCGATACCGATGGACAGGATCAGACCGGCGATGCCGGGCAGGGTCATGGTGAAGCTGTTGAAGATGGCGAAATAGCCGGAGATGGCTGCCACCGTGCCGGCCATCTGGCCCAGCAGGGACAGGGAGGCCACCAGACCGGGCAGCCGGTAGATGATCAGCATAATGAGGATCACCAGCACCAGCGCAATGACCGCTGCGATGCCCATGGCCCGCAGGGCGCTGCTGCCCATCGTCGGAGAAATGGAGCCGAGGCTCTTGGACTCGATCTCAAAGGGCAGGGCGCCGGAGGTGATCAGATCGGCCAGCGCCTTGGCGTCGGAATACTCGTTGAAGCTACCGGAGATCACGGCGTTGCCGTCGGTGATGACCGCATTGACCGTGGGATTGGAGATCATCTGATCGTCCAGCCAGATGGAGATGGTGCCCTTGTTGCTGCCGCCGTTATACTGCTTTTCGGTGGCGGTGGCAAAAGCGGTCTTACCCGCCTCCTTCAGCTTCAGGGACACCACGTATTCGCCGGTGCCCTTCTGCTCGTCTCGCTGATAATAGGCCTCTGCCGATTCCACGTCGTCGCCGTTGAGGATCAGCTCGCCGGTGGGCTTGCCGTCGGAATCGGTATCGCTGCCATAGTGGAATTCCAGCATGGCGGTCTGACCGATCTCCGCTACCGCCTCTTCGGGGGTCTCCTCGGTGCTGGACCAGGGGAACCGCACGATGACCTGTTTGCTGGAAGCGTCGGTGTACGCTTCATAGTCGGTAATGTTCTTACTGACCAGTCGTTGTTCGATGATCTTCTTGACGCCGTCCAGCTGGGCGGCAGAGACTTCGATATTCTCATCGGTGGGGCCGAAGGTGACGTCCACGCCGCCCTGGATGTCGATGCCCCAGCGGATATCGCTGATGCCTCGGATCACGGTATCGGTGCGGTCTCCGTAGCGCGTATACACGCCGAATACGGCCGTGTAGGACAGCGCCAGGATCAGAATCGCCACGATGAAGAATACCGGTTTTGGTGTACGCTTCATGGGTTTTGACCTCCTGTTTGCTTTGACGCGGCACTTCCGCGCCGCTATATTTTCCAATTATACAAGAATTCCTATGAAAAGTCAATGAAAAAAGCAAAAACTGCCGGGAACATCCCGGCAGTTTTCCAAAATCGGTGTTTTGGGACGGCGGTCAGACCTTTTCCAGCCGCTCCAGATAGGCCAGCTCCGCACAGATGCAGAACAGGTCCATGGCCGTTTTCAGCTCCGCCACCGTGGGGTAGGACGGCGCGATTCGGATATTGCTGTCGTGGGGATCCATCCCGTAGGGATAGGTGGCGCCCGCCGGAGTCATGCTGACCCCTGCCTGCCGCAGCAGCTCCACCGTGCGCTGGGCGCAGCCCTCCGCCAGATCCACGCTGACGAAATAGCCGCCCCGGGGGCGGTGCCATGCGGCGATGCCCCGACCCAGCAGCTGGGTGTCCAGTGCTTCCAGAACCGCGTCGAACCGGGGGCGCAGAATGGCGGCATGGAGCTTCATGTGCGCCTCGATCCCCGCCACGTCCTTGAAATATCGCACATGGCGCAGCATATTCAGCTTGTCGTGGCCGATGGTCTGGACGGTCATGCGGCTCTTGACGTCCGCCACGTTGTTGGGGCTGGCGGCCAGCACCGCCACGCCGGAGCCGGGGAAACTGATCTTGGAGGTGGAGGCGAACATGATAACCAGATCCTCGTGCCCCCGCTGCTCCAGCTCCGGATAAATGTCCAGCAGGGTGTCGCCCGGCTCCTCCAGATGGTGCAGGCAATAGGCGTTGTCCCATATAATGCGGAAATCCGGCGCCGCCGGGGTCAGCGCGGCCAGCCGCCGCACCGTCTCGTCGGAATAGGTGATGCCGTCGGGGTTGGAATACATAGGCACGCACCACATCCCCTTGACCAGCGGATCCTGCACCAGCTCTTCCACCAGCGCCATATCCGGCCCCTCTTCGGTCATGGGCACATTCAGCATCTCGATGCCGAAATACTGGGTCACGGCGAAATGCCGGTCATACCCGGGGACCGGGCAGAGAAATTTCACCTTTCCCTGTCGGCACCAGGGATCGTAGCCGCAGACGCCGTGGCTGTATGCCGTGGCAATATAGTCGAACATCATGTTCAGGCTGGAATTTCCCCCCACGATGACCGCCTCCGGGGGCATATGCAGCACGTCGCCGAACAGCTTTTTTGCCTCCGGCAATCCGTCCAGGAGCCCGTAGTTGCGCACGTCCAGCCCGTTTTCCGCCGTATAGCCGTCCCGGGCATTGACGCATTCCAGCATATCCAGCGTCAGGTCCAGCTGCTCCGTACAGGGTTTTCCGCGGGACATATCCAGCCGCAGCCCCTGTTTCTGGTACTCCCGGTAGGCCGCCTCCAGCTCCGCCTTGCGGGCCGCCCGCTGCGGGGGCGTCATGTCGGCCGGATTCTGTGTACATCTGGTCATGGAGATTCATCCTTTCCGCACATGGGCGGCGTCCCGCCCGTTCAAAATACCCGTACAGTATACACCAACGCTGTTCGTTTTGCAAGTCAATTTTTGAAATCCTGCAAAATTTTTACAAAAATCCCCGATATTTTCGCTTTGGTACGAAATTTTCACATTTTTTCGATTGCCGATTGTCATTTTGCGCGTATTGTCAATAGAAAATCGCATATGAAAAATCGACAGAATACGATCCGGGAAAGCGGAAAGAAAGTGCGGGTTGAGGAAAGCAGGCGGAAGGAGCGTACGAAAAAGGGGATAGCAGAAAGGCCCGGGCGGCCGGTACAGGCGCATTCCCTTTGGGCAAAACAAAACCGGCGGTAAATTTCCCCCGCAGCACTTGACAAGCGCCTGTGGCATGGTATAATAGTTTAGATAAATTATGGGTTCGTCCCACGACAAAGAGGTATGCTGCATGAAAGAAATCGTAATGACCAGCGAGGGCTTGAAAAAGCTGCAGGATGAGCTGGAGCATCTCAAAACCGTCGAGCGCAAGGAAGTAGCCGAAAAGATCAAGGTGGCGCTGTCCTTCGGCGACCTGTCGGAAAACAGCGAATACGAAGAAGCGAAAAACGACCAGGCGCTGCTGGAGAGCCGGATCAGCTCCATCGAGGCCCAGCTGAAAAATGTGCGGGTGCTGGATGAGTCGGAGCTGAGCAGCGAGAACGTCCACGTGGGCTCCACCGTGCGGATCGCCAACGATCAGGGCAAGGAATTCACCTATGTGATCGCCGGTGCGACCGAGGCGGACCCCTTTAACGGAAAGATTTCCGACGAGTCCCCGGTGGGCAAGGCCATTCTGGGGCTGAAGGTGGGCGAAAAGGGCGAGGCCACCCTGCCCAACGGCACCACGGTGGTGTATACGGTGCTGGAGATCACCCGATAAACGATCCATCCGGAGCGGACGGCGGCAGACCGCCGCCCGCTTTTTGAATGATAACCGAGGATAAGGAAGTGTGCGATATGAGTCAAGATAACCGCCCCCAGACCGGCGAAACGGCTGAGGAAATGACCGAGCAGCAGCACCATGAGCAGTATCAGGTGCGCCTGGACAAGCTGAAAGCCCTGTGCGAGGCTGGGCAGGACCCGTTTGTGATCACCCGGTTCGACGTGACCGATACCCTCCGGGATACCCGCGAGGCCTATGAGCGGGCGGAGGCGGCCTATATCGCCGCCAACGGGCAGCCGGAGGAGGGCGCCGCCGTGGAGCTGCCGGAGAAAATGACCGTGACGGTGGCGGGACGGATCATGAGCCGCCGGGTCATGGGCAAGGCCAGCTTTGTGGATCTGCAGGACGGCAGCGGCCGGATGCAGCTCTATGTGAGCCGCAGCGACGTGGGAGAGGAGTCCTACGCCGCTTTCAAGAAATGGGATATCGGCGATATCATCGGGCTGTCGGGGTTTGTGTTCCGCACCCGGATGGGGGAGGTCTCCATCCATGCCACCTCGGTGACCCTGCTGAGCAAATCGCTGCTCCCTCTGCCGGAGAAATACCATGGGCTGCGGGATACCGACACCCGGTATCGGCAGCGGTATCTGGATCTGATCGTCAATCCGGAGGTACGGGACACTTTTGTCAAACGCTCCCGCATCATCAGCGCCATTCGCCGCCATCTGGACGAGCAGGGCTTCATGGAGGTGGAGACCCCCATGCTGGTGGCCAATGCCGGCGGCGCGGCCGCCCGTCCTTTTGAGACTCATTTTAATGCACTGGATGAGGATTTCAAGCTGCGCATTTCGTTGGAGCTGTACCTCAAGCGGCTGATCGTAGGCGGGTTCCCCAAGGTGTATGAGATCGGCCGGGTGTTCCGCAATGAGGGGTTGGACACCCGCCACAATCCGGAATTCACTCTGATGGAGCTGTATCAGGCATATACCGACTATCACGGCATGATGGATCTGACGGAGGATCTGTACCGCCATGTGGCGCAGACCGTGCTGGGCACCACCACGCTGGTGTATAACGGCGTGGAGATGGATCTGGGCAAGCCCTTTGCCCGGCTCACCATGGTGGACGCGGTCAAGCAGTACGCCGGGGTGGATTTTGACGCCATCGCCACGCTGGAGGAGGCCCGGGCGGTCGCCCGGGAGCACCACATCGAATATGAGGAGCGCCATAAGAAAGGCGATATCCTCAACCTGTTCTTTGAGGAATATGTGGAGTCGCACCTGATCCAGCCTACCTTCATCATGGATCATCCGGTGGAAATCTCTCCGCTGACCAAGCGCAAGCCGGATAAGCCGGATTATGTGGAGCGGTTCGAGTTCTTTATGAACGGCTGGGAGATGGCCAATGCTTATTCCGAGCTGAACGATCCCATCGACCAGCGCAAGCGCTTTAAGGCGCAGGAGGAGCAGCTGGCGCAGGGGGATGAGGAAGCCAACACCACCGACGAGGATTTTCTCTGCGCGCTGGAATACGGGATGCCTCCCACGGGCGGCATCGGTTTCGGCATCGACCGGATGTGTATGCTGATGACCGATTCCGCCGCCATCCGGGATGTGCTGCTGTTCCCGACCATGAAGCCGCTGGATGCTCAGAAGGCCGAGAAAAAGCCCGAGGAAGTTGCCGTCATCGGCGGTGCCAGGGGTACGGTCGAGATCGAGATCGAGGACGAGCCCATTGACTTTTCCAAGGTGCAGATCGAGCCGCTGTTCGAGGAATATGTGGATTTTGATACGTTCAGCAAGTCCGATTTCCGAGCGGTCAAGGTGAAAGCCTGTGCGGCTGTGCCCAAGTCCAAGAAGCTGCTGCAGTTTACGCTGGATGACGGCACCGGCACAGACCGCACCATTTTAAGCGGTATTCACGCATACTATGAGCCGGAGGAGCTGGTGGGCAAGACCCTGATCGCCATTACCAATCTGCCTCCCCGGGCGATGATGGGTATTGATTCCTGCGGGATGCTCCTCAGCGCGATCCACGAGGAAGAGGGAGAAGAAAAACTCCATCTGCTGATGGTGGACAATCACATTCCTGCCGGTGCGAAGCTGTACTGAGCCGGATATGCGCCGCTGTGGATACGGAATGCTTAGGCAGAGAGCCATCATATGAACCGACCGTAAAAATGGGCGATCCCGAGCGGGATCGCCCATTTTCCGAACGGTTGAAAAGGCAAATCGGAATTGGCAGAGGTGATCGTTTTGAGAATCGAACCATATAGCGGCAGATTTGACGATGAAATCATTTCACTCATTCTTTCCATCCAAAATGATGAAGCGAAAATTGGGTTATCGCTTCAGGAGCAGCCGGATCTGTTGGATATTCATTGCAGCTATCAGGAGACCGGCGGGGAGTTTTGGGTCGCCCTGTCCGATGGTAAAGTAATCGGCACGATCGGCCTGATGATGCAGGAAAAGCACTGCGCCATCCTGAAAAAGTTCTTTGTGAAAAAGGAGTTTCGTTCGCAGAAGGTGGGATGGGCGTTATATCAGGAGCTTTTGCGGTTTGCCAGAGGGGCAGGCGTTCGGCAGATCGTGCTGGATACGCCGTCTGTCGCCCACGCCTCCCACCGTTTCTATGAAAAGGCGGGTTTTTGCAGAATAGATCCGTCGGAATTGCCGATTCCCTATGTATATCCGGACAGAAACAGTCGGCTGTATCGACTGGAGGTACAATAACGGCACGAAAACAGCCCCTTGCGGGAGAAACAACGGTTCTCCCGCAAGGGACTTGCTGCTGTATCCCCCGACGGCCCGCGGAATACCCGGTGCGGGTGGGTGGGGGAAAAGACCCGCTCCGCCGCGCCGGTGTCGGCCGCACGGATTTGGCGGTGCGGGTAATACGGCATGGGGAGCGGGTCTGCCGGCGGCGATACGGTCGGCAACGGCGTTTATTCGGCGGCGCGGTGTACGATCGCCTGCATCTGCGCCATTTTATCCTCCATATCCGCCACCAGTCGGAACTGGGTGCGGCAGCGATCCAGATTATGTGACGGCCGGTGAATGCGGAAATACACATCCCCCTCGATGTAGTCGGTGAGGAATCGCACCCCGCACTCCAGCGTCATCAAGCGGGCGCCCGCCGCCAGGCTGTCCACCTCGGCGGGGGTGAGAAATCCTCCGGCACTGTGCATATATCCGGCGGCGAACACCTCGTAGAGATGCAGGTCCAGTCCCACCCGGGACAGATCGGTTTCGTCCTCGGCGGCGGTGTTGGCGCCAAAGCGGATGCAATCGCCGAAATCGAAGGCCGCCGCCCCCGGCATCACCGTGTCCAGATCAATGACGCACAGACCCTTGCCGGTGGCATCGTCGATGAGGATGTTGTTGAGCTTGGTGTCGTTGTGGGTCACGCGGCGGGGAAGCCGACCGTCGGCCATGGCGGCGGTCAGCTCGTCGGCGGTTTTCTCCCGTTCCAGCGCAAAGCGGAGCTCCGCCTGCACGGTCGCTGCCCGGCCCAGTGGGTCGGTCTCCAGTGCCCGATGCAGCGCCGCATACCGGTTGGGCGTGTCGTGAAAATGGGGGATGGTTTCCCGCAGGCGGTCGGCGGGATAGTCCGCCAGCAGCTGCTGGAATCGGCCGAAGCTCTCCCCGCAGGTCTCGAAGTCGCTGTCTTTCTCGATGCGCTGATAGGCGGTGGCGCCCTCGATGAACACATAGCTGCGCCAGGCGTGTCCCTCCGGGTCGGTATAGTAGGGGCGGCCGTCTCCGGTGGGGATGACCGTCAGCGTCTCCCGTTCACCCACCCGCTTGCGCAGCCAGGCGGTGACGCCGGCGATATTCTCCATCAGTCCGGCCGGGTCGGGGAATACATAGGTGTTGATCTGTTGCAGCAGCTGGCGGTATTCGCTGCCGTCCGCCCGGCGATACCAGGCGGCATAGGTCACGTTGATGTGCCCTTCGCCGTATGGCTCGGTGCGCAGCAGCGTATCGGCGGAAAACTGCATAGCCGCCCGGTCGGCGGCGGTGATGGCGGTAGACATGGAGATCCATCCTTTCCGTATACAGGATACAGAGATGGCCGTTGTGGAGACGGCCTGCCTGCAATTGTGATCGGTCATGCGGCCGGTTTCCTGTGGGCAATACACCTTCGGCGCCGCATAACCTTGCCGATTCAGTGTACCATAGGAGCCGGACGGTGTCTTTGGATGAATATGGGAAATCGGTGCATTATTTGCCTTTTGCGGGAGAGACTATAGGCGCACACTGGAGAATGGTAACAAAACTGTTATATTTCCGACGGCCGGAATTGCGCCGGAGGTTACCCCATCCGCACAGCCGCTTTTTTGCAGAATTACAACGAAAAAGCCATGGCGAAAACGCCCGATTTGGCGTGGTTCCATAAAATATTTCCCTCCATTTCCCGCCCACCGTTGTGGGTAGCAGCGGTATCGAACGTCAATAAAAAGTGATTGCCAAACGGGAAAAACTATGATATACTATCCCCATCTGTTGCAGCCGTCGGATCCGGATTCGGCGGACAGGCATAGGGCTTTACGGCAATCGAAACGAGGGAAAACACATGAACTGTAATCAATGCGGGACAAAGCTCCGCAAGAATCAGGCTTTCTGCCCGAAATGCGGCGCGGCGCGTCCGGCGGAGGAGCCGGAGCGGGTGAGCCTGCGCTCGGCGGGCGGAAAGCGGAAACTGACGAAAAAGCAGCTGATCATCCGCATTGCCATCATTGCGGCGGCGGTGCTGGCAGCCATAGCGATCGCGGTGGTGTCGATCGTGGCGGCTCTGCTGGGCCGGGTGGATCGCACCAGCGAGATCAGCGGCAGCACCGGTATTAACTCCAGCATCGAATTCAGCAAGGACGTGACCAACATCGCCCTTTTCGGTCTGGATACCCGGCAGAATAACGATGTAGGGCGGTCGGACGCCATGATCATCGTGTCCATCGACCGGGCGCACGATAAGATCAAGATGACTTCCATCGCCCGGGATTCCTATGTGAAGGTGGACGGTCACGGGCAGACCAAGCTGACCCATGCCTGGGCCTATGGCAAGGCCAGTTTGGCGGTCAAGACCATCAACCAGAACTTCGGCATGAACATCACGGATTATGCCTATGTGAATTTCTTTGAATTCGTGAAGCTCATCGACTATATCGGCGGCGTGGACATCGAGCTCAATGCCGCAGAGCTGAAGATCGCCAACGAATACTATGCGCCGGAGCTGAACAGCCTGGGCATCAAGTGCCCGCCCATCCCCGGCACGGGAGTGCAGCACGTCACCGGCGCGCAGGCGCTGGCCTATTCCCGTAACCGCTACACCGGCTCGGATATCGACCGGGGCAACCGGCAGAAGAAGGTGCTCCAGGCGGCGTATGAGCAGATGAAGAATACGCCCGTCACCAAGTATCCCGGCGTGATCAGCCAGGTGCTGGATATGGTGCACACCAACATGACCAACGGGGAGCTCCTGAGCATCGCCACCTGGGTGGCCACCAAGTCGCCCACCATCGAGATGCTGAGTCTGCCCACCCCCGAGTGCAAGCCTGTGGGCGGCACCTGGGGCAGCAGCGGCTGGGTCTATCGCTATGATATGAATCTGGCCACCGCTGTGTTGCACGATTTCATCAACGAGACCTCCACCGATTTGAGCACGGTCTCCACCACCACGGCGCCGCCGAAGGTCACCCCCGGCACCACCACGACCACCAAGCCGGAGCCGTCGGGTACGACAACGACCACCACCACCAAGCCGGATAAGGATAAGACCACCGATCCGAGCACTACTACGACCACCAAGCCGGACGATTCCACCACCAAGCCGGATACCCCCGTGACCGAACCGGACAAGCCGGTGACCGAGCCGGAGGGCACGACCACCAAGCCCGTCGATCCGCCGGACAAGCCGGAGGACGGGAAAACACCTGTCGAATGAGCCGTGAAAAACGGCAGAAAGATCATTGACAACACACGCCTTCGGGCACAGAAAGGATGACGGAATGGAAGCCTGTCAGGAGAAACCGGTATACGATTGCATCAAGCGGGTGCTGGATGTGATCCTGTCCGGTATCGGAATCGTTGTGCTTTCCCCGCTCATGCTGGTCGTGGCCATCGCTGTGCGCAGCGACGGCGGACCGGCATTCTATTCCCAGAACCGGGTCGGGAAAAACGGCAAGATCTTCCGCATTTTGAAATTCCGCAGTATGTGCATGAACGCCGATTCGCCGGAGATGCTGGCAAAGCTGGCGGCGATGAATGAAATGGACGGACCGGCATTCAAGATCAAGGATGATCCGCGCATCACCAAGGTGGGGCGGTTCATCCGGCGCACCAGCATCGACGAGCTGCCGCAGCTTTTCAACATTTTCATGGGGGATATGACCATTGTCGGCCCCCGGCCACCGCTGGTGTCTGAGGTGGAGCAGTATACCGACTATCAGAAGCAGCGCCTGCAGGTGAAGCAGGGGCTCACCTGCTATTGGCAATGCAGCGGCCGGAATCACATCAGCTTTGACGAATGGGTGGAGCTGGATCTGAAATATATCCGGGAGCGCAGCCTGTGGACGGATCTGAAAATTCTGCTGCGCACGATTCCGGCGGTGTTCAGCGGCAACGGCGCGGAATAAGGCGCCGCAGGAATCGGTGCGAGGCGAAAAGCCCGTCATGCGCGCGAGTATCGGTGATTTGCTGAGACCGGCTCACACCCATGACAGAGGTCGTGGCGGGTGAGCCGGTTTTGTCTGCGGCCGTATGCTGCCGCAGACGAAACCGAGAGGATGTGACCGGCCTTTCGGCCAAACCGTGCACGTATCGCTCGCCGTCCTCCGGGACGCCGTGGTGCGATAACCGGTGGCGTGCCGAAAGTGGCCGGTCTGCAATGAAACGATTTTTGTTTGGGAGACCGTGAATGGAACCGATGCCACCCTATGGATGCCGCGGCTCGGTCTTTCGTCAAGCGGTGGCAATGATGAGACAAGCCGGATGGGGTAATACACCGATTCGGGAACGGTTGTATGCCGGTCGTTTGGTCTGACCGGGGAGAAAGGATGATGTTTATGGCCGATTCAAGGTATTCCCGCTCGCCGCTGCATGGGCGGCACAGCCGTCAGCACCGCCGGAAAACACGGCGGATCTGGCTGCTGATCGCATTAGTGCTGGTGCTGGCGGCAATAGTGGCGGCGGCGGTGTGGCTGATCCCGCGGCTGATCCGACAGGATCGTCCGGCGCCGGACAGCTCCGCGCCCTCTTCCACGTCGTCGGAGCCGACCTCCCGGTCGGAGGACACCGACGCCTGGACGCCGGAGGATGCCCGTTGGATGCTGCGGCTGGTCAATCCGTGGAACCGGATGCCGGACGGGTACGTGCCGGAGCTGGTCACGCTGACCAACGGTCAGCAGGTGGACGCTCGCTGTTATCCGGCGCTGCAACAGATGATGGACGATTGCCGGGCGGCGGGGCTGAAACCCATCATCTGCTCCTCCTATCGCCCCTGGGAAACGCAGATACGGCTGTTCAATACCGATGTGGAGAAGTATAAGCAGCAGGGCATGACCCAGGAGCAGGCGGAGGCGGAAACGGCCAAATCCGTGGCGGTCCCCGGCACCAGTGAGCATCAGCTGGGGCTGGCGGTGGACATCGTGGATCAGAGCTACCAGCTGCTGCACGAGACCCAGCAGGATACCCCGGCGCAGCAATGGCTGATGGCCAACTGCTGGCGGTATGGGTTCATTCTGCGGTTCCCCAAGGATAAGGAATCCGTCACCGGCATCATCTATGAGCCGTGGCATTACCGCTATGTGGGGGAGGAGGCTGCCAAGGCCATCACCGAAAGCGGTCTGTGTCTGGAGGAGTATTTGCAGAACGATTGACGTGAAGCCGAAAACGAACCGCAAGGCCCGTGCGCTCTGCGCACGGGCCTTGCGGCTGTCATAACACGGACGCAGCCGTCCTCGGCCGGCTGTGCAAAGGGGGAAAACGCCCATGGATGCCGCAAGCCTGGGAGGCTCGGGTTTCCATAGGCGTTTTGTCATTCTTCAAAGCACTGGTATTGGGTCAGCACGTACCGGCCGATGTCGTAGAGGATATGCTCGAACTGTTTGCGGAAAGATACCGGCAGTCCCAGACAGCGGGTGTCCTCCTCAAATTTTCTTCTCCGGTAGGGGGAGAAGGGGGTGTTTCCGGCCTCAAAGGTGAAATACCCGTCATAGTGGATGGCCAGCAGTCCGTGCATGACCGAATCCATATTCAGCGTGCCGAGATACGGCATCAGGTGGTAATCGTCGTCGCCGCAGTTGTCCTGGATATGCACGCCGCGCACATGGCTGCCCAAAATCGTCAGCGCCTCATGCTGGGGCAGCTCCTGCAAATTCCCGTGCCCCGTATCCCAGCAGGCCTGTAAAAGCGGGTGATTGACCCGTTCGACCAGCTCCAGCTCCGCTTCGGCCGAATCGACCCAATAATAATGCGGATCAAACATTTTGTTGAAATTCTCGGTCAGGATAGTGATAGAGTGCTTTTCCGCGACCCGCAGCAGCTCCTCATAAAACAGGACATTCTGCGCGAAGGTCTCCTCCTTGCTCATGTCCTTGGCATAGCCCGAGTGAACGACGATGTTGGGGATTCCCAGATAGGCCGCCGCCTCGATGCTCTGCTTAGTCAGATGCATGAAGGTCTCATAGTCTCCGTCCTTGACCAGCGGCTTGCCCATAGGGGAATGGGCCTGCACGAATTGCAGTCCCCGCTGATCGGCCAGCCGCAGCAGACGGTCCGCATAGGCTTTCCAGTCGTCCGCCTGTAAGCCGATCCTCCGGTCAAAATCGTACTGAAAGGAATAGTCGATATACCGGAATCCGGCATCGGCTATGGCCACGGTGCTGTCGTATCCGTCCAGTTCGTAGGCCGAGAAATCTCCGGTTGTGGTTGCCAGTTTCATTTGTTTCGTACACCTCCGTAATACAGATCGAAAAACGGCGTTTCCGGTGCTCGGCACCGCATCGCCGTATTTTATTGATACAGGAGTTTTTTCAGGATGGGCAGCATCCCCTGAGCCATCCGATACAGCCCCAGATCGTTGGGATGGCAGACATCCACGGTGCAGGTATCGGATTCAAATCCGGCGAAAAGCGAATCGCCGTCAATGAAATACACATGACGATCTCCCGCATTCACCGCCCGCACATAGCTTTCCATGATGGTTTTGCGCCGCATAAGCGCGTCGTCGATCCACCGATCCGGGTGGCTGATCATGATATAGGGCAGGTCGGGGCAGCGTTCCCGGATGGCTTCATACAGCGCATAGTGGGTGTCGGCCAAATAGGCGGCGCCGGGGGCGTTGTGGTCATAGTCCGATACGAACACCGACATCTCCAGCCTGGCCATATAGGCGGCGATGGCTTTTTCGCCCCGGGCGCTGCCGGAAAAGCCCAGAGAGATATAGTCCATATTCAGCGCACGGGAGAGAAAATTCTGATAGATGTTGCCGGGGCGGGAGGCGCAGGCCCCCTGGGTGATGGACGAGCCGTAAAAGACCACCGGCTTGCGGTTATAATAGCCGTCCGGGGTCTCCGTGCGGCTGCCCGCCTTCAAACCGATATACAGTCTGCTCACCGAGTTGTAGGGCGGGAAATTCAGCACATAGTTCACCGGCTCGCCCGTGGTATTGCCGGTGTATACGATGCCCTCATAGGTATGCTGCGTGTCCACCGGCGGGATGTACGCGCCCACATAAAACTGCTGGCCGCCGATCTCTTTATACAGATCGAAGCCGCTTGTGCCGCTCAGCGGCATATGCGCCAGCCGACAGAGACCGGGATAGCTTACCTGAATAGCGATATAGGGAGAATCCGTGCACAGACGGACGCGCCCGCCGGAGGTGTTGTCGCACAGCCCTCCGACTCCCTCGTTCACCGTTTGCGCTACATCCCGGGGCATCCGCATATAGGCCCCGTCTGTTTCGGCAAATCCGTAGCGGGCGAATACCCGGTCTCCGGCATCCAGCCAGACGATGTCCCGCTCAGACAGTTTGGTTTCGATGGAAAAATTGCGGTCAATTTCTGCAATATTCATATAGGTCCCCCTTGATCCGGCGGTATTCCGAAAACAGTATACCGCACGGATCGGTTTTGTCAATAGCCGTCGCCGGATGGCGCAGGCGGTTCCTCACACAGGGCGCAGGGGCAGAGGACACCGTACCGTTCCTCTGCCCCTGTTTTTTTACTGTTCTGTTCCCTTTTTCCCGGATTTACGGCGTTTTACGATCACGATCGCCACAACGGCTCCTGCGATCAGAACCACTGCCACACCGGAAGCGATGAGGATCGGTACCAGCGGGCTGCTGTCCTCTCCGTCGACGAGAATTCTTCTTCTTTTCTTAACTTTCCCGCCCTTTTCCGGCTCCTTTTCCGGCTCATCGGTCGTATCCGAGGTGTCATCCTGGGGCGTATCGGCCGTGCCGGTGTTGTCCGTATCGGTAGTGTTGTCCTTGGTGTTTTCCGTGGTATTCACCGGATGGATCGTATCGGACACCGGCGTGAACATGAAGTCGTCAAAGAACACGCTGGCGTTCCCGGAGGTACGCATGGCCACCCACTGGGTGCGGGCGATGAAGGTGAACTCCACCTTCTGCCATTCGCCCTGCTGCAGCGTGACCCGCTTGATGAATTCCACACCGGAATCGGAATCGTACACATCCGGCCAGTTCTCGTACACCAGCGACAGATCCACCGCCGTGCCGGACACATCCGTGGTCGTCCAGAAGGTCATGGTATACTGCTTGCCGACCGTCAGCAGCGTCTCGTACATCAGCAGGAAATCGCTGTCGGCGGCGGTGGCGCCGATGCGGTGCATGGAGGCCGTACCGTTGCGGACATAGTTCGCATTGTACCCAACCGTGCCGGGGAGATAATACTCATAGTCCCTGCCGGTGTCGTACATCGTGTCCGGGTATTCCTCGAAGTCCTGCATCTCGCCGTTGGGTACCCACTTGGCATACAGCACCTGGTCGAAATAGGGGAAATAATCAATGTCAAACTTGAAGTCCAGCTGCCGGTAGACATACCAGCCGTCGAAGATATAGCCCTCCCGCACGGGGATCGGTATGTTCATCTTCTCCTCGGGATTGCCGTAGATGGGATCGAAGGTCGTGCCGCCGTTGCTCACGAAGGAGACCTCAATGGGCTTCGGATCCGAGGTGTTGGAGAACCGGTCGGTGGTTCCGAAGATCCGCAGCACCGGGGTGCCGTTGGGCAGCGCATACCACACATTCTCGAAATCCAGCGCCGGCATATTCTTGTATGCCGCCTCGCCCCGCATCATCAGCAGGCTGATCTGCGTGACCATGTTGCCCAGACCCGTGGAGTTGGCATAGTTCTCCGTGTAGTTGATGGGGGTCGCGGAGTTGGTCACGCTGGCGCGGCCATTGCCCAACAGATCGGCATCGGCCGTCGCCGAATAGCAATGGGTTACGGTGGCGCCCTGGTATTCCGTCCAGCTGTTGCCGACGATACCGCCCACGCGTTCGCCGTTCAGCTTACCGATGAAGTAGCAATCATTGATATCCGCCGGGCGCGGAGCACCGGCCACGATGCCGCCGCAGAAATCTGCTTCCAGCGTCACCGTCTTATCGCCGAAGCACTGAGAGATCTTCGGGAACACGACCGGCGTATCCACATAGGTGGAATCCGCTTTGTTGAAGAACACATACCCGGCGATACCGCCCACATAGCTCTCGGTCTTGGTGAGCTCGCTGCGCACCTTCATGTGGGCGTTGGCGATGCCCACCCGTTCGATCACCGTGCCGTCGGAGATGGAGGGGAAGAGACCCGCATAGACCACATCCGTGGTTTGTTTCAGATCCAGATACAGTCCATACACCACATGGCCGTCGCCGTCAAAGTGGCCGTTGAAGTTACCGGCTCTTGCGCCGCTGACCCAGAACCAGGAATTGGGGTTGTTCTTCTCCCAGTTGCTGTTTTTCACATCGTTGAGATAGATGTCGTCCGTCAGCTTATAGTAGTTGCCGACGCTGGCATACAGATCGTTCACCAGATACGCCAGCTGCTCGGGGGTGGAGATCAGATAGGGGTCGTCGATCTTGCCGCTGCCGCCGGCAAAGCCGGAAGCCAGCCGTCCGCCCCAGACCTGACCGGGGACACCCTCGTATTCGCCCACGTTCAGCACCGGATAGCGATCCGTTGTTTTCCATGCGCGCTCCCAGTTGAACAGCGGCATATTGGTCTTGGCCGCCGCACCCAGCATCTTTTCCGCCGCGATCGCAGTCACGCCGGATTCCGCCTCGGTGGCGGTGCCGTAGTTGTTGATGGAGGAACCGCTCAGTCCCTTCTTGGGGCTGAATTTGCCGGGCTGCAGCGAGAAGCTGTTTTTCACCGTGACGGTGCCCCAGACGTTGCCCAGGATCGTGCCGGCATAGACCGGAGCCTTCACCGTGCCGAGGAATGCGCAGGTGTCCACCGCGATAACGGCTCCGCCGTAGCCCACGATACCGCCGGCGCCCTTGTCGTTGCCGGCGTCATAGGTGGATTCCACGCTGACCGTCTCCGTCATGTAGCATTCCGCGATCTTGATCTCACCGCTGTTGGCGTCGCCCACCAGACTGCCGGCTGCAAAGCCGGTGGTATAGATGGAGGAATCCGTCAGCACGATCCGCCGGATCGTGGCGTTTTTCGCGTAGCAGAACAGGCCCACCTTGGAATTGGTACCGTTGTAATAGAGGCCGCTCACCGTGTGGCAGTCGCCGTTCACATTCCCCTGGAAAATGTTGTTGTTCCAGATCCACTGAGTGGCGGAATCTTTCCAGTTCTCCGCCGTCGTGTCGTTGAGCCGGATATCCTCGATGATTTTATAGAATTTTCCGGCGCTTTCCGCATCCTGCACCATCTTGGCCAGCTGTTCGCCGGTGGCGATGAGGTAGGGGTTCTTTTCGCTGCCGTCGCCGCCGGCATAGCTCTCGGCCGCCAGACCCGTCCAGACCGCGCCGGGCGTGCCGTTGGGATCCAGGAACCGGCACCGGGGATAGCCCTCGGTGGTCGCCCAGACGATCGTCCAGTTCAGCCCCGGCATATTGGTTCTGGCCGCTTCACCCTTCATCTGATCCGAGGTGAGCTTGGTCACGCCGGTTTCATCCTCCGTGCCGTAGTTGCCGGAGGGTTCGGTCAGCCCCCGCTTTGTGCAGAATCGGACCCCGGCCGTGGCAAAGCTGCCCCGGATCGAAACCGTGGCCCAGCAGTTGCCGACGAAGGCGCCGGGATTGCCCGGAGCGACTACGCTGCCCGTGAAAGCGGAGTTTTCGATCTGTACGTTGCCGCCGCCGTAACCCACGAGGCCGCCGGCACCTTTATTGCCATCGGTATTATAGGTGGATTCCACATAGGTTGTTTCGGTCGCCTGGCACTCGGAGAAGTTCACGGTGCCGGAATATGCCTGCCCGACCAGCAGCGCCGGGCCGAAACCGGTGGTATACACATAGGATTGATCGACGGTCACCCGTTTGATGGTGGCGTCTTTGGCATAGCGGAACAGGCCGACTGCGGATTCGCTGCCATTATAGTACAGGCCGCTGATGGTGTGCCCGTTGCCGCTGAAGATACCGCCGAATATGGCGGTGGACACGATCCAGGGACGGGCGGTGTCCTTCCAGTTTTCCGCGGATGTATCGTTGAGCCGAATGTCCGCGGCCAGCTGATAATACTTGCCGCCGGTGGAGGTATCCTTCACCAGATAGGCCAGCTGTTCGGCCGTCTCGATGATGTAGGGGTCGCTCTGCGTACCGGTGCCCGCCGCATAGCTGATCGCCGACACGCCGGACCATACCTCGCCTGCCACGCCGCTGTAAAACCGCACCGGGTATTTTTCCGTGGCCGCCCAGCCGCTCAGCAGGGGCATATGGGTGAGGGCATCCTTGCCCTTCATCTGCTCCGCCGCCACCGTCTGGGTGCCGGTCTGTGCGCCGGTATAGGCGCTGTAATTGTTGGCGGAGGCGCTGTCGTTGCTCGTACTCTTGCCGCGGAACTGTACCGTCGCGGTGGAGAAGCTGTTATTGATCACAGCCGCCGTCCAGCAGTTGCCCAGGAACGCGCCCGCAAAGCCCGGCGCCTCCACGGTGCCCACAAAGGCGGAGCTGTCAACGGTGACCTTGCCGCCACCGTAGCCCACGAAACCGCCGGCGCCCTTATCGCCACCGGCATTGTAGGTGGAGCGGACTGTCACGCTGTCCTCCACCACGCAGTCGGTGATGGTGACGGCACCCCCCGCCTGGCCGATCAGTGTGCCAACGCCGAAGCCGGAGGAAACAAGCTCGGAATCC
This sequence comes from Ruminococcaceae bacterium UBA5905, assembly GCA_002431285.1. Taxonomy (GTDB): domain Bacteria; phylum Bacillota; class Clostridia; order Oscillospirales; family Acutalibacteraceae; genus UBA5905. The sequence continues at coordinate 88,259 of DJEF01000019.1, read as the reverse complement.
GCCACCGTGAGCTGTCGGATGGTCGCCTCTTTCGTGTAGCAGAAGAGACCGACCTTGCTGTCATTGCCGTTATAGTAGAGACCGCGGATGGTGTGTCCGGCGCCGTCCAGATGGCCGGCGAACTGGTTGTTGTTCCACAGCCATTGGGTGGCCGCATCTTTCCAGTTTTCCGCGGTGGTATCGTTGAGCCATATATCCTCGGTCAGCACATAGTATTTGCCTGTGCTCTGCTCGTCCGCCGCCATCTTGGCCAGCTGCGAGCCGAAAGCGATCTGATAGGGATCGGCTGCCGTGCCGGTTCCGCCGGCATAGCGCTTGGCAACGGTGCCGTCCCAGATTTTGCTCTCCTCGGCCTCGGTTACCCGATATTCCGGATAGCCGTTCTCCCGGACGGTCCAGACGTTCTTCCAGTCCAGATCGGGCATTGCCGTGGCCGCGTCGGGGCCCTGCATCTTTGCCGCCTCGCAGACCTTGGTCTTATAGACCGTGTCGGCGGTGTCGGTATAGCAGTTGACGGCGGTGGCCGCCTGGCCGGGATCGTTTCCGAGCACGCCCTTGGCGAAGGTGTTCTTCACCGTCACCTTGGCGGAGCCGACACTGGCGGCGATGGCGCCGGTGTTTGCCGTGGCGGTCCGGTCGGACAGCACCGCCGAATCCTCCACCGTAAATTCGCCCGTACCGCCGCCGATGATGCCGCCGGCCGTCGTATTCGTGCTCTTGACGGTGTTATTCTCGCGAATATAGCATTTGGTGACGTTGAAACTGCCGCCGTCTGCATAGCCGATCAGGGTCGCCAGCGCCGTACCGTCCGACTCGATATAGGTGTCGTCGAATCGGATATCGCTGACCGATACTGTCCCCTTAGCCGCCGGAATGAGACCCACCTTGCTGTCGCTGCCCTTGTAGTACAGCCCTCGCACGGAATGGCTGCCGCCGATCAGGGTGCCCTGGAAATACTTCCCGCCGACCGCATCCAGCGAATACCAGGAACGGGGCGTGCCGTTCTTCCAGTCGGCGACCGTCGTATCGTTGAGAGAGATATGTGCCGCCAGCGTATAGAACTTTCCTTTGGAGTTATCGCCCTCATGCAGCATGAGAGCCAGCTGGGCGCCGTCGGCGATCCAGTAGGGATCGTCCGCTGTACCGCTGCCCGCCGCATAGGATTTGGCCACGCTGCCGTCCCAGATTTCGTGGGCGGGCTTGGCGTCCTTGAGCACCGGATAGCTGTCGGTGAGCACCCACACGCTGTCCCATTTCAGCTCCGGCATCTCGGTCTTGGCTGCCGCGCCCTTGATGGCGGACAGATCGGAGATGGCATAGCTGTTCTCGTTGGTGTCCACATCGCCGCCGAAGCCCTGGAAAGCGAAGCTGTTGCGCACCGTGACGTTGTTGCTGGGGCTGAAGCTGCCGCAGAAAGTGCCGCGATAGCCGCCCTTCGCCTCCACCGTCGCCAGCACTGCGGAGTTTTCCACCGTATAGGTATCACCGCCGTCGGCGGCGCAGCCCAGGAAACCGCCGCCGTATTGAGAGGTCGTTTTCACGGAAACCGTGCTGGTCACATAGCAATTGGAAACCGTGAAGGATTTCTTGTTTTTGCCGTAGGTGTAGCCCACCAGCGCCGACGCGAAATAACCGGTGGTGCTGAGATAGGCATCCGAAATGGTCAGATTCTTAAAAGCTACATCGTTATACCAGATATTCGCATAGGGGATCAGGCCGCAGGCCTGATCGCCGTTGTAATACAGACCGTAGATGGTGTATCCGTCGCCGTCGAGGGAGCCGCCGAAACGCTGGGCGCTGCCGGTCGTAAACCAGCTGTGCGGGTTGTTTTCCTTCCAGTTCGGGTCGGATACGTCGTTCAGATAGATGTTGGCCGTCAGCTTATAGTGCTTATTCATGGAGGCACTTGTTTTATCTGTTTCATTTGCCGTAGCAATCACATCGTGCTGCAACAGATAGGCCAGCTGATTGGGGGTCGCAATGAGATAGGGATCGGATGCCGTGCCGGTTCCGCCTGCGAATCCGGTCGCCGTTTCGCCGTTCCATACGACCCCCTTGACCCCCTCCTTGAGGGGGTCGGAGGAACCGCCGGTATCGGCTCCCGCCATCACGGCGAGATTCACGGACAGGGCCGTAATCAGCATCACAAGAGCCAGCAGAAGCGCAAGAGCTTTTCTGGAAAAGTTCATTGACAGTTTCATACGCGCACTCCTTTGGATGGAAAGTTTCTGAGAGAGTCCTTATTTCAGTCCTAAAGATTCAAGCTGCTTCTGGATCTCGCTGTTCACCTTGTTCACATTGCTGTTGATGGTGGGCAGGTAGGAAGAAACCTTGGTCCGCACCTGGTTGGGGGATTCGCCGGCAAAGCCTACGTAGGCATCCATGCTTTCGCTGCACAGCGTCGCTACGCCCAGCGTCAGGTAGGGGTTCTTGTCGTCGGTGTTCACGCCGGAGGTGAGCTTGAAGAAGAACTGCTTTGCATCATTGTTGATGAATGCGGAATCGGTGTCGTAGTTATTGACATCCAGATAGTAGCGGATGAAGATGCCGGCGCCGACCGGGTTCTGCGCGCCGCGGATCAGACCCCAGCCGCGGAACAGGCCGGTGGTGTAGGCCTTGGTGTTGTCGTCATATCTCGGGATGTAGGTGAAGCCCACGTCGTTGGGGTTCATCTCGGAGAAGTATCCGGTGGCCTTCATGCCGTATGCGTTGGTGATGGCGATGCCGGCCTTGCCCTTAATGAAGTTTTGCAGCAGGTTCCGCTCCAGCGGATTCCGGATCAGACCGTCGCTGACCCACTGGGCGATCCGGGTCAGCACATTGTTGGTCATCTCGTTCACGCCATTGGTGATCTTGCCGTCCTTAAAGCCGTAGAAGCCCGTTCCGGCGGAGGCCAGCAGCGTCTGCACATCCACATACGCGCCGATGTAGCCGGCGTTCTTCAGATCGGTCATGCACTTCTCCAGCGCTGCGTAGTTCCATTTCTTGGCCTTGTAGTATTCCTCGGGGGTGGTGATATTGTTGTCAGTGAAGATCTTCTTGTTGTAAAACAGACAGTCAACTTCCGCCCAGATATTACCCACTGTATTGACGAGGAAGGGCTTGCCGCCCAGGGTAGACATCTTGATCATGCCCTGATCCCAGATGCCGTCGGACAGGTTCAGCTGCATGGCGTCCAGAGGCTGCAGACAGGAGATGGACGCCGGGAAGAAACCGTTGTCGAAGAAGATATCGGGGGAGTTATGGGCGGCGATCATGCCGGCGATTTCGCTCACGTAGGTGCTCTGCGGCACGGTGTCGATCTTCACCTTGATGCCGTATTTCTTCTGGAATTTCTCGATCACCTTGCCGTCCTCGTTCTGGAACGGGTTTTTCCAGGTGGCGTACCGCACGGTTGTGCCCCGGTATTTCTCCGGATTCACCGTGCCGGTGGAGGTGTTGGCATTGGGGGTATCCTTGCCGGATTTCGAGCTTCCGCTGTTCTGGTTTCCGCTGGTGTTGTCAGCGTCCGCCGAGGAGCCGGAATCCGACTTGGACGTGTTGTCCGACAGGGTCGGTCCGTCATAGTCGGAATAGTAGGATTCCCACGATACGGTGGGCTTGGATTTTCCGCAGCCCGCGATCATGGCCAGGATCATCAGAAGGCATGCGAGGGTTGCGAAAATGCGGGTGATTTTCCTTGACATAGCGATTTCTCCTTTTTTCTGAATTTTATGGATTTGCGAATTGTGTATACAACAGGGTCAGCCGGTGATACCGACACGGTCGATGCTTTCGATGAAGCGCCGCTGCAGGATCATATACAGGAGCAGCATGGGCGCGACAAACAGCACACAGCCGGCCATCTGGAAAGCCAGAGTCTCCGGCGTTTCCGGATTCAGGTAATATCCCATAGTGGTGAGGTTCGTCGGCAGCATATTCAGCGACATGGCCAGCGGATACTCGTCGTTGAGATACATCGCGCACAGCAGATAGTCGTTCCAGTGCCAGATGAGCGAGAATACCACCACCGTGGTGATGACCACGCCCGATGAGGGGACGGCGATCTTCAGAAAGGTCTTGATCGGTCCCGCGCCGTCGATCCATGCCGCCTCCTCCAGCTCCTTGGGGAAGGAACTGAAAAACTGCATATAGATGAAGATGATGATGCCGGAGCGCAGCCCCATGGAGAACAGCGACGGGAGATAGAAGGCGGCGACGCTCCCCAGCAGATTCGGCCGCAGGTCGGCGCCGGTCAGTTTATGGATCAGCCCCAGGAGCCCCAGCGGATCGAATTTGGAATAGTTGGCCATGCGGGGGATGATCACCAGCATATCCGGCACCAGGATGGTCAGGAACAGCACGCCCAGCAGCAGCCCCCGGCCCTTGAATTTGAACCGGGCGAAGCCGTAGGCCGTTACGGCGCAGGCGGCTACCTCGATGAGGGCGCTGACGATCTCGTATTTTAAGGTTGCGAAGAAAGATACGTTGTAGTCCAGCAGTTCCCAGGCCGTCTTGTAGTTGAACAGCGGGCTGATGGATTCGGGAATCCACACCCGGGAGGAGTTGAAGAATCCGTTCCGGCTGACGAGGGAGGTGACGACCATGTACAGCAGGGGATAGATGATCACATAGCCGATGGCAATGAGCATCACCATGCGGAAAATGCTGGTCAATACGGCGGGGAGCGTTTTCTTCAGCCGGTAGGCCCGTTCCTGCGCCGTGAGGGGCGTTGCATTGCGCTTAGTCCGTTTCATTTGTGCTCGCCCCCTTTAAGCCCAGCGGTTTTGCAGACATTTCTTATAGATGGCTACCACCACGCCCATGATGGCGCCCACGACCAGAAAATAGAACCACATCATGGCGGAGGTCTGGTCGTATACGGCCGCCCGCATCAGATCGTATACCTTCAGCACCAGCACGTTGCGGTTGCTGATGAACAGCTCCACCATGGTATACACCATCACCAGCAGCGTCACATTGGACAGCATCGGGAAAGTGATAAACCAGAATTCCTCCCATTTGGTGGCGCCCTCCACGCGGCTGGCTTCGTACAGGCTGGAGGGGATGGATTGCAGCCCGGCGATGAACAGCACCGTCTGGATGCCGCTGTTCCAGATCAGATTGAAAATGTTGCCGATGATCTTCTGCACATACACGGCCACCTCGGTGGGCAGGTCGAGGATGGCGATGACATCCTGCACGCTGAACATCCCGCCGGACACCGATTCGGATACCGAGCTGTTGGCGATATCGCCGGCGGAGGTCATGCCGGAGATCAGCTCGATCACCACGCCGGAGGCGATGATGACCGGCATGAAATATAATGCCCGAAAGAACAGCCGCCCTTTGAATTTCTGGTTCAGCAGCAGGGCCAGAACCAGACTCAGCAGCACGATAATGGGCAGTGAGTAGAGGAAGTTGCCCACCGATTTACTCAGCCAGTTAAGGTAATCCGTGTGTTCGGCGATGATGTACTTATAGTTTTTCAGACCGATGAAAACCGTCCGGATGCCGTCCTCGTTGATGGTCATTTGCGAGAACGAATAGATGACCGATTGTATGACCGGGATGGCAAAGAAGAACACAACGCCGATCAGCCATGTGGAGATGAACAGCCAGCCGTACCGGCTCTTGATCTGCTCGATCCCCCGATACTTTTTCTTTTTCATACATTGCCCTCCCAAACGAGGAAGCCCTTTGCCGGAACGCGTCCCGCCGGTGAGTTCAGCTCCTGCGCCGTGTAGTTCACAAATACTGTCACTCCGTTCGCAAACACCGTTTCCCGCAGTCCGGACGGGTCGATCCGGTGGCTGCGGATCTCGGAGCCGCCGATCTTGGCGTAATACCCGGACAGCTCTCCGGCGGCGGATATGATGCCCTCTTTCAGATCGCTGTATCGGCTGTTATAGAACAGGGGCCGGTTGTCGTCGATCAGGGCGGTGTCGTATTCCGCGATCACCGTATAGGCCAGTCCGGAGCCGCTCTCCACCGCCCGCAAAAGCTGTGCGGCGGGATCCGATACCAGATTGATGCTCTCGCAGGAGAGTGCCGTTCTTCCCCGCAGGGCCATCTGGTAGAAGGGAATGTCCGCATCGAACACCAGTGCGTCGCTGGAGGTGGTCGGACTGTCGAATACGGCAGCCGACCGCACAGCCGCATAGGCGTTGGCGTCCTGGGACACGATCCGGATACCGGCCCCGCCGATGCGGTCATATACGTCAGACACCTGCTGGCCGAAGCCCGCTTTGGCGTAATAGGCGCTGTCGGTTTTATCGGAATAGTCCGAATAGGTCGTATTGGACAGAGAGGACAGTCCGATCCCGGTCAGCTGCCATTTCTGCACCCGGCTCAGAATCTTGTCGGCGCAATCTCCGATCCGGTCCCGTGCCAGCAGAGAATAGGCGGAGTCGGTCTTGCGCCCCAGCAGCGCAATGTTGAAATCGTATATCTTCGCCTGCTTTCGATTGGCGCGGACGGCGGAATCGAAATAGGCCGAAAATCCGCTGCCGGAGCGGGAAAAGGCGACGGTGTCGAAGTCAAAATACAGATCGGTGGCGTCGGCGCAGGTTTCTTGCAGAGTGCGCAGCGACCGGGCATCCCCCAGCTTGCCGGCGATGTCAAAGCCGCCTGCCGGCTTCACCGTGTCCACGCCGTATTTCCCGTATCCGCTGAGGGTGAAAGCCGACACGTCCACGCCGCCGTTCTTCAGATCCTGCAGGATCTCCGTTGCCTGCGCCACGGTGGTCGTGGGCAGGAGCGTCTGGTACGGGACGCCTAAGAAGGACTTGGCGATCCGGCTGCCGCCTATGGCGGTGATGCTGAGCGCCGAGGTCCTGGCCTCAGTCACCGTGCCCACGGTCTCGTTGAGATATTCCCGGTAGACCGCCGCCATGCCGCTGTAATTTGCGTCATCGCCGGACAGGGGATAGTAGCCAATGGTCAGGGGCGCGTCGATCATCTCGTCCGCGTAGACCAGCCCTTTATAATAGCGGTTATTGTACAGTTCCTTGATGTTGGCCGTATATCCGCGCACCTGATAGGTGACATACACGGAGGAATATCCCAGCGAGGTGGAGCCGACGGTCAGATCCAGCAGACAGGACTCCGCGCCCTGCTCGATGATGCCGCAGGTGGCTGTGTCGGCGCCCTTGGCTCCGAAAACCGGCAGCCGGATCGCCTTGGTGGTGCTGGTCTTATCCCACACCTCTTTGGCGGCGTCGGCGCCGTATACCTCATCGGAATAGCTCTCGCCCGGCTGAGACAGCTCTTTGGCATACACCAGCGCTCCCGAACCGGAGGGATACAGCAGATAGCCGTCGGATTCCGTATTGCTCACCGCGCACCAGAAGGGCGCCAGCGAAACCGAGATGAGCATATTGCCGTTCTCCTGTATCTCCCGCGGATCCAGCGAGACGGCCACTCCCGTCTCCCGCAGGGTATAGGTGAGCGGCACCATGATCTGGGCATCGTCGAAATAATAGGAGATTTTGATGCCGTTCTCCACCTTTTCGCAGACGGTGCGCCCGCTCCGCACGGCGGCCGAATAGGAGATCAGCTTGGAGGTGGTGTTCTTCTCCACATCCAGATATTCGATGAACAGCACCGATTCCACCTGGGGATGCCGCTTGATGGGCATTCCCAGCTCGTCAAACTGCTGTTCGCCCGATGCCTGCGGATTGGTGCCGTAGGTGTTTCCGGTTTGCCGATCCGTGAGCGTTACCCCCATGGAGATCTCATTCAGCTCCAGACGGTAGTGCTCGTTTTCCGCGATCCATGTGTCCGAAATGTCGGAGGACTGTATATCGGAATCATAGGAACCCGTTTTTTGAGAGCTTTCGGATTGGCAGCCGCACAGAAACGTCAGGAACAGCAGGGCCGCGCAAGCCGAAGCAAAACACTTTTTCCGACTCAAAAACAATTCCTCCAGTCTACGAAATCAATTCCAGCAATACCGTCAGAACAAAGCCGCCGATCTGCTGGATCAGCATCCCCACCAGCACCATCAGGAAGACCAGCACCGAAAGCCAGCCGACGCTCAGCACACTGGAGCCGATGAGCCGTCCCATGCTGAAATCGTGAATCTTGATGAGCCCGATGATCATCAGCAGGAAGGTGTAGCCGATGGCCAGCGCATCGAAGCCGCTGAGGAACATCGCCTCGGAGGGCAGCAGCACATTCGTGAGGATCAGCCGCAGGAACCGCTCGATGAGGATCGGCAGCAGGCTGTAACTGGTGACGATCAGAATCTCCCGGAGGGTGCCTTTTCCCTGCATCAGGGTGGTGATCATCCAGTTGCTGAGCACCCACAGCACTACCAGTCCGGCGCTGCGCACCAGCACCCAGATGGAGTTGAAATTCACCGGGTCGTATTGGGTGAACAGGAATCCGCCGCCCAGCACCTGGATCACCGCCGTGATGTAGAAAAGGACGATCAGCACCACCGAGATGGTCACGGAGCCCTGTTTCTTCTCCTTGATCTCGTCAAAGGTCAGCACGGGATGGGCCAGCGTACGGAACATCAGCCGCAGCTGTCTGGATTTGATCAGGGTGATCTTGCGCTTGGACGAGACGATGAAGAAAGCGATCAGCCCGCCCAAAATGACCACTGCCGCCAGAAACAGCACCCAGAAATACTGCCGCAGCAGGTTCTTGCGATAAAACTCAAAGGCCAGCTGGTAGGTCTCCCGGTCATAGCCTTTTTTGGCCAGTTCCATGGATTCCTTATAATTGCCGGCGGTCAGGTTTGCCCGCGCCAGGCCGCTGTACGCGGGCTGGAAATTGTTATCCTGCGCCAGAACCTCCTGCCAGCCCCGCTCCGCCTCGGTGTATTTTCCGTCCAGCGTGATGTCGATGAGGTCCATCACCTGTTTGCCGTAGTCGGTGATGGTGAATACGGTGATGGTGTTTTTCAGCTTGTCGCTGACGATCACGTCGGTTCCGTTGAGGGTCAGCGCATTGGCCGCCGAGAAGGTGCCCTTCTGGGCGCCGCTTCCCATGCCGCCGCCGAAAGCGGTGAGCATACGGCACGACCGATCATACAGATATACCCGGCCGAACTGGGATTCCACGCAATAGACGAATCCGCTGTCCGTCACCTCCAGCCCCACGATATCCTGCTCGATCTGGGTGCCGTTGTTGAAGGTGGTGTTGAAGCCGTCGTCGGTGAAATCCGTGTCCTCGGAATTCAGAATGTTGTTGCCGGTGCCGGGATTGAGTTTTTTGATCTGCCCCTTGCGGTTATAGGTGGAGGTTTTGCCGGTGGCCGTGTAGATGAAATCGTTGTGGTCGATCACAATGTCCACGAAGGAATAGGGCAGATTCCGGGCACTGGCGCTCTTCTTCACATTGTTGGTGAATACCCGCTCAAACACGCTCTTGATGGCGGTGGCAATGTTCGTCGTTACATTGTTTGCTCCGTAAAAGCCGGTGAAGCTCTTATCCGGTGCGTACAGCAGCGCGCCGTAGTAGGAGCCGTCGCTGAGCACATACAGATAGTCGTGGGAGTCCATGACGGCTTTCAGGGGCTTGAAGGTGAAATCCTCCGGGATCAGCGGGGATTCCGGCAGCACATAGACATCCCGCAGCGTGCCGTTCGGATCCACGCGCAGCACGCGGGCGTTGTCCGTATCGCAGATGAAGATGGTGCCGTCGCTGTGGACATAGAGGCTCTGGGCGCCGGTATAATCGTATTCTGTGCCGTCCGCCGCCGTGACCGCCCCGATCTCATAGAGAAATCGGTAGTTCTGATCCAGCACCGTGATCCGCGCCGCATTGTCCAGAAGGTATACGTGGCGGTCGCGGTCGGTGCAGACGTCGTTGACGGCGGTATAGGCTTTTACGCCGAAATCCGCCGCCCCCAGCACGCAGCCGGTTTCGTACATGGGGCGGTTATAGACCGCCTTGCGTGTGTCGCTGATGTTTTCCCAGTAGGTATAACTCTCGTAGGGAACCTGATCCACCGATGCGGCGGATACGGTGCAGAAAGCAGAGGAGGCCAGACACAGGACAGACAGCAACGCGGCGACCAATCGCCCGGTTTTTTTGTACATAGGTCTCAGCTCCTTTGCTTATTCTTTGATACCGGCGCTGCTCATGGCTTCCACCACGTTGCTCTGGGAGATCAGATAGACGAGGATGGGCGGAATCATCATGATCGTGGTCAGCGCCATGGCGCTGCCGGTGCGGGCCGTGCCGCCCGCCGTCACCTGGGTCACGATCTGGGGCAGGGTTTTCAGCTTTTCGGAGAAGATCGTGCCGTTGGGGATGGCCGACCAGATGCCCTGAAAGGCGAACAGCGTCACCGTCAGCCAGGCCGGCTTGATGATGGGCATCACAATGCGCCAGAACATCCGGAAATACCCGGCGCCGTCGATCTTGGCGGCCTCCAGCAGTGCGTTGGGCACATAGCCCTCGATATACTGCTTGATCAGGAATACGCCCAGCGTCCCCGCCAACTGCGGCAGTATGTACACCCAGTAGGTGTTGACGATATGCAGCTTGGAGAAGATCAGATACTGGGGCACCGACAGGGTATAGGAGTTAAACATCAGGGCGAACTGGATGATCAGAAAGATCACGTTGCGGCCTTTGTAGGTTCCTTTGGAGAGGGAGAAAGCCGCCATCGCCGAAAAGAGGATGTTCAGCACGGAAGTGACCACCGTGATGAACAGGCTGTTGAACACATACCGGGAAAGGGGCACCGACAGGCTGGAGAGCAGTGTGGGCAGCGCCACATAGTTTTCCGGCGTCGGGCGGCGCACAAAGAACGTGGGCGGGAAGATCAGCAGCTCGTCGATGGGCTTGAAAGACGTGACCACCGCATAGATCAGCGGCAGCATACTGAACAGACCCGCGGCAACGATCAACACACAGCAGCAGATATTCCCGAAAGTGGAGCGGGTATAGCGGGATACCATGGACTTTCCCGGATGGAGTATCCCATTGAGACCGATGCGATTCTTACTCATTTAGACCACCTACCTGCTGACCGTGTTTAAGGCCTTACCGATGATGAACCGGGTGATCGCCATCATGCCGAACAGGATCACCGCGATGGCCGAGGCGTAGCCCAGCTCATACCGCACCGTCGCCATATCCGACATATGGGTGACGATGGTATCCACCGAATACTGCACGCTGGGATAGCCCGCCAGCTCCACCGCCACAGCGCTGATGGAGAAGCTGCTCTGGATCTGCATGACGGCGCTGAACAGCAGCATATGGGACATGGAGGGCAGGGTGATATACCGCAGCTCCTGCCACCGGTTCCGGATGCCGTCAATGGCGCCGGCTTCATACAGGTCCTGGCTCACGTTCTGCAGGCCGGAGATGTTGGACAGGAAGGATACGCCCATACTCTGCCACAGCTGCACGATCACCACGATCGTGAACAGATACTGCGGACTCTTGAGCCAGACGATGGGTTCTGTGGTGATGCCGATGGACAGCAGCAGACTGTTGATATAGCCGTAGCTGTCGCCGCTGAAGGCGATCTTCCAGATGAAATAGGCGTTGCCCACCAGGGACGGCGCATAGAACATGAAAGAAAACAGGGTGCGCAGCCCGGTGGAAAATTCGTTGACCAGCCAGGCCAGCAGAAAGGCGAGCATAAATCCCGCCGGACCGACCACCACGGCCAGAGCAACCGTATTTTTGAGCACGATTGCGAACACCTCGTCCTCGACGAACATCCGCATATAGTTGCCGATCCCCGTGAATTTGGGCAGCGACAGCATATCATACGAGGTGAAGCTCAATACGATCGAGGATAAGATCGGCAGGATCGTAAAAACCAGAAAAAAGGTGAGAAACGGAACCAGCAGCAAAATCATCGGGAGCTGTTCCCGAAAGCTTTCGCTTCTGCCGGCCGTAAGCGCTCGTTTGCCTTTCATGCGATTGATCTCCTTAGCTGTATTCTTGGATTTTGCGTTGAATCTCGCTGTCTGCCGTCATACTCCACTTGACGATGGCGTCCTTGGCGTTCACGCCGTCATTCAGCACAGACCAATACGCCTGATCCAGCGCACGGCCGAGATAGTAGCTGCCGGGAACCTCCGGGACCTCCTGCACACGGGACCATTGCTCGTTGATCGTGGCGAAATCCTCGCTGTCCCACGCCAGATTTTTGAGACCGTCCACCGTGGCCGTGGCCTGCCGCCCCAGCATCCCCAGCAGCGATTCCACATTGTTGGAATACCGGGTCTGGGTGTCTGCGGAGGTCCACCATTTGAGGAATTCCCAAGCCTCCTGTTGATTGGAGGAACGCTTGATGATGGCGCATCCCGTGCCGCCCCCGGCGACGGTGGCGTTGCCGCCGGTCGTGCCGGGCACACAGGCCACCGACCAGCGGCCCTTGATCTCCGGAGCGGCGCTGTACAGGGTGAGATAGGTGGTGTAGGGGGCAATGCCCAGCGGCATGGTGCCCGCGCGGAACCGGTTATAGAAATCCGCTTCCTTCTGATAGCCGTAATCGGTATAGAAACTCGTCCAGAGGTCGAATACGCCGATCTCCTCCACGCCGGTGAGGGAGGTGGCGTTCAGCTCCTTGTTGTACAGAGACAGGCCCTTTTGCCCCATCAGGGTGGCGAACAGATTGAGACTTCCGATGCCGGTATTGATGGTCGCCGATGAGGAGATCATCGTATAGGGCACATAGATGTTCATGTTGTTCCGCTGAATGATAGCGGAGGTATAGAGGAATTCGTCCCAGGTCGCAGGCACCGTCAGCTCCAGATTTTTCAGGATATCCGTGCGGTAGAACATCAGATAGAAGCTCTGGGTGTCCGGCAGGGCGTACAGCTGCCCGTTATACCGGTAGGGCGTCTCCGCCCCCGGCTGAAACCGTTCCAGCACGGCTGCGGTGTCCTCGAACTGCGACAGATCGGTGAGCGCACCCCGGATGCCCAGATTCACCGGCTCGGTGCGGGTCATGTGCAGGGCCATATCCGGGTAATTGCCGGACAGGAGACCGTTGACCAGAGAGGCGTTGGTGATCTCCACATTGACGGCGATGCCGGTTTTCGTGGTGAAAGAATCCCGGATCAGCGTATCCAGCGCGGTGGCCTGATCCCGACCCCAGTTCACCCACAGCTTCAGGGATTTTTCCTCGCCGCTGTTGTTTTTGGCATCCGCCACATAATCTTCCAGGAACGACATCACCAGACGGCTGACGCTGTATGAAAAGCGCTTGTACAGGCTGGCGTTTTTATGTACGAAGTCCTGTCCCACGGGCGCCCACTGGATGGTGTCCAGACACAGGGGCATCTTCTTCATATCGTACAGCCAGGAGCTTAAAGAGCTGTAATTGGAATAGTAATCGCTGACATACTGATGCGCGGTATAGGGACGGTCCAGCATATTCTTGATAACCCGCATCATGTTCTCGATGGCGGAGATATACTGGCTGCTGCGCTTGCCGGTGAAGTTCTCCAGATCCTGCACCAGCGCCTGCATCTCCTCATTGCAGGCGGTGAAGGTGGATTCCAGATCCGGAATCTGGGTGAACAGCTCATAGTCCAGATTCACGTCGGGGGTAGCGCCGGTGATCTTCACGATGTCGATGTATTTGTCGCCCAGCTGCTCCACAATACCGTACAGCCGGTAGAAATACTCGGCCATCGCGCCCAGAGTGACCTCCAGACTCAGCGTGTGGGGGCCCTTTTCCAGTAGGAAATAGTAGGGCGTATCTCCGTCGGCGAACTCCATGAATTCCCACTTGGCCGAATAGGGGAACCGGATCCCCTTAGCCTCGGCGAAGGGGGTCTTTCCGTCGATTCTCAGCCAGCGCCAGCTTTCGGCATTGATGACGTCGCTCTGCCGATACCGGAACCCCAGCGAATAGTAGCCGGTCTCCTGCACCTCGAATTCCCAGGTGAGGAACTGTCCCGCATCCTGCCAGGAGGTACCGCCGATATAGTTGAGTTTCGTCAGCAACGGATCGTTCGGCGTCATACCGGCGTTGGAATTGTCCGATTTCGGGATGAGACTGGAGGCGGTCTTGATCACGGCGCTCTCGCCTTGGATCACGATAGGCTCCGCCTGCAGCGCCGCACCCCCGTCGGGCGCGGTCAAGCTTTCATAGGCCGGGACGGATTCGGGCGCCTCCAGAATCAGCTGCGCCACCGCCACCGCCTGCCGGGGGTTCTCCAGCACAAGGCTGTGCTCGCCGGCGGTGAGACAAACGGCAAAGGGATCGACGGTCTCTCCGGTGCTGCTGCGGGCCAGAACCTCCGCATAGCCGTCGATCTCCTGCTGCTCGGGGGTCAGCTGGTTGCCCATCCGGTCGGTTTTGAATTCCGCCTGCGCATTCTGCCAAAGCCGCGGGAAGGACAGGCTCTCCGCCTCTGCAAAAGGTGCGCCGCCGTCCAGCTTCAGGCCGAAGGTGTAGTCCACGCCGGTCGTCATCGACGCATACACCAGCCGGAGGGTATACAGACCGTCCGCCGGAACCGCAAACCGCCATTCCACGCTGCCCGTACCGGTTTCCCATACGACGGCGTCTTTTCCTTTATAGTCGGACCGGCGGGACACATCCGTGCCGTGCAGCAGCCCGTCGGCGGCTGTCAAGACAATGCTCGCCGTTGCGTTCCCCGCCGTTTGACCGGCTATATAATCCTTATAAGAGACGCGCTGTTCCGCCTTGTCCGTGGTGACGGACGGCACGGCGCCGTCTGTGGCTGCGGCGGGCGGGGTCGTTTCCGCCGCAAGGGGAAAGGCGCTCGCCGTGATCAGCAGGGCCATTCCCAGGGGCAGCAGGCGTTTCATTGCTCGTTTGCTCATTGCAACACTGACTCCTTTTATATGCTCCAGGTGTTCTTGCCGAATTGACAATACCCGCGGATCCGGGCCGGGTATTCTCAGTTCGGCAAGACAGAAACCTGTCTTGCCGAATGCATTGTTCGTTTCGCGAGGGTCTGTCAGCTCACCGGAGCAGCAGAACGCTGCCGGAATTCTCCTGCTGATACAGGCGGATGTAGTCCACCACATAGGCGGACGGCAGGCTGTCCTCGTGATTCTCGATGATGTTGTCCTCGTCGCCGCCGTTGAACTCGCTGGAAGCGGTGAAGAGATGGTTGTTGAACAGGATATTCACGGTATCGTCGAAGCTGCTCACATAGCCCATCTCCCGCAGCGCCTCCATGGAGAAGGAGGCGAACTCCGCGCCGTCCACATAGAACTTCATGGCGCTCTCGGTCCACAGGAATCCGTACACGTGGTATTCATTGGCCAGATCGGCGGCATCGCCGAACGTATAGTCGCCGGTGGCCAGCTGCCGGTGGTCGTTTGAATCGTTCTTGTTGGTCTCGTGGATGGTGATGCGGTTTTTATCCGTAAAGCCGAAAGGCTCGATCACGTCGATCTCCATATTGTAGTCGTCCAGACCGGTCTCTCCCTCGACCTGCACCGCATGGGGGCTGCGCAGCCACAGGGACGGCCAGCATCCTTTCTTATAGGGAACCTTGGCCTTGACCTCCAGATAGCCGTACTTAAAGCTCATCCGGTTCTCGGTGGAGATGGAGGTGGTGGTGATGTACTGGCTGCCGTTGTATTCGTCCGGTTTGGGATTTTTCAAGGCGGTCATTTTCAGCCCGCCGTCGCCGACGGACCGCACCGTGCCGTCGTCAAAGCAGCCCAGCTCGTCGGTGCCGGTCATCCGGTTGCCCGCCGGTTCGGTACGCCACTTGGCCGTGTCGATGGTGCGGCCGCGGAATTCGTCATTCCACACCAGACCGTAGCCGGCGGGGACATAGGCGCTGTCGGGGCCGACGAAGGCATCGACCTTTTCTTTCAGGTCGACCAGATCCCGGATATCCGATGCGCCGTCGCAGTTGGCGTCAAATACAGCGGCTGCGGCAACCCCCAGCAGATGCTGTTGCAGGAAAGCCAGATCGGCGGTGTCGCATACGTTGTCGCAGTTGAGATCTCCCAGACGCTGGGACACCAGTTTCAGCCGGGGATAGCTGTTTTTCACGGGGGTGAAAGCGCTGTTCTCCCAATCGAGATCGGCCATGGTCGTTCTCGCCTGCTCGCCGCGGATTTCCAGCAGCGCGCTCTGCTCGGCCAGAATGTGGGAATCGGTATTGTCGTAGGCGTTGCCGTAGGAGTCGATCACCAGACGGGGGAAAGCGAAGCACCGCTCGATGCGGTAAACCCCCGCGCCGCCGGCGATGGCCAGACCGGCGCAGTTCTTCCAAGTTTCCCCTTTGACATCGGCCAGAACGCCGCAATCCACAAAGGTGTAGTGGCTCTTGTTTTTGTTGTGCAGACAGCCTACCAAACCGCCGACATAGCCGCCCGCGGCGGTCGACCACACGGTGACGTTGTCGTCAACGAAACAACCCTCTACCGTCAGAGTTCTGTCCGTTGCATCCGTGCCGTATACAAATCCAATCAGTCCGCCGGCAAAGCTGTGGGTGGTCTTGATGTAGGAATCGGACAGGGTCACATTCTTGATGGTGATATCGTAGGACCAGATATCCGCATAGGAGATCAGACCGGCGGCGCCTTCACCGTCATAATAGAGCCCGTAGATCGTATAGCCGTCTCCGTCCAGATTGCCGCCGAAACGGGCGCCGCTGCCTGAAGAATACCAGGAATTGGGGGCGTGCGTTTTCCAGTCCGGATCGGCGACGTTGTTCAAATAGATATCCGCCGCCAGCTTGTAGTATTTGCCCATGGTGTTGCTGGAGTTGCCGCCGCCCAGGTCGATGATGTCGTGCTTGACGAGATAGGCCAGCTGGTTGGCGGTCTCGATGAGGTACGGATCTTCCGCGGTACCTGTGCCGCCGGCATAGCCCTTGGCGACCACGCCTTCCCACACCGCGCCGACCTTGCCGTTCACATCCACCTCTGCGGCCTTATACACCGGGTAGCCATCCGCCGTCGGCATCCACACCGTATCCCAGTCCAGATTCGGCATAGCCGTTCTGGCCGCGTCGCCCCGGATGGTCTCCGGGTCGGATACCAGATGGGAGGCATCCACACTCCCGGACAGGGTGAGACCCTGCCATTCGTCGGCGCAGGCGAAGGAATTCCGTACGGACATGGACATGGAACCGCTCCAGGTAAGGTTTATACCGATAAGACCGTATTTCAAATGGCCGCCGTCCTTGGCTTTCGCCAACATGGCGCAATCGGTGAACGAATAAGGGGTCTCTTTTCCGGTTGTTGAGAAGCCGACAAAACCGCCGCACCAGGGGGCGGTGCCGCCCACATTGGTGGCGTGCACGACCACGGTATCTGTCACATAACACCGGTCGAAGGTAAAGCCGTGGTTGTTAGTTCCGTAGGCGCGGGCGGCGATCGCCCCGGCCATGCTGCTGGCGCAGATATAGGAATCCGCAATGGCCAGATTCTTGAAGTACCGGTCGGCCTCATAGGCGTCGATCACCGGGAACAGGCCGGCATACCCGGCGTCGGCAGCAAAATACAGCCCCCGGATGGTATGCCCGGCTCCGTCCAGACTGCCGACAAAGCGGCTGTTGGTACCGGTATACCAGGTGTTGAGTCCGTCCTGTTCATACCACCGGGAATCGGACACATCGTTGAGATAGATGTCCGCGGTCAGCTTGTAGAACTTGTTGCGGGAGGCGTTGTTGGTATTATCGGAATACCCCAGCACATCTACGCCGACCAGCCGTGCCAGCTGCTCCGGCGTGGCGATCTGATAGGGGTCCTCCGCCGTGCCCGTGCCGCCGGCATAGCCGTCGGCGGTGGTGCCGTCCCATACATCCACCGTGTCCGCTGCCGTCGGGAGGGTCATGACCGCCGCCGTTGACAGCACCAATGCAAAAGTCAGGAGAAACGCCAATGCTTTTCGAGCTTTCAGAAGAACGCTTAGTTTCATTGCTATGACTCCTTTTCTTAGTATTTACGCCGAACCGTCAGGGAGCGCAGGGGGAGATCACTTGGTATACAGCTTGCTGACACCGTCGTCTTTCTGATACAGGCGCAGCCAGTCGATGTCGTATTCCACGGGCAGATCCGCCGGATAGATTTCGCAGCCGTCATAGGGCTTATAGTCGCTGGACTGGGTGAAGAGATGGTTGTTGAGGATCAGATGCAGCTGCATCTCAAAGCCGCCCATCCCCGACGCGCCGTCGTCGAAGTTCTTGGTCAGATCGTAGGTGTAATACTTGATGCCGTCCACATACATACTCATCTCGGTCGGCGTCCACTCGAAGCCGTAGATGTGGTATTCATCCTTCAGATCCGGCGAATTGAATACGTATTTCTCGTTCTCGTCCGCCCACATGGTGTGATTGCCGTCGTCATACCATTTATGGACGTTGGGCGCCAGGGTGTCGGTGCTGGAGAATACCTCAAAAATATCCACCTCGACGCTGTAATCGTAGGAGGTCTTGGGGCCCAGAGAGCCGTAGCTGGAGGTCCAGAAGGACGGCCACGCGCCGCGCACAAAAGGCACGCGGGCACGCATCTCCACATAGCCGTAGCGCCAGCTCATGGTGTCGATGGTCGTCACCGACCAGGGTGCGGCATATTCGATGCCGGCGCGCTTGGCGTCCCAGTAGCGGGTGGCAAACATCTTCAGCTGGCCATCCTCCACCCGCGCGGTGCGGTCGGTGTTATCCAGCATCATTTCCGCCGTGGCGCTCATCTTGGTGGCCCGGCACCAGAGGTCGGTGTCCAGCGCGGTGCCCTCGAATTCATCGCCCCACACATAGCTGTATCCCAGCCGCGTCGCCGTGAAATCCGACTGCACCGAGAATTCGTTGGCCGTGCCCTTTTTGTAGGGGAGGCGGGCAAAAGCCTGCGCCGCCGCCTTCACCATGGCGTCGTGGCCGCCGCCGATGACCAGCTTCTTGCCGGAGAGCTTGGCGAAATATTCGCCCTCGGCGGCCTTGTAGGTATGGCGCTTTGTCTTGCCGATGAGAATTTCCTTATCTTTCGCCGCCGTATCGTCGGTGACGATGCTCAGGCTGACGCCGGCATTCTTGCTGAAATACTGCTGCACCAGCTTGGCGGCTGAGGCAGCCTGCGCGTTGTCCTTCGGCACGACGATGGTATAGCCCGCCGGCCCGTCCCAGGAAACGGCCGTGTATTTGAGGCTGGAGACGGTCGAGCCGCCGGAGGAATCCGAGCCCGAGGCGGTCGGCACATACCGGTCGGTGTGATAGCCGAAGCCGCTCTGGTTGCCTCCTGTGTTGGAGTTGTTGCCCGTATTGCCTTTTGAGATCGTTCCGGGATCGCTGCTCGGATTATCGTCCGCCGGTCCGTCGGACTCGGAAGAGCTGTCCGAACTGTTGTCGCTCACCTGCGAAGAAGTGGGGTCCTTGCCCGGCTGCGGTTTTTCTTCGTCGTTCTTACATCCGGCAAAGCTGAATAGAAGAATCGCACACAGCATCAGTATCGCACACTTTTTCCTCGGATACATAGTATCCTGCCTCCTTCTTGCAATCATTTTTTGTCGTATTGCAAAGCTAAGACCGTCTACCAGAATGGACACGTACAGCAATATGCAAAAAGCATAAAATAGTCGGGCTTGATTTGCGAGATAATTATAGCATATATCCAAGGGCGAAACAATGTGAAAAAAACGTGAAATAATGTGAAAAATTAAAATTTTACGTGTATATCTTACAATAAGTCTACCAAAAATTTGCCATAATTTTACTTATATCCCAACTCACGATGGACGGGGCGGACGTTTTGAACATATATCTTGCATTTTTGATTCGTTTTGGTATAATAAATCCATCAGGCGTGTCAGGAGGGTCGGTTTATGAACAACGAGCGCATCAATTCATTCCCGTTTAACCCCACGGATTTTCCGTTCAATATCGAGATCTCCGGCATCACCAACTGCGACGAGCAGTATATCGTACACCGGGAAAAGAGCTACTGCTATATTCTGGAGTATATATACGGCGGCTCCGGCACGCTTTTCTGCAACGGCCGCAAGTTTACCGTCCGGGTGGGGGACGTGTATCTGCTGCCCAAGGGCAGCGACCATCGCTATTATCCCGATCAGTCCTGGGATAAGATCTGGTTCAATCTGGACGGCACGCTGGTGTCCAGTCTGATCTATTCCTACGGGCTGAACGATGTGATCGTTTTCAAGAATTTCGGGAAGAAGGAGTATTTCGATACCCTCTACGATATCACCAACAGCCGCCGCCCCACGGAGGACATCATGTTCGATGCGTCCGTGCAGTTCCATCGGATCGTGCAGGAGCTGTACCGATCGCAGCAAACCTTTTCCTTCGACGGTCTCTTTAACCGGATCAAAAAAATGCTGGACGACAACATCTATCAGAAGGAACTTTCTCTGGCGGAGATCGCCCGGCAGCTGTGTATCTCTCAGGCGCAGGTCATCAATATCTTCAAGCGCACCTATAATATGACCCCGCATCAGTATTTCACAAAGCGGCGCATCGAGATCGCGGCCTCTCTGCTGCTGGAATCCAAGCTGCAGATCAAGGAGATCGCCGAATTGCTCAACTATTCCGATCAGCCGTATTTCTCCAACGCCTTCAAAAAATACATGGGCATCTCTCCGGAAAAATATCGCCGCATGAATGTGAGCCACGATCTCTCCCGCTCCAATGTCAATAATAAATACATGACCGAGCAGGACGATAACCTGCCGTTTCTGCTCAAGGTGGAGCGCCACTGACATCCGCACAAGGCAAAAAAAGAAGTCCGACCCCGCGGGGTCGGACTTCCTCTTTTGTATTGCCCATTACAGGAAGATCGGGTTCGTCCAGGCTTTTCGGCCCTCCTTGTCCACCAGAGTGATGCGGACATAATCGTACGGCCCGGCCCAATAATGCTCGATGTCAAACTCGGCGTGGGTAAGAGCGCCCGTCTCATCCACCGTCACCCGGTTGGGATGCCGATCGCTTTGCAGCCGCACCCGGGCCACCGGCGAGCAGTCGATGATCGCCTTGCCGTCCTCCACGTAGAAATCGTAGATCTCCGGGCCGCAGGAGGAGTAGAATTCGCCCCGCTCCAGTGCGGCCAGAATGGCGTTGATGTGCTTATCGGCCTTGACCATCACCCAGCCCTTGCACAGATCGTTCTGAGAGTGGGAATCGTCCGTCGCCACGCCGTACCAGCGGATGCCTTTCCCCAGCAGCTCGTCCCAGTAGGCCGCGTCGCCGTCGCAGTCGCCGAACAGGGCGCTGCCGCTGTTCCAGACCTCCATGGCGAAATTGCCCTGCTGGGTCTCAAAGTATTTGGCGCTGGTGCTGCTCCATTGGGGATGGCAGAGGATCGTCAGATTCTTTTTCGCGTGAATTTCATCCAGCCAGGGTTGGTATTCCTCGGAATTCTTTGCAGACCCCCACGCGAATGTTTCATCCTGCTCGAAGCCGTTGCCGTCCTCCTTGGAGGGGCCGAGACACACCGTGTGGTAGCAGCGGAAGCCGTGCCCCTTTTCCAGATCGTTGCCGTATTCCATGCCGGGGATCACCAGCAGCCCTGTCTCCGGGGCAAAGTTCTTCAGATTATAGATCTGGTGATCGGTGAAGGCCATGAAGTCGTAGCCCTGTCCCTTAGCATAGGCCAGCACCTCCTCCGGGGTGAGCTTTCCGTCCGAGCGGGTGGTGTGGCAGTGCAGCCCGCCCTTGAGGAACCCCTTGCCGTTGTCGATAAATGCCTGCTGCCGTTTCATATCGCATCAACTCCTAAAATACCAGTGTCATAATGGAATGGGGTTTCATCACATTTTTCGTGCAGCCGCCGTGATAGCGCAGGGTGGCGAACTGCGGCTTGTCGGAGGTGTTGACCACCACGCACACCCGGCTGCCGTCCGGGTTGACGAATGCGCAGGTGTACAGTTCCCGGCTGTGTTTGGTGGTCGCCACCCGCCGGGCGCCCCGCTGCACATATTGGGAGAAGTGGCCGATATAGTGATAGATGGGGGTCACCACCAGCTCGCCCCGGTCGGTGTCGTACAGGATCGGCGCATAGCAGCCGTCCTCCTTGTTCTCGAACAGGTCGCCCTCGGTTTTCTGGGTGCGGTTGTGGTAGGGCCCGCCGTTCTGGTCCAGCAGCAGATTCCAGTCGCAGGAGGCGATGTCAAAGTGGTTGAAGTTTTCGCAGATCTCCACGCCGTATTTTTCTGCCAGCGCGTTCACGTCCTCGGTGATCGGCCCGCAGAATTCGCCGCAGATGAGGGGCTTGTGCAGCTGCTCATGCACCAGCCCCAGCCCCTCGAAATGGTCGCCGGAATACCAGTGGTGGGATACCGCCCATACCCGCTCGTTGACCCGCGGGTTGCTTAGAACGGCTTTTGCCCGGTCATAGACGCTCTCTTTGTTGTGATCCCAGATCAGGATCCGCACGTCGCCCAGCCCCTCCGCGTCCAGCGCGTCGATGAGATACCGGTCGATGAAATCCGCCTCCTCTTGAGCGGAATAATTGCAGCTCTCCCAGGTTTGGACGGCATTCGGCTCGTTCTGGACGGAAACGGCGCGGATCGTCACCCCCTGGGCGGCCATGGCCCGGATATAGCGGGCGTAGTAGTGCGCCCACACGTGCTTATATTCCTCCAGCAGCTTGCCGCCGTGGAGCATATCCCGATTGTCCTTCATGTAGGCCGGCGGACTCCACGGGGAGGCGAACAGCACCAGCTCCTCCGGACAGCGGGCCAGCGCATCCTTCAGGAACGGCAGAATATAGCGCTTTTCCCGGTCCAGCTGAAAGGAATCCAGCGTCCGGTCGCCCTCCTCCACCGAGGCATAGACTCCCAGGGAGAAATCACAGGAATTGATGTGGCAGCGGCCGAAATTGTAGCCGATGCCGGTATCCCGGCTGAAATACAGCTCCAGAAACCGCCGCTTATCCGCCTCGCTCAGCTGCGCATACAGATAGGCGGAGGATTCCGTGAAAGCGCCGCCGAAGCCCAGCACCTCCTGATACTGCACGTCGTCGTATACGTTGACGATGCCCCATTCGGTATTGGCGGGGAAATCGTTCATTTCCACCGTTTCGCTCCGCCGGTAGATGCCCTCTCCGGGGCAGGTTTCGATCCTTGTCAAGGTTTTCAATGCGATCCCTCCGCTGAAACTGTTTTTGGCTCTTGCATCCCGCGCGCCCCGCAAGGGGCGCAGTCGATAGCCCGATGGGTCGGCGGCCCTCACCGCTTCATCACGGCGTCCTGGCCCGGCCCCACATTGAATTTGTATCCCACCTCCCGGTGGACGGAGAATACGTCGAAGCAGGTCTCCCGTTCCGTCCCCTCGGTGCGGTCGGTCATGTATACCCAGGGCAGGCTCTTGTCCCCGGCGGCATCGCCGCATCCGCCCCAGGCGTTTTCGCAGCCTGTCGCCACCTGCCACAGGTCGATGTCCGGGCTGTAATGCACCAGCTCCGCGTGCTGATGGCCGAAATGATAGAGCAACAGCCTGCTCTCCCGGAGCGGGCTGAAGTCCGCCTCGATGGCCGCGGGGGTTCCGTCCATGTCGGTATAGGCCAGTGAAACCGTGCCTCGGTGCTGAAAGGCTTGCAGCACCGCCCGGAGCCTGTCTCCGTTGCGGCAGTTATCGCTGGTATCCGACTGGATGCCCATGTGGGAGATGAGAACATAATCCCAGCCGTCCGGCGCACGCAGAGCCCGGCGGCATAGCCAGTCCAGCTGCTGGTCGGTGTACCAGAAACGGGGGAGCCGGTTGGTCATGTCCGTCACGGTGCCGGCCGCGTCAAAGGGCTTGCGCATATCCATGGTATCCAGCACCACAATGCGGGTATGCTTGTCGGGCAGATCCATGTAGAAATACTTTGAGTACGGATAGCGCTCGTCGTGCACCCGGCTTTCGGCGCCGGGATAGCGGTCCAGCACCCGATCCCGCCAGTCCATATCGCTGATGAGCCACTCGGGGCGCAGGGCGGGGATGTCCGGGTTGAGGGTCTGGAAGCCGTTGTCGTCGTGATTGCCGAAGGCGAACACCACCGGCTTGCGGCAGCTTTGCAGCGGCGACAGTGCCCGGTTGAGAGTGTCCAGCACCGCCTGCTTGCCCCGGATGCTGTATGCGTTCAGCATATCGCCGCCCATGGTCACGAAGTCGATCTCCGGAGTATCGTTGGCGAAATGCACCGCTTCTTCCAGATGGCTCATGAACCGGGCGATCCGCCGCTCTACGGTGCTGTCGTCCTCGTATACCCGCAGCGCACCGGCGGCATCCTTGCGCAAATATTCGTCCAAATGCGCGTCGGCGAAGAATACATAGCTGACCGCCCCCGCGCCCACCGTGCGGAGCTGTCCGCCGATCTGTGCAAACCGTTCTCGGATGGTATGCGCCATATTTGTCCCTCTTTTCGGCAATTGTCCCGATTTTATCCCGTTTGTATGTCGCAATTATAGCATAGATACCGGCGCGGGACAATGTAGATTATTGTCGCGAAAATGTGAAAAATTAAAATGCCGCTGTCGGCTGCGCTCGGCGGTCCGGCGGCAAGTGAACGTATTGCCTACCGGGGCAAGGCCCTGCTGCGTGTCGCGGCCAGCCAAAAAGCGGCCAACAAAAAACGGCCGGCTTATCTGCCGGCCGCTTTGCGGTCTCATGGGTCATTCCCGGAAATCAGGCTTCAAAGGAATCGCACCGCATGGCGTCCCAGGGGATCTCCGGGAGTGTGTTTTCCGTGATGCGGCGATAGATGTGCTCCATCAGCGGGAACTGCGGGAGCCGATCCCCCAAATAGGTTCCCAGCACCCGGATGATCGCCACCGATTCCAGCGTGACACCCTTGAGGATCTCCTGCGCCTCGGTGAATTTGGCTCCGGCGCCGAGGAGCACCCCCAGCCGCCGGGTGCGCCCGCCGAATACGGTCACATACAGGTCGCCCACGCCGAACAGCAGCGCGTCATTCCGTCCGCCCAGGAGGGCGATGATCTGCTGCATCTCCCGGGAGGCTTCGTAGAACAGTCCGGCCTGCGCGTTGTATTTTTCCGGCAGGGCGGGGTCGTTTTTCGTATAGGCGCCGATGGCCAGACTTACCGCCATGGCATAGGCGTTTTTCAGCGCCACCGCCGTTTCGATGCCCCGGATATCGTCGGTGATGGAAATGTGATAATACGCCGTGGCGAAGGCATCCCGCAGAAATGTCAGGGTTTCCTTGTCCTTGCCGCAGAACGCCACCTCGGTGTGGATGCGGTCCGCCAGCTCAAAGCTGATGCAGGGGCCGCCCACGGCGTTAAAGGATACGTCGGGGCGCAGCGCGGAGAACCACAGCGGGAAGGGGATCAGCGCGCCGTCCGCATCCGTGTGGAGCCCCTTCGTGATGGCCAGCACCTTTTGCCCGCTTTTCAGATGGGGGATCACATTGGCAGCGAACCACTCCACCCCGAAGCTGGACACGCCGGAGATCAGGATGTCGCAATCCGGGGTCTGCCCGGCGATTTCGTCAAATTGCCGGTAGGTGATGTCGCCCGTCAGTTCCCGCTTGAGAGTCTTGTGGTGGCCGGTCTTTTTCAGGCCGTCGATGATCTCCGTATCCAGCGGTGTGCCTACCAGCACCACAGAATGGCCGTTGTCCAGCGCGGGGATTGCCATGGCCGATCCCATCATGCCGGCGCCGATGATCATAATTTTCATGTTGCGTTCCGTCCCTTCGCATTGTATGGTTTAGTCGATATGCCGTCGGCCGGCAAACGCGGCCGACGACATTTTTCATCGTAACACAAACGAAATGGCGTGTCAATACACACGCAATATGCGTTTGCGGTGACGATCTCTGTCGGCGGTCGGCCGGGCGCGTACGCGTTTTGGTGGGTGATGCACGAGGAAAGACACCGGCCGGGCAGACGGCGGATCTGCGCCGGGTTGCCGCGGTTTTTTCGCAGTTTTGCCGCGGTTTTGCGCTGTCTGGAGCGCCTGCGCGGTCGGTGAGAGCCGCTGCGGTTCCGCCTGCAAAAGCGGCTGGATCTGCTCCGTGCACCGTCCCTCGGATGGCTGGTTTTGGTCGAAAGTAAATGTACAGAATTTAACAAAAAAATAAAAATAGGGTATTGACATTAACGTTAAAATAACATACAATAAGGGCGTGATATCCGCCACGCTTTTTAGTTTTGACGGCCTTTGTCGGCGTTCATACAGCGCCGTGAAACCTTGTGACGGCCCCTCATCGGAGGGAGCCGGACCGTGATCGGAAAGGATGATTTGTGCGATGAAACGATGGGCAGGAGCCATTCTTGCGACAGTGCTGTGCCTGTCGCTGCTCCTTTCCGGTCGGCCGACGGCGCTGGCAGAGACGGCGTCTGCCGCACGGGTGGAGCCGGCCGCTGCGGAGAGCCTGTCCGGAATCGGCGCTGCGCCGGACGGATATGCGGCGTATGCGGCGGCGCATGAGGAAGCCGTGCCGGCCGAAAAGGATGCGGAGACGGCCTGCGGCTGGGAACTGACGGCGGAGGAAGGCGGTCGGACGGCGACGGTGGCGGTGCCCCAGGAGGGGCTGTATCGGCTGGAGCTGACCTACCGGGTGGCGGACGCGACCCCCGGGGAGCTTTCGCTGGCGGTGCAGGTGGACGGGGCGTTTCCTTTCGCCGAGATGGGCAGTTTGACCTTCCCGAAATTCTGGCAGGACGACACAACCATTCGTACCGACGATACCGGCAACGAGTTTTCTCCGGCGCAGCGGCTTTATGAGGAGACGGTCTCCGCCTATGCTGCGCCCCGGCATGAGGATACCCCGTATGCCTTATTTCTGACGGCCGGGGAGCATACGGTCACATTGACGGCCGCCCGGGGGACGGCGCTGCGACTGGAAAAGCTGGCCCTGCGAGCGCCCTCGCGGGCGGCAGAGTATACCCGGCCGGACGTGTCCCGTCCTACATACACGGGGGAGCCGTTGACCTTTGAGGGGGAACGGGCGCTGTGGAAGAACAGCTATTGGCTGATCCCGCAGTCCGATTCCGACAGTCCGCTGGTGTCCCCGGCGGATGCGTCGGTGAGCCGCATCAACTATATCGGCGGCACCAACTGGAAACAGGCGGGCGAGACCATTGCGTGGCAGATCGAGGTGCCGACCGACGGCTATTATGCGCTGGGTTTCTCCTATCGGCAGAATACGGTGGTGCATTACAGCAGCTATCGGAGCATCGCCATCGACGGGGCGGCGCCGTTCGCCCAGGCGGAGCGGATGGCGTTCCCCTATACCACAGGCTGGGAAAAGCGGGCGCTGGCGGATGAGACCGGCACGCCCTATGCCCTGTGGCTGACGGCGGGGACCCATACCGTGTCCATGACGGTGACGCTGGGGGAATATGCCGCCGTCCGGCAACGGCTGGAGATGGTGATCGCCCGGCTGGGGGACATCTATCTGGACATGACCATGCTCATCGGCGAGACGGTGGATATCAGCCGGGATTATGACCTGTTCGATTCCATTCCGGAGCTGGACACCTCGCTGGAATGGTGTCTGGAGGAGCTGACGGACATCGAGCAGACCATGCGCTCCATCTCCGGCGGCAAGGGCGGCTCCTATGAATCGGTGGTGCGGAATATGGCGCGGGTGATCCGGCAGATGCTGGATAACCGGTTTTCCGCTACCCGCTATAAATCCAACTATTACACCAATTACAGCAGTCTCAGCGAGTGTGTCAGCGAGATGGAGGATATGCCGCTGGATATCGACCGGCTGATCCTGGCATCTCCCACGGATGCGCAGGCGTTCTCCAACGCCTACCGGTTCGGCTCGCTGCTGGAGCGGGTGACGTTCTCCGCAAAGCGGTTTGCCGCTTCGTTCCGGGGGGATTATACCCGTACCCGGCAGGAGGACGATCAGACTGTGACCCTGTGGGTGAACTGGGGCCGGGATCAGGTGAAGGTGCTGAATTCTCTCATTCGCTCCGATTTCACGGAAAAAACCGGCATCCATGTGCGGGTGCAGATGGTGAACGCCAGCATCGTGCAGGCGATCCTTGCCGGGGCGGGACCGGATTGCGTCCTGCAGCAGAGCCGCACCGAGCCGGTCAATCTGGCCATGCGGGGCGCCCTGCGGGATCTGTCCCGGTTCGAGGATTGCGACGAGGTGCTGAGCCGGTTTGCCCCCGGCGCCGCCACGCCGTACTACTATAAAGGCAA
Organism: Ruminococcaceae bacterium UBA5905; assembly: GCA_002431285.1. Lineage (GTDB taxonomy): Bacteria > Bacillota > Clostridia > Oscillospirales > Acutalibacteraceae > UBA5905. The sequence continues at coordinate 60,234 of DJEF01000019.1, read as the reverse complement.
GCTGTATGCGCTGCCGGATACCCAGACCTTCTTTATGCTGTTTTATCGGCAGGATGTGCTGGAAAAGCTGAATTTGAGCGTTCCCACCACCTGGGACGAATATTTTGAGGCCGCCAAGGTGCTGGCGCATAAGAATCTGAGCGTGGGGATGCCCTATACCCAGATCACGGATAACGGACAGACCGGCGTGGGCGCCGGTGCGCTGAGCCTGCTGCCCAGCCTGCTGCTGCAAAACCGGATCGCTCTGTATACCGAGGCGGAGGATGCCACCACCCTGACCAGTGCGCCGGTGCTGCGGGTATTCAATGAATGGACGGACTATTATACCCGGCTGAAGGTGCCGATCTCTATGAATTTTTATAACCGGTTCCGCTCCGGCGTTAGCCCCTTGGGCATCAGCGCCTACACCTTGGCGGTGACGCTGGAATCCGAGGCGGCGGAGCTGGACGGAGTGTGGGGGATGACTGCCATCCCCGGCGTGCGGCAGGAGGACGGCTCCATTCGCCGCACCTCGGCAGGAGGCGGCACCGGCTGCTCCATATTGAACATTGCCGCCAACCCCGACGGCGCGTGGCAATTCCTTAAATGGTGGACGGATGCGGATACGCAGGCGGCCTATTCCACCAATCTGGAGTCTATCCTCGGTCCCACCGCCCGGGTGGCGGTGTCCAACCGGGCGGCGCTGGACAATATGGCGTGGGACGCGGATAAGCTGGAGGGCATCCGTAGCGCCTGGGAGCAGGTGGAGGAGCTGCCGGAACTGCCCGGCGGGTATCAAGTGTCCCGTTCCATTGATATGGCATTTTACAACGTAGCCAATTCCAATATGAGCGGCAAGGATATGCTGCTGAAGTGGGGGAAAGAAGCCGATGAAGAGATCGCAAGAAAGCGGGCGCAGTATGAAAATCGCTGACAGGCGGTTTCGGCTCTCCCGGGGACGGGGGTTGCTGACCGGCCCTATCTTCTACTGGATGCTGCTGCCGTTTATGGGGCTGTTTTTCCTCTTTACGGTGCTGCCGGTGCTGACCTCGGTGGTGTTGAGTTTTACCGATTACGATATGATCTCCCGTCCGCTGTTTGTGGGGCTGGAGAACTATTCCCGGATGTTTGCCTCCGACGGCATTTTGCTGACGGTGCTGCTGAATACGCTGAAATTTGCCGTCATCACCGGGCCGCTGGGATTCATACTGGCGTTTTTGCTGGCGTGGCTCATCAATGAGTTTCCGCCGCTGGTGCGGGGGATACTGGCATTTCTGTTTTACACGCCGTCTCTGGTGGGCGGCACCGCCTACCTGATCTGGCAGGTGGCGTTCAACGGCGATAGCTATGGCTATCTCAACAGTGCGCTGCTGTCGCTGGGCATCATCACCGACCCGGTGCAGTGGCTGAAGGACCCGGCCTACAACACCGCCATCATTATGCTGGTGCAGTTGTGGATGAGTATGGGCGTATCCTTTCTGTCCAACCTGTCCGGTTTGCAGAACGTCAACGAAGATATTTATGAGGCGGGGGCCATCGACGGCATCCGTTCCCGGTGGCATGAGCTGTGGTATCTGACGCTGCCCTCCATGAAGAGCATTCTGCTGTTCGGCGCGGTGATGCAGATCCAGGCGATGTTTTCGGTGGGGGCGGTCATCACCGCCCTGGCGGGCTACCCCAGCGTCAATAATTCGGTGGATACGCTCATCTCCTACATATCGGATGTGGGCGCCACCCGCTATGAGATGGGCTATGCGGCGGCGCTGTCGGTGCTGCTGTTTCTGATGATGGCGTTTTTCCGGCTGATCGTGGGCAATCTCTTAAAGCTGTTCGGAAAGTGAGGCGGAGCGAGTGATACAGTTGAAACTGCGTAAGCCGGTGGCGGTGCGTCAGGCATCCCAGTATCGGCGCTACACCCGCTCCCGCGCCGGAAATGTGCTGTATGGCGCTTTTCTGGTGCTGATGGGCGCTTTTTCGGTGCTGCCGCTGCTCTATTGCGTGTTGTCGGCGTTCAAGCCGCTGGATGAGCTGCTGGTGTTCCCGCCGACATTTTTTGTCAACCGCCCCACCACGGAGAATTTCCGGGTGCTGCCGTCTCTGCTGAACAGTCTGGGGGTGCCGCTGTCCCGGTATTTTCTCAACAGCGTGTTTGTGGCGGTAACCTCCACGGCGCTGCATATTCTGGCGGCGTCTCTGGCGGCGTTTGTGTTTTCCAAATCCCGTATTCGGGGGCGTACCGTGCTGTTCCTTATCGTGCAGTTCGCGCTGCTGTATAACGCCTATACGCTGGCGATCCCCCAGTATTACATATTCAGCAAGCTGCATATCATCGACACCTACCTCGTGTATATTCTTCCGGCGATCCCCTCCAGCATGGGCTGCTTTCTGATGAAGCAGTATATGGATGCCAGCATTCCGGATGTGCTGCTGGAGGCGGCGTATATCGACGGCGCCCGGGAGACGACCATGTTCTGGCGGCTGGTGATGCCGCTGGTCAAGCCGGCGTGGATGACGCTGATGCTGTTTTCTTTCCGGGATATGTGGTCGATCATCCCCGGCGGCACCATTTTCAGCGAATCCCTCAAGACGTTGCCCCAGGTGATGTCCACCATCGCGGCGGGCGGCATCGCCCGCTCCGGCAGCACGATGGCGGCGACGGTGCTGCTGATGATCCCGCCGATCATCGTATTTATCATTTCCCAGCGCAATGTCATGGAGACTATGAGCAGCGCCGGGATCAAGGAATAACCGGACGGAGGTGCGGCAAACAGTGCGGTATACGTGCAAAAGAATGCTCCGGAAGACAGCGGCGGTGTTGGCGGCTGTTCTGGCGGCGCTGTGTGTGCTGGCTCTCCCGGCGGCGGCAGAGGCTGCCGAGACCTATACGGCGTGGGATCGGACGGATGGCGGCAAGCAGACGGTATACAGCCGGGAGATGTACCGGGTCGAGCGGGTCATCACCGCCGGCTCTCTGGGAATGGACAGCAAGCTCTCCGGCATCACCGATATTTGCTGCGGTCCGGACGGCAAGCTCTATGTGCTCTGCGGCGGAAAATCCCGTCTGGTGGTGCTGAATGCCGATTATACTTTTGAGCGGGAGATCCCGGTACACGATGCGGCCGGGTCGATCCGCTATAAGGATGCCCAGGGGGTCTATGTGGATGCGGACGGCCGCATTTTCCTGTGCGATACGGAGAATGGCCGGGTGCTGGTGCTGGACGGCGCCGGCGCGGTGCAGCAGGAATATCGCCTGCCGGACTCTCCGGTGATCCCGGATAGCTTTGTGTATCAGCCCACCCGGGTGGTACGGGATACGAAGGGCTACACCTACATTCTCAGTCTGGGCTCCTATTACGGTGCGATTCTGTATTCGCCCACGGATGAATTCATGGGCTTTTACGGTGCCAACACCGTGCAGGGGGGTGTGCTGACCACGATCTCCTATCTGTGGGATCTGCTCACCAGCAACGACGAAAAGAAATCCCAGCAGGCCCGGTCGCTGCCCTATGCGTTCACGGATATTTGCGTGGGCGGGGACGGATATGTGTATACCTGCACCGGCAGCACCTCCTATACCGCTGCCGGAACCAACCAGATCCGGATGCTCAGCCCGGGCGGCAGCCAGATCTTGTATAAGCGCAGCTTTGACGGCTCGGCGTCGGCCTCCGGCTATAATTTTCTGGAATCCAAGCTGGTGAAGCGGCTGGGCAAAACCCGCCCCCAGAATCTGGCGGCGGTGGATGTGAGTGCCGCCGGGTACATCTATGCGCTGGACAGCACCTATGGGCGGCTGTATCTGTATGATGCGGACTGCAATCTGCTGTCGGCCTTTGGCGGCGGCGTCGGAGCGGGAGAGCGACAGGGCACCTTTGTATCGGCTGTGGCCATGACCGTCCATGGGGACGATGTGGTGGTGGCGGATGCCAAGAAGGGCTCCCTGACCGTATTTTCGCCGACCGACTACGGCCGCACGGTTCTGCGGGCGCAGAGCCGTTTTCTGGAGGGGGATTATGCCGCCGCTAAGGCGGACTGGGAGACGGTGCTGCAGCAGGACGGCAACAGCCTTCTGGCGTACCGGGGGCTTTCCAAGGCGTATTACGCCGAGGGGAATATGGATGCGGCCATGCAGTATGCCCAGGCGGGGATGGACTATGTGACCTACGATTATGCCCGCCGGCAGCAGGTTTCGACGTACATAAAATCCCATTTTGTCTGGCTGTTTCTTGTTGGCCTGCTGGTGGTGGGGGCGCTGGCGGCGTTCCTTGTGTATGTGGGCAAGCGGGAAACACCGCTCATCCGCAACGTCACCGTGCGCACGGCGACGCGGGTGTTTTTCCACCCTTTCCAGGCATTTGACGATGTGAAATATAAGGGGCTTGGCTCCCTGTGGATTGCTGCCGGGCTGACGGTGCTGCTCTTTGCCGGTGTTACGCTGAAATCCACCTCCAGCGGGTTCCTGTTCAGCCAGAGCGACGCGCACTCTTATAGCTCTCTGTATACTCTGGCGCAGACGGCGGGGTTGTTGGTGCTGTGGTCGCTGTGCAATTGGGCGGTCTGCACCATCTTCTCCGGCAAGGCGAAGCTGCGGGAGGTATTCATCGTTTCCGCCTATTCCATGATGCCGCTGATTCTGTTCAATTTCCTGTTTGTGCTGCTGTCTCAGGTACTGTCGTTGAGCAGTGTATCTCTGATGCACAGCCTGTATGCGGTGGTGCTGGCGTTCACGTTCTTTATCTTCAGTGTGGGTATCATCAAAGTACAGGAGTATACCTTTTCCAAATTCCTGCTGACCGGATTGGCGACGATCGTGCTGATGTTTTTGGCGGCATTCGTCCTCTTTATTGTGGTGATCCTGGTGCAGCAGTTCGGCGATTTCCTGTATTCCCTGTTTATGGAGGTGGTCTACCGATGAGCCGCAGAGTATGTAAATGGGTGCTGTGTATGGCGGCGGTGGCCCTGCTGGCGGGGATGGCCGGCTGCGGCGGCGCGGATGCTTCGGAGGATTCGGCGTATTGGGAGGAGGAGACGGTCTCTGCCTATGAGCAGGCGATGGAGACCTACGAAACATGGGAGACGCCCGCCGACCGGGTGGTGGCGGAGAATGACCGCTTTCAGCTGGAATGGGACGAGACGGCTGCCTGTGTGCTGCTGACCGAAAAGGCGACCGGCACCGTGTGGTCCACCGTTCCCTATGAGGCCTATCGGAGCGGGACCACCGACTCTCTGCTGTCTTCGCCTTTGCGGGTCTCCTATGTGAACCGGGTCACCCGGCTGTCGGATTTCACCGACGGCTATGACGGCGCGGTGATGGGCGGGCGAATCTTTTCCCGCCCGGTGAAAGACGGCGTGGAGGTGGCCTATGCTTTTGACGGCGTGGAGATCTGCGTGCCGGTGACCTACACCCTGCGGGAGGACTCGCTGGCGGTGTCGGTGGATTTCGCCCGTGTGGCGGAGGGCGACAACCAGCTGCTGTCGGTGTCGCTGGCGCCCTATCTGTGCGCCGCCGCCAATGACGGCGCGGGGAACTACCTGTTTGTGCCGGCGGGCAGCGGAGCGCTGATGTATACGGCGGAGAATGCCGACGGTGAGCGCTCTTATAGCGGGGATGTATACGGCACCGATGCCGCCCGGCTGGTGCCGGAGCAGCTCAATGAGGAGGAGCCGATCCGCCTGCCGGTATTCGGGGCTAAGGACGGAGACCGGGCGCTGCTGGGCATAATCGAAGAGGGCGCAGCTTCGGCGCGGATCGAGGCGCAGACGGGGGCCTCCACCGGGTACAGCCACGTCTATGTGAGTCTGTATGCCCGGGGCTATGATGTATACGACACCCAGATCTCCTGGGATTATCAGGATACCGTCCGGGTGGCGGACGCGGTGACGCCGGGGACGATGACGGTAGGCTTTTATCCCCTGTCCGGCGAGGATGCCGGGTATATGGGGATGGCGCGCCGCTATCGGCAGTATCTCCGGATGGATACACAGTCGGCGGAGGAACAGGGGGCTGCACTGCCCTACGGGCTGTATCTGTCCGGCGGGGCGCAGACGCGCTCCCTGTTTGTGGGGGTGCCCTATCGGTCGCTGACACCGTTGACCACCTTTGCGCAGGCAGAGGCAATTGTCACCGAGCTGCATTCGCTCACCGGTGCGGCGGGTGTGACTCAGCTGCGCGGATTCGGCAAGACCGGGCTGGACCCGGGCGCCGTGGGCGGTGGGTTCGGGTTTGCCGGGGCGCTGGGCAGCGACCGGCAGCGGCTGGCGCTGGAGCAGAGCAGCCGCTCTCTGGGCGGACTGCTGTTCACCGATTTCGATGTGGTGAATTTCCGCAGCGGCGGCTCCGGGTACCATCCGCTGCTGCACGCCGCCAAGTCCGCTTCTCTGCATAAGGTGGAGAAACAATGGATCGACAAGGCTCTGCGCAGCTACGACGGCGACCAGCCCTCCTGGTATCTGCTGCAGCGCAGCAAGCTGAGCGGGGCGGTCGACCGGCTCATCCGCACCGCACAGAAAAAGCAGATCTCCGGCATCAGCCTCAGCTCCCTGTCCTCTACCGCCTATTCCGATTATACGGCGGCCGCCTATGCCGGACGGGCGGGAACCGAGACGGATACGGCGGCGCTGTTCGACCGGGTACGGGAAAGCGGTGTGCCGGTAGCGGCGGCCGCTGCCAACGGCTATGCGGCGGCATCCGCCGATGTGCTGCTGGAGGTGCCTCTGGATGACGGGCGGTACGACGGATTGGATGTGAGCATTCCGTTTTACGCAATGGTATTCAAAGGGGCCAAACCCCTGTACAGCACAGCGGTCAATACGGCGGAGGAGCCGACGCAGGCGCTGATGCTGGCGGTGCAGAGCGGCGTGTGCCCCGCCTTTTCGCTGGTGGGAGAGTATACCACGGAGATGGCGTACACCCCCCACATCGGACTGAATCGCAGCGACTATGCCGGCAATAAGGCGTGGATCGCGGAGACGGTGAACGCCACAAAGCAATATTACACGTCCATCGCCGGAGCGACCGTCTCCGACTATACGCTGGACGCCGACGGCCTGAGCCGCACGGTGTTCAGCAACGGCGTGATTGTGTATGCCAATCACGGCGCAGACCCGCTGGAATCCCCGGCGGGAACATTGTCAGCATACGGATTTGCCATCGTAGGGGAGGGAACAGAGCCATGAAGCGGTTTCAGCGGAAAACCGGAATAGAGCGGCTGAAGGCGCGCTACGGCTGCCAGTTTGTAGCGCACTGGGTCGTGGGTCTGGTTCTGTTCTTCATCATTCCCATCGTCAATTCCCTGCGCTATTCTTTTTCGGAGATGGCGGTGACGGGCGAGGGCATCCATATGGCGTTTGCCGGTGTCCGGCACTATCGGGATATGCTGGTGTCCAACGGCCTGTATATCAATAATCTGGTGGCGGCGCTGGCGGATATGTTTACCTCCCTGCCGATCATTATGGCGCTGAGCCTGATTCTGGCGGTGGTGCTGAATCAGAAATTCCGGGGACGGCTGGTGGCGCGGGCCATCTTCTTCCTGCCGGTCATCATCGCCTCGGGCGTGGTTATCAACATTCTGAAGAGCGGCTATATCCACGCGCCCCTGTTTAATGTCACCAGCGGCGCCGAATACGAATACGGCGGGCTGATCGACTTCAACGAGATTCTGTCGAATTTGCAGCTGCCCCAGCAGGTGACGGCGCTGTTTTCCAAATATCTGAGCAACGTATTCGATCTGATCTGGAGCTGCGGGATTCAGCTGGTGCTGTTCCTGTCGGGGCTGCAGAGCATTCCGACGCAGCTGTATGAGGTGTCGAAGATCGAGGGTGCCACCAAATGGGAGGAGTTTTGGTACCTGACGGTGCCGATGCTCAAGGACGTGATTCTGCTGGTGATGGTGTATACCATGATCGAGCTGTTCACCGCCATTGATAATCCGGTGATCGCCCAGGCGTATTCCATCATGAAGAACGACCAGATCTACGACAGCAGCTCGGCGATGCTGTGGGGATATTTTCTGGTTGTGGGCGCCGTGATGGGGCTGGTGCTGCTGATCTACAATCGTTGCTGTCTGAGGCGGTGGGAGTGAGCGTATGAAAGAGAAAAATCCGCTGTCCATGACGGCAGCTCAGCAATCGCTGCGGGCGTATAAAGCCCGGAGCCGCACAGCGTCCGTATTGGTTTCGCTGCTGCGGTATGTGTTCCTGTTTTCTTTCAGCTACATATTGCTGTATCCGTTTCTGTTCATCGTGTCCCATGCGCTGGAGGATCCGCTGGACTATCTGGATCCCACGGTGCAGTGGGTGCCGAAAAGCTACACCCTTGCCAATTTCGGGCTGGCGATCGAGGCGCTGGATCTGACCGCCTCGTTTCTGTCCACCGTGCTGGTGCAGCTGGTGAGCGGATTGATCGAGGTGGCCTCCTGCGCCATCGCCGCCTATGGGCTGGCGCGCTTTGAATTCCGGGGCAAACGGCTGCTGAAGGGGCTGCTGCTGCTGAATATTCTGGTGCCGATCACCATGATCATCATTCCCACCTATCTGAATTTCCGCTATACGGACATTTTAGGTATCCTGGGGCTGATCGGCCGAGCCACCGGGCAGGAGCTGCGCATCAACCTGCTGGATACGCCGCTGGTGTTTTATCTCCCCTCGCTGCTGGCGGTGGGGCTGCGGGGCGGCCTGTTTATCTATATCTATATGCAGTTTTTCAAGAGCTTCCCCCGGGAGCTGGAGGAGGCGGCGTGGATCGACGGCACCGGCGGTTGGGGCACCTTCTTCCGGGTGGTGATTCCCTCCTCGGGGGTGGTCATCATGACGGTCTTTATGTTTTCGGTGATCTGGCACTGGAACGAGTATTACGGCCCGTCCATGTATCTCTCCGAGGGGCAGCCGCTGGCGGTGAAGCTCCACGATATGTTCAATATTCTGTACGGACTGGGATATAACCAGTATTCCGCCGAGGCGGTCAACGCCACCATGGCGGGCTGCCTGCTGTTTATCCTGCCCATGCTGATCATGTACCTGATCCTGCAGCGCCGCTTTATCGAGAGCGTGGCACGCAGCGGTATCGTGGGATAAAAAAACGACCGATCCTTGCAGGAGGTGACGCCCATCGGCTATCCGGACCCGATGTTACAGTTTGTCCATCCATTGAAATCGAATCAGAATCAGGAGGAGATCGTATGATGAAAAAGCTCGTTGCGCTGACCCTGGCGATGCTTATGCTGCTGGCGGCGACCGCCTGCGGCAAGCAGACAACCACCTCGTCGGACCCGTGGATCATTGAGTCCTCGGCGCCGGACGCGGATTCCGATACGCCGTCGGATGTGTCCACCTCGGACGGCTCATCCGATACCAACAGCACCACCTCTCAGGTGAAGCAGAATACCCCCACCACGAAGGTGAATTCCGGCGAGAGGACCTCTCTGACCTGGAAGCAGGTCAAGGCGCAGATGCCGAAGAATCTCAAAAAGACCCTCGTAGTGTACGACTGGAACCCGGCGGGACACACCACCGGCGCTCCGGAGGCGCTGAAGAAGTTTAAGAACGAAACGGGCATCACGGTGAAATGGGTGGTCGGCGACTACGACAGCTATACCACCAAGCTGACCGCCATGGTGTCCTCCGGCGACGGCAAGGGCCCCGATGCGTTCCGTATGCGCTGGCCCGATGTGGCGACCCTGAAAAACGCCAAGACGCTGGATGAACTCAATTATAACTTTAACGATACCGCATGGAATGACAGCGCCATGAAGATCTATACGGTCAACGGCAAGCGCTACGCCATGGCGGTCAAGGAGACGCCTTATTGGCTGCCGGAGGTGCAGTATTATAACAAATCCCTCATCGCCAAGTATCAGCTGGAGGATCCGTATACGCTCTGGAAAGAGGGCAAGTGGACCTTTGAAAAGATGCGGGAGCTGTGCGAGACCTTTATGGATAAGGTGGATAACGACCGCTATTATGCCTGGGGTCTGTCGGAGGGGATGGATTATAACCGGGTGCAGGGCGTGACCTATATCGACTACGATCCTAATAAGAGCCAGTATGTGACCCATATGGACGACGCCCGTCTGGTCAAGGGCTGGCAGTTTACCGCGGCGGCGGTGCAGGACGGCTGGTGCAGCGACACGGTGTATGATGTGAACGGTTTCAACAACGGCAATCTGCTGCTCATCGACAATTCCCTCATCTGCGCCCGTACCACCAACAATTATTTCACCGCCCTCAAGGGCAACAAGACTCTGGGCACGGTGCCGATGCCGGTGCCGGAGGGCGTGGATTACAACAAGCCCTACCTGAGTATGTCGGAGACGCAGGCTTATGCAGTGGCCAAGAATGCGGCCAACCCCGAGGCGGCGCCGTATTTTGTCCGGTATTTCATGGACAGCGCCAATTACGATATGGATAACTTCTTTGTGGACGATCAGGCCAAAGCGGTCTACGAATGGACCCGCAAGCAGACCAACATTGCCAATATGACCATGGATGTGCTGGTGGATAAGGCCCAGTACGGCAATTCGGTGCACGATATGTCCTATACTCTGCGGCGCACCGAGCAAGGTCAGATCAAGACCACGCTGGATACGTACAAAGCTATGATCGAGAAGTGCGCGGCGGATAAGAATGCCGAGCTGAAAAAGCTGGGATAAGGAGAACAGGATGGATCGTCACTACTTTATTGCGTCGGATAGCGCTACCACGGCAGCGATCCCCCGGACGGGTCGGTCCGACCCGTCCGCCGAGGAGCGGCGGCAGCGGATCCTCGATTATCCGGATACCAGGCCCACCGGCGGCACGGTCTACTACATTTCTCCCACCGGAGACGATGCCAATGCCGGCGACAGCCCGGCGCAGGCGTGGCACACGCTGGGCGGCTATGAGGTGCATCTGGCTCAGGTGCAGGCGGGGGATAGCCTGCTGTTTGAGCGGGGCGGCGTATACCGGGGACACGTGTCCCTGCGCACCGGTGTGTTCTATGGGGCGTATGGGCAGGGGGAAAAGCCCCGTATTTACGGCTCTCCCCGCAATTATAACGCCCCGGAGGATTGGCAGCCCACCGACCGCCCCGGCGTGTGGCGGTGTGTCGACACCTTCCCGCAGGATGTGGGCAGTATTTTCTTTGACGGCGGACGACAGGTGGGGATCAAAAAGCTGCATACCCTGGATGCGGTGCAGAACGACTACGACTTCTACCACGATCCCGCCGACGGCTCTCTGTACCTCTATCTGGCGCAGTCCCCGGCGGCGCTCCATACCGAGATCGAGCTGGGTGTGGCGATGTGCATTCTCTCCGTGGGGGGAGCGGTGCACGACATCGTGATGGAGAACCTGTGCATTCAGTATGGCGGCGCTCACGCCATCGCTTTTTCCGATGGCGCCCACGCCATCACGGTGCGGGGCTGCGTGGTCGCCTGGATCGGCGGCTGCCTGCAGAACCCCGGCGTGAACGATGTGCGGTTTGGCAACGGGATTCAGTTCTGGAACGCCTGCGCCGACATCTGCATCGAGGATTGCTGGGTGTATCAGATCTACGATGCCGGTCTGACCCATCAGGGCGGCGCCGGTCGGGTGGAAAATGTCACCTATCGCCGCAATCTCGTGGAATACTGCGTCTTTGCCTTTGAGCTGTTTCTGGGCGGCGATGAGGGGATGCACCATATCCGCTATGAGGATAACATTCTGCGCTTTTCCGGCTATGGCTGGGGCAAGCAGCGCCCGGACCCGCAGGCGGAATCGCTCCTTTGCGCCTGGGGCGCGCCTTTTACGGCGGAGGATTTTGTGGTACAGCGCAACACCTTTGACCAGAGCCGCCATTGGCTGGTGGTGAACTACCAGCAGGCGCCGACCCCTATTGTATACCGGGAGAACACCTGGTATCAGACGGCGGACCCCGCAGGCAAAGAGATGCTGGATTCCCTCTATGGGGAGAACCCCTGGTATAAGACCTCGGACGGCGTTTACCGGGGCGGGGAGGAACGACAGGACGCTGTCGGCGGGGAGAATCCCTGCTATGACAAAGAGAATGCCGCCTACCGGGGCGGCGTGGCCCGCTGGCAGGGGGAGGCCGTTTTGACTGCGGATTCTCAGGAAACCTTTGAGGAGCAGGTCCGGAAGCTGGATGCAGCTCCTCGCGCGATACAGTTTGGAACCGAATTTTGAGCGAAGGAGAGAGGAAGAATGCGTAAACTGGTTGCCCTGTTGCTGGCGGCGCTGCTGCTGTTGACCGTGACTGCGTGCGGAGATCAGTCGTCCGGCGGCAACAAGAAACCGAAACCTACGAAACCCACCAATCCCTCCACCTCGGATGTCAGCGATCCGTCGGAGCCGGACAGCGACCCGGACAGCGATGCAAACGGCGATCCCGACGATAATACCGACGGTGACGGCGACACGGACGAGGAACCGGACGACGGCGGCTTCGACATTGACGACGGAGACGATGAGGATTTCATTATCCCCGTGGAGGATACCAACGATTCCATTCCCGGCGGCAACACCGCGGATCGGCTGAATCCCCAAAAGGGCGGTGCCGATGCGGAGGCGGCCGCTCTGCGGGACAAGATCACCGGTGCGGCGGATACGCTGAAGTCGACCGGCAAGGTCTGGTACATCTCCCGCAAGGGCAACGACGCCAATTCCGGCGAGTCGGCGGCGCAGCCCTGGTATTCCATCAGCGGCTATAACGCCAACCGTTCGGAGATCAAGCCCGGCGACACGGTGCTGTTTGAGCGGGGCGGCGTGTATCGGGGCACGGTGCGGCTGGTGGATGGGGTGAGCTACGGCGCCTACGGTTCCGGCCCCAAGCCGGCCATCTACGGTTCCCCCAACAACTTTGCCTCTAAGGATTTCTGGGAGACCACCGAGCTGAAAAACGTATGGAAATGCAACGAACCCATTTCCAGTGATGTGGGTAATATCATCTTTGACCATGGCCGCGCGGTGGGCATCCGCGTATTCACCGCGGCGGATAAGCTGAGCGCCAATCTTCAGTATTATTACAGCCAGGACGATGCGGCGGTGTATCTCTATCTGGAGAAGCATCCGGCCGAGGTATTCTATGATATCGAGTTCGGCGTGGCGGGTAACCTCATGCAGAGCAATGCAAATCCCCACGATATCACCATCGACAATCTGGCGCTCAAATACGGCGGCACCCACGCCATCCGCTTTGAGGAGGGCGCGAAGAACATTCAGGTCACCAATTGCGAGATCGGTTGGGTGGGCGGCTGCGTCCATTTCTACGACGCGGCCGGGAATCCCACCCGGCTGGGCAACGGTGTGGAGCTGTGGAACGAGTGCGATAACGTGCTGGTGGAAAACAACTGGATCTACCAGATGTATGACACCGGCGTCACCAATCAGGGTGGCATGACCGCCAATGGCTATACCCAGTCCAACATCACCTACCGGGGCAATCTGATTGAATATTGCACCATGAGCGTGGAGCTGTGGACCGGCGGTCAGGAGCGGGACACCATGAAGAATGTGACGGTGGAAAACAACATTCTGCGGTTTGCCGGCTACGGCTGGGGCATGGTGCGGACGAACCACAAATCCACCTGTCATATCTGGTCGTCGACCGGCGACCGTACCTATACGGCGATCAACTGCACGGTGCGCAACAACATTTTTGATCGCAGCTGGAAGTCTCTGCTGATCCAGAGCGGCGTGGCGCAGCCGAATATTGTCTATACCGGAAACACCTATTATCAGAAGAATGACTCCGAAACCATCGTGATCTACTGGCAGGGGGACGACCGTCTTTCCGGCGAGACCCAGGAGAAGATGGAGGAATCCGTCCGCAAGGTGGATGCACAGGCAAAGAAAATTCAGCTGCTCTGATGCGGCGGAGTGAAAGCCAATTGATATAAGGAGGTTGCCAACCATGTCTGTTTGGACTTATGCAAAGCGCATTTCCAAAAGTACCCTGGCAATTCTGGTCGCTGTGTGCGCGCTGCTCCTGCTGTGCCCGGTGTCGCCGTTTCCGGCGGCTGCCGACACACCGGAATATATGCTCAAACTGGATTTGAGCAGGGATGCGGAGCGTACCGACGAGCATCCGCTATTTACCACCGTGACCGGTTTGGAGGACGGCACGTATACGTTTTCCTTTGATTATTTCAGCACTGCTGTTCCGGCATCCGGCACCAGCATTTATTCGGTGTCGTGGGAGGCTTGGCAGAATGCGAAAAGGGCAGGCGATCATCTGTCCGTTGGTGGCGTTAAAACGGCGCAGGTACAGCGGGACTACGTTACCACCGACGCCAACGGTGGACGGATGACTATGGGCATTGATTTTCATGGGCAGGTCACCGGCGGTGTCATCTACGCCTGGAATTTCAAATTGACGAAAGCTGGAGATACCACCAACCTGCTGCCGAATCCCGATTTCAAGAACGGTAGCCTTAATAGCTGGAATTACGCCTTTACCGGTTGGTTTGAAGGTACCGATCCCGCACCGGACCCCAATGGAGTCTGCTCGGCAGTAGCGTACGATGAGACCCTCATCGGTCTGGATGACGGAAAGACCTATATGCTGAAGATGGATCTGGATAAGGCGGTCAGCAGCGGGCAGGGATGGTCGGCGTTAAATGTGTCGGAGTTTGCCGGCACGGACCTGTCAGCGTCGGAGATTCCGGGCACCTACACGTTCTCATATGACTACTATGTGCAGTACAGCTCCGGCACCGGCGGCATCCAAAACCGGGTGAATTCCGGCGGCAGCGTGGTTACCTACGGAACGCTGTCGGCGGGACGCGGGACTTTCTCCAAGACCTTCACCGTCACAGCGGAAAACCCCACCTTTTCGCTGCAGCTGATGGCGGCCGAGAGCAAGGGCGGCGTGGCGTACTTCTGGAATCTGAAACTGACCAGAGAGGGCAGTTCCGATAACCGCCTGGTGAATAAAAGTTTGCGGAAGGGAACGCTCAAGGGCTGGCGGTATGTGAACCAGTATGGATACATTGACGATACGGCCACCGAAAAAGAGTATTTCTCCGTGGAGGAATACGACAACGCCCGCACGACCCTCTATGGACTGGGCACCTCGGTGCGTGCGGGCAACAAGCCCGGTCTGCGGTTCGGATTTACGGTGGCCAATCAGGGCATCGACTATGTCGATCCGCTGAATGAGATCGGGACCCGCACGAACTATGCCGGCGATCTGTCGCAGGCCACCGTTCTGGTGGACGGCACGGCGCACCGGGTGCTGGATATGGGTGTGCTGGTATCCGTAGAGGAGCAGGCGGTACTGGACCGCACTGCTGTGGCAGTGAAGGCGAAGAAACTCTTTGCCGTGCAAAACGGCGTGGCCACCTTTACGGCGGTGATCGTGGATATCCCGGAGAACTGTCTGGACACAACGATCTATGCCTGCTCGTTCGTAGAGTATGAGACGGAGGAGGGCTCCGCAATCCTGTATGGCGCGGTGCTGTCCGATTCCTACAATGGGGCATTGGTCAGAGCGACGGCATAAGCGTCGCGCGGTGTCCGCAAATGAGAACTGAGATGAAAGAGAGGTTGATATGCATGACCATGGCCAGTAGGACGAAACGCGTTGTGCTTGCAGCGCTGGCTTGTCTGTGCTGTTTCTGCACGGTTCTGCTGCTGTTTCCGGTGTCGCTGCTTCCGGCGTCAGCCGATGCGACTCCCCGCTATATGCTGAAAATGGATCTGAGCAAAGAGGCGGATTCCACGGGTGAGCGCCCGTTCTTCGCTTCGGTGGCGGGGCTGGAGAGCGGCACTTACGAGTTTTCCTTTGATTATTACAGCACGGCGACTCCGGCGGCCGGCGCCAACATCTATTCGGTGTCTTGGGAAAACTGGCAGAACGCCAAGGCCGCCGGCGACCATGTGACCACCGGCGGCGTGAAAACCGCCGCGGTACGCCGCAATTTTACCGCTACCGCCGACAATGGCGGGCGGCTGACTGTGGGTATTGACCTGCACGGACAGGTCACCGGCGGCGTGATCTACGCCTGGAACTTCAAGCTGGTCAAGGAGGGAGACGGCACAAACCTGCTGCCGAACCCCGATCTCGAGAACGGCAGCCTGAAAAACTGGTGTTATAGCTTTAAATGGTTTGAGCAGGACGCCGGAGTGGACCCGAACGGCGTCTGTTCCGCTGTGGAATACGATGAGAGCCTGTTTGGTACGCCGGATGACGGCAAAACGTATATGCTGAAGATGACCAACGGCCGTGCCGGGATCACCTATCGGCTGAATGTGGGGACGGATATACCGGAGGGGACCTATGTGTTCACCTTCGACTACTTCTGCGATCCCAATGCAGCAATGGTTCAGGCAGACGCCCGGTTCTTCGGAGCAGGCTACAGCAAAGCCGCCACCAGGACGCTCGCTCCCGGCCGCAATACGATGTCGCTGGAATATACCTATGACAGCGGAAACGTGATTGCTCCCGGGGTGCTGATGCCGGGCGTGAACGGCGCAGACGGCGATCCGGATATCTATATGTGGAATTTTAAGCTCACCCGCAAAGGGGACAGCGATGGCAAAAACTATCTGAGCAGCTTTGAAACCGGCCGCTTTGAGGGCTGGCGGCCGGGGGATCAACCCGCTGCCGATGCGGCGGCCAGCGGTCAGTTCACCGTCATGGAATACGATGCGAGCCTGTTTGTGGACAGCGGCGACGAGGACGACGGCAAGACCTATATGCTGAAGATGGATATGAGCAAGGACGCGGAGCGCACCGACGAGCATCCTCTGTTCACCTCGGTGACGGGGCTGGAGAGCGGGACCTATGAGTTTTCTTTTGACTATTTCAGCACCGCCACTCCCGCGCCCGGGACAAATCTGTATACGGTATCCTGGGAGGTCTGGGTGGATGCCAAGATGGCAGGCGATCACATTACTGCCGGAGCGAAAAGCACCGCCAAGGTACGCCGGGACTTCACGGCGACCAGTGCCAACGGCGGACGGCTCACCATGGGCATCGACCTGCACGGACAGGTCACCGGCGGTGTGATCTATGCGTGGAACTTTACGCTGGTCAAGGTGGGCGGCGACGGCACAAACCTGCTGCCGAATCCCAATTTTAAGAATGGCAGCCTGAAGAACTGGAACTATGCGTACACCGGCTGGTATGAGCAGGAGGCGGCGGCAGACCCCAACGGCGTTTGCTCCGCTGTGGAATACGACGAGAGCCTGTTTGTTTCTCCCGGCGAGGAGGACGACGGCAAGACCTATATGCTGAAGATGGATCTGCGCAAGGATGCGGATGCCACGACCGAGCGTCCGTTCTTCACCTCGGTAACGGGTCTGGAGAGCGGGACCTATGAGTTCTCCTTTGACTATTACAGCACGGCTCTCACCGGATCGGGCACCAATATCTACTCTGTTTCGTGGGAGTTTTGGCAGAATGCCAAGATGGCAGGCGACCATCTGGCCACCGGCGCCAAAAAGACGGCGAAGGTGACGCGGGAGTATACTGCCGACGAATCCAACGGCGGGCGCATGACGATGGGTATTGATCTGCACGGACAGGTGCTGGACGGCTTCATCTATGCGTGGAACTTCAAGCTGGTCAAGGTGGGCGGCGACGGCACGAATCTGCTGCCGAATCCCAATTTTAAGAACGGCAGCCTGAAGAACTGGAATTACGCATTCAGCGGGTGGTTCGGTCAGGATGCCGCCCCGGATCCCAAGGGCGTCTGCTCGGCGATCGAGTATGATGAAAGCCTGTTCGTCACGGAGGATCCCGACGATGGCAAAACCTATATGATCAAGCTCCCCGGCGCGGGTAACGTGCTGAAAGCGGACGATTATGTAGAGGGAACCGGCAACTGGATCTATTTCGGGCAGGCATTCCGGGTGAAGATGGGGGATGTCTACACCTTCTCCTATAACTATTATACCGAGCGCACCACCACGGCGCTGGCGCGCATCAGTCCGCTGACGAGGATGGATCAGCCGGTGGTGCAGACCCTCATGGCGCACTATATAGAGGGCAAGATGGTCGTCACCTTCCGGGTGGGCGAGCAGCAGGGTCACGGCACCTATATGGGCGAGATGACCGAGGAGCAGAAGCAGCAGGCGCAGTATGATGCGGCCACCGATACGGTGTTCCTGTGGTTCGGCATCACGCCGGGCTACTACGGCGACAGCTATGTGTGGAATCTGTCTCTGACAAAGCAGGGGTCGGATGAAAACCTGTTCGACAACCCCAACTTCCAGCGGGGTGGCGGCACGATGGCGGGCTGGTTCCTCAACGGCACCAATCCCGGCGCAGTGAAAAAGAAGCTGAACTTTGAGGTCTCCGAGCTGGATCGGAGCATCTGGAAGGATAAGATCATCGAGGTGCCGGAGCAGGAGGATCCCCGGGATCCCAATGTGAACTTCACCTTTGAGCGGGATAACAGCCAGTACGATGCCGACCATACGGTGGATCCCAATCCCCAGAACGGCAGCAACGGCGGCTGGAACAACGGCGGCAACAGCGGTCAGGTGGGCACCGGAGAGCGGACCCATACCGTCGCTTATGCAGCGGTCAGCGCCGTCAGTCTGGTGCTGGTGGCCGTCGCGGTGCTGTATCCCAAAATGAAGCGCAAAAAACAACCGTAACACGCATAAGCCCGTCCGGGGGGACCCCCGGACGGGCAGCGTAAAAGGAGAAGCAATATGAGTGAAAATTCCCATGCGCCCAAAGCGGTGCTGACCATTGCCCCGGCATTTACCGTCGGGGAAACCGACCCCCGGCTGTTCGGTTCGTTCATTGAGCAGATGGGACGGGCGGTGTATTCCGGCATCTATGAGCCGGGCCATCCGACGGCGGACGCCGAGGGGTTCCGGGGGGATGTGCAGGAGCTGATCCGTGAGCTGCGGGTGCCGCTGATCCGGTATCCCGGCGGCAATTTCGTGTCCGGCTATCTGTGGGAGGACGGCATCGGCCCTCGGGAGCAGCGGCCCCACCGGGCGGATTTTGCCTGGCGCGCCATTGAGCCGAACGAGGTGGGCACCGACGAATTTCTGCAATACTGCGAGCGGATGGGCGTCCAGCCGATGATGGCGGTGAATCTGGGGCTGGCAGGCTTGCAGGATGCCAAAAATCTGGTGGAATACTGCAACTTTGCCGGCGGTACTGCGTATAGCGACCGTCGCCGCCAAAACGGGCGGGAAAAGCCCTATGGCGTCAAGCTGTGGTGCCTGGGCAACGAGATGGACGGCTTCTGGCAGATCGGACATAAAGAGGCCCACGAGTACGGTCGTCTGGCGGAGGAAGCATCCAAACTGATGAAGTGGGTGGATCCCACCATCGAGACGGTGCTGTGCGGCAGCTCCACCTCCGGTTTGCCCACCTATCTCTCCTGGGAACAGACGGTGCTGGAGCACGCCTATGACTGGGTGGATTATATCTCGCTGCACCAGTATCTGGATAACCGGGCGGAGGACACCCCCTCCTATCTGGCTGCTCCTCTCACTACGGAGGCGCGCATCCGGGAGGTGACGGCGGTCTGCGACTATGTGCAGGCGAAGAAGCACAGCGATAAGAAGATGATGCTGTCCTTCGACGAATGGAATGTGTGGTATCACACCAGCGACCAGCCGGTGGAGCCCTGGACGGTGGCGCCGCCCATCCTGGAGGAGCGGTATTCCATGGAGGATGCGCTGGTGGCGGGCGGTATGCTGCTGGCGATGCTGCGCCATTGCGACCGGGTGAAGATCGGCTGCCTGGCGCAGCTGGTGAACATCATCGCGCCCATTATGACCGTCAAGGGCGGCGGCGTATGGCGTCAGACCATCTTCTATCCCTACCGGGATATTTCGGTGCATGGCCGCGGGCTGGTGTATGACATCCGGGTGGATGCGCCCACCTATACCTGCCGGCAGTTCGGCGAGGTGTCCGCGATCGACGCCGCTGCTGTGAAGAATGAGGCGGGAGAGATCGTCGTCTTCGCCATCAACCGTCTGGAGCAGGAGTCCCTGCCGCTGGAAACGGATCTGGCGGCGTTGCTGGGGGCGGGGGCGCACAGCGCCACCCATGAGACTATGACGTCCGATTCGCCCAAGGATACCAACACGCCGGAACAGCCGGATCGGGTGCACCCCCGGACGTTGGCGGCGCCGGTGCTGGAGGAGGGGCGGCTGCACGCCACGCTGCCGCCGCTCTCCTGGAATGTGATCCGGGTGAAATAATCGCCGATAGGCGAAAAAATCCCGTCAGACAACGTCTGGCGGGATTTTCTCTGTGGATAACCTCCGGCTATGGGTTTTTGTGCGCTATTCGATGTTGATATGGGTGCGGTAGTGGGTCTGACGGTAGGCGGTGGGGGTGACGTTTTCCCATTGCTTGAAGGTTTTCATAAAGTGCTTCACGTCCTGAAATCCCACCTGATCGGCGATCTCCGCTATATGCAGGTCGGTGTTGAGCAGCAGACGTCTGGCTTCCCGCAGACGGCAGCCGATCATATAATGCCGCAGCGGCTCGCCGGTCTCCGCCTTAAAAACCTGGGTCAGATAGTCGGGGTTGTACTGCATGGCGGCGGCCAGCCGTCGGACAGACAGCTCGTTCTGTCGGTTTTCCTCCACCCAGGCCCGGATGGCCTGCACCAGCGCCTGACGTTTGCGATGCCGTGCATCCGGCTCCGGAGCGGCAGCGTTGGCAGCGGCCAGCTCGCATAAGAGGATTTCCGTATAGCGGTCGCAGAGGGATTGCCGCAGCGTGGGGGTCAGCTCGTGCCGATAGGCGGTGTCGATGAGCTGGCGGAACAGCACAAACAGCCGCTCCGGGTCCTGCAGCGCCCCGTATTCCGGCAACGGGGGCGGCGTTTCGGGCAGGAAGTGGCACCAGAAATGGGACTGTCCGTCGGCAACGGGGGCGGTGCCCCCGTGCAGCTCGTCGGGCTGCAGCAGCAAATATTCACCGCGGCGGAGAATATAGTCCCGTTCTCCCTGCCGGATGGGCATTTCCCCCGCATAGCCCACCAGCAGCACGGTCTCCGGCAGACAGCGGCGGGAATGGGGGGAACCATTGCGGGAAACGAACCGTCCGGCGGACAGAAAATGGGCGGAGGGGCAGGTGAAACGATCGGCTGGCAACATATAGGATTTCCACACCTTTTATAAAGAAGTGACGGTTTACTTTTCGCCGCTTTCTATGATACTATGGATTTGTGCAAAGGTCAAGAATATCGTAAAAACACACTTGCAGAAAAAAGGAGACAGTGCCATGCAGCAACCGTATCAGCGCCCCGCCGTGGGGGATGTGACCATCTGTGACGCGTTCTGGAGCCCTTATCTGGAGAAGACTCGGCATATCATGCTGCCGTATGTGTTCCGGAGGATGGACGATTCCGGCTATGAGCGGAATCTCATCCATGTCGGTGAAAAGCAGGAGGTAAAATTTGAGGGACTGGCCTTCTGGGACGGGCTGCTGTATGAGGTCATACGGGCGGCGGCAGATTTTCTTGCGCAGGAATACGATCCGATGCTGGACGCCTATCTGGATAAATTGGCGGAGACCATCCGGAAAGCCTCGGATACATCCGACGGCTTTCTCAGTTCCGGTACCATGCTGGATCGACCGCAGCAGCGCTGGGGTCTGAACGGGGGCAACCTGATCCTGCAGCACGATCTCTATAATCACGGCGCACTGATCGAGGCGGCCGTCAGCCATTATCTGGCGACCGGCAAGACCGCACTGCTGTACAGCGCCGTGCGGGCGGCCAACTGCGTGGTGCGGGAGATCGGCCCGGAACCAAAGCTGCCGCTGGTGCCCGGCCATTCCATGCCGGAGGAAGCGTTTGTCAAGCTGTACCGTCTGTTCCGGGATCATGAGGAGCTGCAGTCCTTTGCCGCAGAGCATGGGGTGGATGCGCAGGCGTATCTGGATATCGTCGAGTTCTGGCAGGATGACCGTGGAAACCGGGCGCACCGTCCACAGTGGGAGGGCTTTGCCCCGGAATACAATCAGGATCACGCGCCTTTTGCCCGGCAGACGGAGGCGCTGGGACACGCGGTGCGGGCGATGCTGTGCTATATCGGTTCAGCGGCGGTGGCGCAGGAGCGGGAGCGCCCTGACTATGAGGCGGCGCTGCACACTCTCTGGGACAGCGTGGTGCACCGCAAGCTGCATATCAGCGGCGGCATCGGCGCCCGGCACGATATCGAGGGCTTTGCCGAGGACTATGTGCTGCCGCACGATGCCTACTTGGAGACCTGCGCCGCGGTGGCGCTGGCTTTCTGGAACGGCGAAATGCACCGCCTGGATCCGGATGCCAAATACTACGATTGCTTTGAATTGTCCCTGTACAATAACATTCTGGCGTCGGTGGGGGAGGATTTCAAGCATTTCTTCTATGAGAATCCGCTGGTCAGCGACGGCACGGTGCGGCGGTGGGATTGGCATATGTGCCCCTGCTGCCCGCCCATGATGCTCAAGTTTATGGCGGCGCTGGGTTCCTATATTTATGGGTATACGGAGCGGTCGCTGATGGTGAATCTGTGGATCGGCAGCCGTCTGGAAGCGGAGCGCTTCACTGTGGAGCAGCAGGGACAGCAGCTGCACATCGACTCCAAGGGACGGCCGCTGGAGGTGCATATCCGGGTGCCGTTCTATGCGGAGGATTTTGCGCTGTCCTGCGGCGGCGCACCGTTGCCTTACCGGATGGAACAGGGCTATGCGGTGGTCGAGGGCGTGTGGACGGCAGAAACGCCGCTCCTCCTGTCCTATACCGCCTCTGTGCGGTATGTACGCGCCAATCCGCTGGCACAGGAGACGCGGGGGCAGGTGGCGGTGCTCCACGGCCCGGTGTTGCTGTGCGCCGAGGGGGTGGACAACGGCGGACGGGTGGACTTCACGCTGGCGGCGCAGCCGCCGCAGACGGTGACGGGAACCGGTCCGGCCGATGAGACTGTGACCGTTGCGGCGGCTGACGGCACCCCGGTGCAGCTGATCCCCTACTATCGCTGGTGCAACCGCTTGGAGAACCCTACGGATGCGGCGATGGCGGTGTGGTTCCGGTGCGAGGGTATACCGGAGGAGGACTCTTTCCCCCGGGACGGACGGCTGTATGCCTATTGCTGAACCACATGAGCAGGACCCGGAGCGATGGCTCCGGGTCCTGCTTTTTGTCGGCGACCTGCGACGCGGGCGGGAGTCTGTGCAAAAAAAGCGGGGGCGGCAGAGTCACTCTGCCGCCCCCGCCATATCGCTGTGCGTCAAGGGAGATGGCGCGCAGCCGGAGGGGATTATTGGAAGGTGTAGATGCGCTGGATGACGACTGGTTGCATGGTGCCTTTGACCTCCAGCTTCAGCTGATGGTTGCCTGCAGCCAGATTCTCCAGGATGATCCGCTGGGTGCCGTCTCCGTTGACATTGAGGATCTTCCGGCGGGACTGCCCGTCCAGTGTCCCGTAGATGGAACCGCCTTTTGTTTGCCAGCACATCACCACCGTTTTCCCGGAGAACGACAGGTTCAATGTGGCGGTGTCGATGATCTCCAGCCCGGTATCCATCAGCCCCTCCTCAGTGCCGGGATTCGCTTTGGCAATATCCTCCGCGCTGTAATAGGTGGGGTTCATCAGCAGATCGCTGCGTCCCGCCGCCGGCATTTCGTGGGCTTTCCGGGTGGTGCCGCCGGTGAGATACTGCTGCAAGAATTCCTGCACATAGCGTGCATAGCAGGCATATCCCTGGTCGTTGGGATGAACGCCGTCCTTGAAGCAGCCGTCGGGGTTCGCCTCCCGCGTATACAGGGCTTTCCCTACATCCAGCACCGGCAGGTGATACCGGGTCGCCACGGTGTTGAACGCATAGATAGCGTCGGTGTCGCTGGTTTTTTGTCCCGCATCGGTGACATAGACCAGCACAATGTCGGCATACGGATTGTGCTCCCGCACCATTCGCACCAGCGACTCCATATACCGCTCGCTCTGATCCTGGGTATAGCCCTGATACCGGTCGTTGATGGAAAATTCCACAAAGACCAGATCCGGGTTATAGGGCTTCAGCAGCTGGTGCTGCACCCGGCAGGCGCCGTGCAGCGAGCCGGTGGCGCCGATGGCGGCGTTGCCCTCGGTGATCTGGGCGTTGGGATAGGTGGATTTCAGCCACTGGGTGGTGATGGCCCGCCAGCTGCCGGTGTTTTCAAAGGTGGCGCCGGTGCCGACGGTCACAGAGCCGCCGATATAACCGACGGTCAGCTTTTTAGCCACCGTGAGCGCATACAGGCTGTTGGACAGCGCGTCCTTTTCCGTGGCGGGAGCGGGCGTCTTGGGCAGATTGGCCGACGGCGTTGTGGTCGTGGTGGTGTTGGAGACAGGCGTCGATGTGTTCTTTGCCCCGGAATCCCGGCTGGTCGTGGGCTTGCGTGTGGTGGTGGCGTCGACGGCCGGTGCGGTCGATGCATCGGGCGTTGATGAAGTCAGATCGGATGTCACGAGCGATCCCTCCTCATAGGAAATCGAATTGTCCGGATAGCTTTCGGTCGGCTTGGATTTGCTGCAGGCGGTCAGACCGGTGAGCCCCAGTATCCCCGCCAGACATAAGCACCACAGCCGTTTTCGGTTACGCAGTCGTCTCATATGACACCTCCGTGGATGAAATAATAGCCACAAATTTCTTGATGCTTTTGCAATGTTAACGTTAACGTTACAAAGGCATCATACCCCATGTGTGCCATTTTGTCAAGTGCTTTTTTGTCGTGGGGCGCATGGGATCGGAAAATTGCCGTCCCTTGCGCCGGGGGCAGAAAAAGCGGCTCGCCCGCTCCTTGCGCCGGGGGGCAGAAAAGGCGGCTCGCCCGTCCCTTGCGCCGGGGGCAGAAAAAGCGGCTCGCCCGCTCCTTGCGCCGGGGGGCAGAAAAGGCGGCTCGCCCGCTCCTTGCGCCGGGGGCAGAAAAAGCGGCTCGCCCGCTCCTTGCGCCGGGGGGCAGAAAAGGCGGCTCGCCCGCTCCTTGCGTCGGGCGGCAGAAAAAAGCGGCTCGCCCGCTCCTTGCGCCGGGGGGCAGAAAAGGCGGCTCGCCCGCTCCTTGCGCCGGAGGGCAGAAAAAAGGCGGCTCGCCCGCTCCTTGCGTCGGGCGGCAGAAAAAGGCGGCTCGCCCGCTCCTTGCGTCGGGCGGCAGAAAAAACACAGCTCGCGCGACCGTAGAAGTCGCACGGGCTGTGTGTATCCCAAGTGAAAATTATACCGATTCCCGTACAATGAGACGGGGTTCCAGCAGTTCCCGTATGTAGGCGCTGTGTTTTTTCGGATCGTGGATGCATTCCAGCAGCCGCCGGGCGCTGATCTGTCCCAGCTCGGTGGCGCGGATGTCAACGGTGGTCAGAGAGGGGTTGATGATATTGGAATCCTCCACGTTATCGTAGCCCATGATCGCCACATCCCGGGGGACGCGCAGTCCCATCTCCCGCAGCGCCTTGATGGAGCCCATGGCCATGAAATCGCTGAATGCAAACACGGCCTTTCCGCGGCAGACGTTCCCCAGACGCTTAGTGAGCGCATAGGCCTCTTCCCAGGTCGGCGCGATCTGGAACAGCTGCGCCCGGCTCTCGTCCATGCCGTGCTCCTGCAGACAGCGGATAAAGCCTCGATACCGGTCCTCGAAGGAGGAGATGACGTGGGGGCCGCTGATGACGATAAACTCCGTATACCCCTTACCAAGCAGGTATTCTCCGGCGACGTAGCCGCCCCTTTTATCATCCCCGGCGACCAGCGGCAGATTCTCGCCCCGGATATACCGCGCCAGAGCGATATAGGGGATGCCGTTGCTTTGCAGCACGGCCATATTCGGCTGGCTCTGGTAGGTGGGGAACAGGATCACGCCGTCCATCTGGTGGGAGATCATGGTGTTGACCGCCCGCTCCTCGTCCTCCACATTTTCATTGCTGTTGAACAGGGAGATGGTATAGTTGAATTGGCGGCACACGGTTTCGATCCCTTTATAGAAGCTGCCGTATACCGGATTCTGAATATCCGGAACGATCACCCCGATGTTATAGGAATGGCTGGCGCGCAGGGCGCTGGCCAGGACGTTTTTGCGATAGCCCATACGCACGGCGGTCTCCCGGATGACCTTTTTGGTATCGTCGGAGATATCCGGCATATCCCGCAGCGCCCGGGATACGGTGTTGGCGGAGAAACCGGCCGCCGCCGCAATATCCTTGATGGTGACAGGGGTTCCTGGCATATACAAGTCCTCCCGCAATGCGGATTCGGAGTGAGCAATAAAAACGGCAAAAGCCAAAAATCCGGAAACGGTATCCACTCCTATTCGTTGCCTTAATTATAACAAAAAAACAGGATTTGTCAACTGTCTGCCGGTTTATAACGTAGACATATACCGGGTGAGCTGCCGGATATACGCTGCCTTTGCCTCCCGCAGGAAGCCGGCGGGGCACCGTTCTCCGGGGATTTCATAGTTAAACAGATCGTTGTAACCGCTCTCCCGCAGCGCCCGCATGACGGCGGGGAAATCCACATTTCCCCGTCCAAAGGGCAGCAGATGCTGATCGGTGCGCCCCTCGTTGTCGTCGATGTGCAGAGCGTGCAGACGGCTGCCGGCCCGATGGATGAAATGAGCCTCTGTGCTGGGCGCTCCCAGATTCAGGTGCCCCGTATCCAGACAGATGCCCAGCTGTTCCGAGCCGCCGGCCTGTTCAATGACCGCCAGCAGATCCTCAACAGTGCGGATGTGCTCGACCAGGTTTTCCAGACAGATGCGAATCCCCAGCGTTTCGGCCAGACGAATGTAGGGCTGCAGCGCCCGGGCATTGGCGGCGATCATCGTCGCCGTATCGGTGCCCGCCGGGAAGGAGCCTTCGTCGCAATGCAGCACGGCGTTGTTTACGCCGATGGCAGCATACAGGATGAGCCAGCGCTCCAGCAGCCGCTGTGTGCGCTCGCTTCCGTCGCACAGGGGAGCGCCCAGCCACAGGTGCCCCTGAGGAAAGCGGACATTGTGGGCGGCGGCATACACCCGGTATTGCCGCCCGATGTCCGCCACATCGCCCGCCCGCGCCAACAGCGCGTCGCCGTGCTCGGTGGACAGCTCGCAAACGGTCATGCCCCGTTTCTCCAGCGTGAGCACCAGTTCCTCGGGCGAAAGCTCCGGGTCGTACCCGGACCAGATGCTGAAATCCGTCAAATCCATACCGATTCACTCCCTCTTTTTCGTCGGTTCATTCCGTCGTCACCGTGACGGGTACGCTGTTCGTTGTTGTGCAATCGGTGCCGCAATAGAGGATAAACTCCCCCGGCTCCAGAATCAATGCGCCATCCTCCAGATAAAAGCCCAGATCCTCATATCCGACGGACAGCTCCACCGTGCGGTGTTCGCCGGGACGCAGCTGCACCTTTACGAAATCCCGCAGCGCTCGCAAGGGACGCATCCGGCTGGCCAGCACATCTCGGACATACAGCTGCAGGACGGTGCTGCCGGAGCGGTCGCCCGCATTCTCCACCGTACAGCGCAGGGTGAATCGAGCCCCCTCCCGCACCGCCTGCGCCGACAGCCGGGTGTGGGAGACTTCCGGTTCCGAAAAACGGAACTCGGTGTAGCTCAGCCCGTAGCCGAAGGGGTAGGTGGGAGAGCCGCTGCAGTCCAGATAATTCCGGTGATAGGGGTTTTCATCGTTATAGTAGCCGTTGATCTGGCGGGCGCCCGGCTGGGCGTTGTAGTAAAGCGGAATTTGTCCCACGGAGCGGGGAATGGTGAAGGGCAGTCGCCCGCCCGGTTCGGCGTCGCCGTACAATACAGCCGCGATGGCCTCGGCCGCCCGGGTGCCGCCGTGACCGGCGTATAAAATGGCGTCAAACAGCGATTCTTCTTCGCCCAGCACAATGGGGCGGGCAAAGCAGAATACCCCCACCACCGGGATGCCCAGCCGCCGCGCCTTGCGCGCCATGTCCAGCTGTTCTGCCGGTAGCGTCGGCTCCGCCAGACAGTGGGCCTCGCCGGTGACCTGACGGCTCTCGCCCAGCATCAGCACCAGCGTCTGGCAATCCCGCAGCCACGGCACCTGGAGATAGGCGTCCTTTTGCGGGTCGGAGAGCTGCGCGCCGGGAGCGATGGCGCGGATTGCCTCGGCGGGGGAGGACACCAGCCGATAATCGGTGTCCAGCGCCCAGCTGCCCACCAGCTCGGTCTTGTTGTGCAGATACGGTCCGGCGAAGCCGATGGCCGCCTGCTTATCCAGCGGCAGCAGCTGCTTTTCGTTTTTCAGCAGGATGATGGATTCTTCCGCCAGCCGCTGCGCCAGCGCCAGATGCGCCTGCGTATCGTAGGCGACCGGGCGGTTGCTGGGGTGGTCGAACAGTCCCATCCGCAGCTTGACGGAGAGGATGCGGCGCACTGCCTCGTCCAATTCCTCGGTGGATATGGTGCCCTCGGAGACCAGCGCCTCCATATGTTCCAGATAGCACCGATCCGCCATATCCATATCCACGCCGGCGTGGAGCGCCAGCCGGGCAGCATCCTTTTTGTCCGCGGCAAAGCCGCTGTACGCCATCATCTGGCGGATGGCGTCCCAGTCGCTGACCACAAATCCGTCGAAATGCAGCTGGTCGCGCAGCACTTCCGTCACCAGCCGCCGATTGGCGGAGAGGGGGATGCCGTTCACATCGTTGAAGCCTGCCATGATTGTAGCAATTCCTGCTCGGATAGCGCTGCGGAAGGCGGGCAGATAGGTGTTTTGCAGCAGATAATCGCCAATCTCCGTATGGTTATAGTCCCGACCGCCTTCGGAGGCGCCGTAGCCTACAAAATGTTTGGCGCAGGCGGCTATAGCTTGCTCATTGGACAAGTCTTCGGTTTGAAAGCCCCGGACGATGGCGGCGGTCATCTGCTCACCTACATACGGATCCTCCCCGGGCCCCTCAATGATACGCCCCCAGCGGGGATCTCGACCCAAATCCACCATGGGCGCAAAGGTCCACTTGATTCCCTCATAGACCGCTTCCTGCCGGACGGCGTCGTAGCCCTCCTGCACCAGCGCCGGATCAAAGGCGGCGCTCATGGTCAGCGGTACAGGCAGCACCACCCGATGCCCGTGGATGATGTCCCGCCCGAACAGGAGCGGAATGCCGGTCTCGGTGACGGCGGTGGTTTGCAGCGCGTCCAGACGTTCCCGGCATATGGGCATCTGTTCCTCGTTGCCTGCCAGCGCAGAGCCGCAGACGATCAGCGAACCGGGCTGCACGGTGCGGATGATCTCCTGCATTTCCTCAAAGTTGGTGCCATCGTAATACAACTGGGTGATCTGCCCGATCTTCTGGGCGAGGGTCATACCCGCCAGCAGCTCATCGGCGCGGCGGCGAATCGCTTGTGCATCCATTCCGGTCATTCCTCCTTGACAGGGGTATAGACCCCGCGGGTCGTATCAACGGTAAAGCGGTCATAATAGGAAAAATCCAGCCCGTCTGCACCGACGAAGGTCAGTGGCAGCAGCACATAGGAGGAGGAGAAATACTCTCCGCCGCTCCAGCGGTCCCCCATATACAGCACCGTGCCGTCCTCGCCGCCCAGCGGCAGGGCGAAGGCGGGCTGCGTGTCATAGGTGGTGCTGTTGGCACAGGGACGCAGCGCTGACCAGGGACCGGCCACCGCATCGGCGACGGCATAGCAGCACTGGTTCGGTTCCCACCCGGAGCAGCCGGAATTAAGCATAAAATACCGGCCGCCGTGGCGCAGCAGCACCGGCGCTTCCCGGGTGGCGCCGGGGAACAGGCAGGCGATCAGCTCCGCCGGCTGCAAATAGTCGTCGGTGAGCCGGTATACATGGGTGTCCCGGTTGTCGTTGGCGGTGGAGATGAAATAGGCGGTGCCGTCCGCTTCCTGAAATACGGTGCAGTCCCGGGACATATGCCCCAGCGGACGAAAACTGCCGTGATAGACGAAATCGCCGTCCGGGGTATCGCAGGTAGCCACCGCCGCCCGGGCGCAGGTGTAGTTGACCCCGTTTTCAAAGTGCGCCCACAGCACATATTTTTTGGTGCGGGCGTTGTACAGCACCTTGGGACGCTCAATGTTCACCTTGCGCCAGGGGTCGTCCCCGTGGATGCACAGCTCGCACCGTTCGCCGTAATCCACCGACGGATCCCGGGACAGGGTGAGGTCGGCACCGGGAATGGCGGGGGCTGCGGGGGAGTCTACCGTCAGCACATGGCGGCGGAATTCCCAGTGCAGCAGGTCCCGGGAGCGGTAGCAATTGACGTATTGCCTGCCGCCCCGGTCCTCGCCATACCAATAGTACCAATCACCGCTATGCAGGATGTGCCCGCCGTGGGCGTGGATGGGATTGCCGTCGGTGTCCTGCCAGACCCGCCCGTTTTCCAATATCTTCATAGCTATGTATGTCTCCTCTCGCTGTCGGTTCCATTGTCTCAAAAAAGACCGCAGCTGTCAATACGGCGCAGCCCGAAAGCCGCGGGTAGATCGAGAGCTGCGGTCATCGTTACGCCATATGGTGCTTGCGCAGCATATCCTGCTCAAAGTGCAGCAGATACGCCGCCTCGGCGTCAATGGTGGCCTCGCACGGATCGGCGACCAGATCCCGGAAAACGTGAATATCCCGTCCGACTTCGCCGCCCTGCATAACAAACGGCTCGGATACGATGGGACCCTTGTAGCCGATCTCCGACAGGGTGCCGAAGATCTCATCCCAGGGCAGGTGTCCCCGGCCGGGAGCGGTGCGGTTATTTTCACCGGTGTGGAAACTCTTGAGCCGGTCAACGCCCACCAGACGGATGGCATCGGCGAAGCTCTTTTCCTCGATGTTCATGTGATAGGTGTCCAGCAGCACGCCGATATTGGGGCTGTCCACCCGGGCTACGTAATCCAGCGCCTCGGCGGCGGTATTGATGATGCAGGTCTCGAACCGGTTGACCGCCTCCACACAATAGGTCACGCCGCAATCCTCCGCCACCCGGATGATCTCCTTCATGCTCTTGACCGATTGCTCAAGATACGGCTCCTTGGTATCCAGGATCCCGTCCGGCGTGCCCCAGCCTGCATAGCTGACGCCGGACAGCAGATCGCCGCCGCCCACCGCCATTTTGCGGATGATATTCTGCAGGTATTTGACTCCGCCCTGTCGAATGCTTTCGTCCAGCGAGGACACATCGTAGTGAGGGTCCAGTCCCAGGCTGTACGTCAACCGGATGCCGGCGGCATCCGCTCGCTTGCGCAGCTCCCGGATGTGATCGTCGGTCATGTCCAGCAGGGGCTGCGCCTGGAATTCCAGAATGTCGAAGCCGATCCCGGCGACCTTGTCAATGTACTTGGCGTGATCGGCGTCCCAGTTTTTCTCCCAGAAGTTCATAAAGATGCCCAGCTGATTCATCGGTGAAATCCTCCTTTTATGTAGATCGGTAGGTTAAATCGCATCAATCTGATACCCGAGATATTTGGCAAATGCTTCCTCCACGGCCTTGCCCCAGCTGCCTTTGACGATGGCCACATGGTGGCGGTAGCCGTTTTCGCACATATAACGCAGCATGGCCTGCACATCAGGCTTGCGGAATACCGTGCCGCAGCCGAAAAATCCGTCGCCGACCGGCTCGTCGGTGAGTGTTCCCTCAGAGACAAAGGAGCAGAGGTCGCCGTTTTCCGTTTTGAAGCTGCCGATGGTGACATCGCCGGACATGAGTTTGCCCTTGTTGATGCCTACGCCGCTGCCCTCGCCATAGGATTTACGGAACATCAGATGCTCCTCGATGTGTCCCCGTTCCGCCATCATAGACTGGGGTGCGGGACCGCAGTGGAAGAAGATGCAGGCGTCGTCGCTGTCGCCGTAGTTGTTGTTTACATCCAGCAGCATCACCGGATGGTTCGCCGCCAGATACAGCGCCCGCATCATCACGGCGTTGTTCACATCCAGCTCGCAGGCGGCGGCGATGCCCCGCTCGTTCAGCTCGCCCAGGATCAGGCAGGGGGCGATGCCGTAGCGCAGCTGCAGCTCGTTCCAGCAGCGGATGGCGATGGCCTGGAGGTCGTATTCGGCAATGAGGTCGTCGATGACCGCCCCCAGCCGAGCGATATTCTCCAGCTTCTCCGGAGGATAGGTGCCGAAATCCGACAGAGCCGCGTAGACCGCCTTCTTCTGCTCCAGCTGCTCGCCGCCCATGCGGTCCATGCGGGCGAATACGTCCGCCAGGTCGATGGTTTCCACCGTCACCCGGCGGTTCGCCATGGCGATCTCGTCATACCGCACGGTCTTGAACGCGGTGGTCCGGGCGCCGATGGCGCCGATGTGGAATTGCTTCATCCCGGCTACGGTGCGGCAGGTGCCGGCGAACAGCCGCAGATCCTCCGCGAAGGACTCGCTCAGGGGGGATACGGTGATCTTGGTGGTCAGCGTATAGCGGATCTTCAGCTGGCGCAGTACGTTGCACATGGCGATCTTGCCGCACAGGGCATCCCGACGGTGGGCAAAGTCCATCTGCGCCGGGTCGTCCGGATAGGCTTGCACCAACACCGGCACATCCACGTGTTTGAGGGCCTCGGAAGCGCCGTTTTCATCGCCGAAATTGGGCAGGCACAGGATGATCCCCTGATACTCGCCCCGGTGACTGTCCAGAAAATCGGCGTAGATCTTTCCCTCGGCCAGTGTTTCTACAGCGCCGTAGCGGGTGAGGGATTCGTCCATCACCAGCACGTCGTATCCGGCGGCCGTGACCGCCCGGATCATCTCCGCCCGGGCGGAGGCGATGGATTCGCCGGGGAAGAACCCCCGATTGGCAAAATACAGTGCGAATGTGGTTTTCATTGACATAAGCCGTACCTTTCTGCCTCAGGGAGGGCGGCTGTCCGTCCGCCTTCCGGTGGCGTGAAATTTTGAGATCGTGCGAGCACTTTTGCGTTAACTTACCAAATAATCAATGCAAATCAAAGAATATTAACGTTAACACTACAATCACATAGTACACTATTTCGGATTTAATGTCAACAGGTTTTCGCGATTTTTTGTAAAAGATGACCTGGCAGAACAGAACGTAACGGTCGTAGCTCGCTGTCCGTCGATCCGGTCTCTGCGCCGCCGATATACAGCGACGTTCGGCAGGCGCGTTTCAATGAAGATGCACCGCCATGACCCCTCTGGGTCTGCGGTCGGCGGAACGGGGTGATGTCGAGCCCCGGCGGCTGCCTTGGATCCGCAGGAACGCTCCGCAAGGCGGTGTGGTGCGCTCGTTCCCGGTGTTTCCGATTTTCGGACAACGGTATGCGGATATGGGCGATACAGCTTGTCGTGTTTCAGAAAGCCTGCAAGCCTTTTTCGTCGAGCCCCAAGCGGCGACACCGAATCGCGCCTGAAGAAGCACTCCGGCCTCCGTATACAGACGGCCTTTATCGTTACCGTTCGGCCGGAAATCCCGGTCGATGCAGGCTCCGGACACCAAATACGGAAACGTCGGCCATTCGGCAGCGATGAGAAAAAACAAATATTCCCCCACACAGCTGGAAATTTCTCCGAATAATACACAGCCGACCCCGGCGGGTTTTATCCCCGCCGGGGTCGGCTGTGCGGTGTCGGTTGATTATACCGGCTGCTGGGCGATCCACTGTGCCCAGGTACGGTAGTATTTCGCCAACACATGGGTGCCGTCGCTGGTATATTTCTTGTCCAAATTCCCCTGCCCGTCGTCGAAGAGCGGGTTCACATCCAGATATTTGATGCGGCTGCCGTCCGCATAGGCGGCGATGGCCTGATTAAACTGGTCGATATTGGGGTTGTTGACGCTCTTGTCTTTGTCCCGGGCCGAGCGGGCGGCATCCACCCGCAGGTTGGCGCAGATGACGATGGTGGCATTCGGCTGATTCTGCTGTATCTCTTCCAGCAGTTCACTGAAGCGCTTCAGGGTGGTGCTGCGGTTATAGCCGAGCTCGTTGACTCCCAGCATCACATACACCCGTTTATACTGCTTATTCCGGATGACCTCCTCAAAGCTCTGGGCATCCCGCCCCGGCAGAGCGACTTTTTCGCTGTGCACTTTATAGACGCTCATGCCCACGGTGGCAAAGAAATCTGCGTTGTTCAGCCCGCCGTATTCCTTTAGCCCCACCGTGCGGGAATCTCCCACAAACAGTACGCCGCTGAAATCAATGGCGTTTTCCGGCGCTTTGGTGTTGGAGCCGCTGTTGACGGCGGAGGTCGTTGTGGTGGTCGACTGGGTTGTGGTGGTGGGAGCAGTGGTGACGGGGATCGAAGAAGCCTCGTCCGGCTTTTTGGTATCCGAGCGGTGTAGCAGCCACCACCCTACCAGCACGAATACGACGGCCAGTATGGCGGCCAGCAGAATTTTCACCACGGCTTGTCCGGTATATTTCATGGGAAAGTGCCTCCTTAGAATTGGAAATACATAAACGGGTCGTTCAGCCCCTGATAGATGTTATAGATGGCCATGGCCAGCACGGCCGCCAGCACGGCTGCCAGCAAGACCGGGCGCTTGCGCAGTCGATGGACGGCGCGCTCCGGCAGCGGGGTGGCGCATAAAAGCCCCAGCAGTACGAATATCCCGTATTGGCGGAAATATTTGAGAAAATCGCCGGCATACACATTGACGCCGCCGATGCCGATGAGCCGCCCGGCGTACACGGCGATGTCCCGCACCCGGGGAACGGCGAACAGCATCCAGCCCAGCGGGATCGCCAGCAGCATATAGAGTCGGCTGAACACCCGGCTGCGCTCCAGCCAGCGGCCCAGTCCCGCCTTTTCCGCCGTCAGCAGCAGGAACAGGAACAGCCCCCACAGCACATAGTGCCAGGCGGCGCCGTGCCACAGACCGGTGAGCAGCCATACGCACAGCAGATTCAGCACCGTGCGGCCGAAGCCCCGGCGGCTGCCGCCCAGCGGGATATACACATAGTCCCGGAACCACATACCCAGCGTGATGTGCCACCGCCGCCAGAAGTCGGTCATGGAGCGGGCGATATACGGGTGCCGGAAATTGTCCGGCAGCGAAAAACCCAGCCATTGTCCCAGACCGATCGCCATGAGGGAATAGCCGTAGAAGTCAAAATACAGCTGGAGACTGAATGCCACCAGTCCCAGCCATGCCAGCGGGGTGGACAGAGACTCGTAGCCGATGCCCTCTACCGCCGACCACAGACCGCTTAGCCGGTTGGCCAGCAGCACCTTGGCGCCCAGGCCGCCGATGAAATACCGCACGCCGCGTCCCCAGTCGGCGGTGGTGACGGTGCGCTCTCGCAGCTGGGTGCGCTGCGCCTCATATCGGACGATGGGGCCGGATAGCAGCCGGGGGAACAGCAGCATATAGGCGCCGAAATCCACCGGATTCGTTTCCGCCTCCGTGCCCCGGTAGACGTCCGCCAGATAGGCGATGGCCTGAAAGGTGAAAAAGCTGATGCCCGGCGGCAGCGGCACGGAGGGCACCGGCAGCGGCGCGGTCCCGCACAGGGACAGCAGCCGATTGAGATTCTCCGTGGCGAAGGCGGCGTATTTGCAGCAGAATAACGCTCCCAGGTGGGCGGCGATACCGAGGATCAGCCACAGCCGGGGACGGCGGGCGGCGGCGATGAGCCGCCCGCAGCCGTAGCATAGCGCCACACTGCCCAGCAGCAGCAGGCTGTAACCCGGATGTCCCCAGGTGCCGTAGGCATAAAACGCCAGGCTGAACAGGCAGATGGCTCCGTTGCGCCAGCGGACAGGCAGCAAATGATATATGATTAAAAAGAGGGGTAAAAACCAGCATAGAAATTCCAGACTGCTGAACGACACGACGGACTCCTCCAAAGAATATTGCTCATGGTAACGCAGCGCCGTATCCGCAAAGTGCCCGGCAGCGGCTTGCGGTGCGGCGTTTTGTACAGTGGGGCGACAAAACAAATCAACCGTTCCCGAAACGGGATATTTTCCCGTTTTGTTTATCGAATGCCTTGCCATACGCCCGTATTGCTGCGTCCCTCGATCGACTGCACGAAAAAACTTTTCGTATCCGATCGACGATTTTCGGTAAACGGATTTTTTTGGGCGATGGGTTGCCCGACCGAAGAATCCCGGCATACGCTGAACGGGGGACAACGAAGCCGATGATCACGCTGTTCAGTCGAAAAACGGATTGTGCCCCGATCGTCTTGTCGGGGCATCGGCCGACGTCTCAGCGGAATGCGGTAAAGCGCGGCTATGTACGCGTACAGGTGCTGTTTTGGCGGCGTTTTGCTCCGGCCGGTTCCGGATGCGGCGGGATTGCCTGCCGCTCTTCCACAACGGGGGGCGGGCGCGGATCGGTCCCATTGGCTCAATGACCCTCGTCTCTGCTATCATAGCACATAAAAGGAGAAAAGAAAAGTGACAATGTTGAAATAAATGTCGGTTATTTTTGGCAGACACGCCATGAAAATCCGCCCCGGGTCGAAAGCTGGCTGAAAGGCGCGGAGAACTCCGAACAAGAAAAGCCCCCGTGCAACCGTCAGGCGGTTGCACGGGGGCCTGCGCGATGTTCAGATGCAGCGGTTCTTTTTCCGCAGCAGCTCCGTCAGGGAGACCGCGGCCAGAGAGAGCGCCGCGAGCCAGATCCACAGAGCGTTGTCGGCGGTGCTGCCGGTCTTGGGAGAGAGCGGCTTTTCCGCGATGGTGAATGTGGTCGTCGCTGCGCCGGAGGCGGAATGGATGGCCAGCGTATGGGTGCCGGCCGCCAGGGAGTTCAGATAGTCGGCGGTCAGCTTTACGATGGTGCTGCCCTCGGACACCGTGTATTTATCGGCGCTGAGGGTCTCGCCGTCCACCGCCACGCTCAGGAAATCGGCCAGCGCTGCATTGGAGCGGAAAGTCAGCCCGTCGCCCACGCTCCGGGTGAAGGCGCCGTTGGCGCCCTCGACGATCTCCGGCGGCAGCTTTTCTACCGGCTCGGTCCTTGTGGCGTCGCAATACCGGCAATACCAGGTCTTGACGCCCTCCGAGATGACGGTGGCGGGGGTGGTGATCTTGCTGTCGGTGAAGGTGTGCTCTTTATTGACCGTGACCGTTATCTCGGTCTTGTTTCCGGCCTTGTCCGTGGCTGCGATCACCTGTGGCTTATCGGCGGCGGTCAGCGTGATGACGCCGTCCTCCGGCGTGACCTCCTCGCCGTCCACCGTGACGGAGGCAAGGTATTTCTCGGTGATCCGGACCGTGACCTTTTCGCAGAAGGTATCGCCGTCCTTGACGCTCAGCTGCGGAGCGGCGGTGTCCAGCACCAGCCCCTCGGAGCAGACAACGGCGGCATTGCCCACCTTGTCCGTGGCCTTGGCATAGATGACGTAGGTGCCGTCGGCGTCCAGCGTCAGAGCTGCCGTGTAGGGTTTCCACTCGATGGCGTCCAGGTTGCTGACGGCGGTATCGCTGATGTAATACCAGGCGCCGTCCAGACCGCTCTCCCCGTCGGCGTAGGCGATGGTAACGGTCTGCGCCCCATTGTGGTACAGCTCAAAGACCGGTGCGCTGACCAGTGTGCTCCAGGTACGCTCGCCTATGGTGATGGCGGCGGTGGGCAGTCCGGTGTCGATGAGCCGGCTGTTCTTACAGATGCGGGTGTCTTTGAGGGTGCAGCCGGCGTGCTCGCAGGCGGCGGTTTCGGTGCCGTCGGCGAAATAGGTGGCGTCGTTGTTGTAGCGATAGTCGGCGAAGCTGTGTCCCAGCGGATTGCCGTGGCGATAGGTTTTCGCCGTATCCTTTTCGGCGCAGCGGGAGCAGTTGTAGCAGTAGACCGCCGATTCGGTGCAGGTGGCCGCGGCAATTCGATGGGCCTCGTCCACGATCTCCTTAGTGAAATCGTGGCCCAGCGCCTGTCCGTTTTCAAAGGTTTTGGTCGTGTCCTTGGCATCGCAGCGGGTGCAGTCGTAGCAATAGACCGCCGGTGCGGTGCAGGTGGCGGCAGCGATCCGATGCGCCTCGTCCACCAGCTTTTCGGTGAAATCGTGGCCCAGCGGGTTGCCGTGGGGATAGGTTTTGGTCGTGTCCTTTTCGGCGCAACGGGAGCAGTTGTAGCAATAGACCGCCGATTCGGTGCAGGTGGCGGCAGCGATCCGATGGGCGTCATCCGCGATCTTCTTCGTGAAATCGTGACCCAGCGGGTCGCCGTGGCGATAGGTTTTCGCCGTATCCTTGGCATCGCAGCGGGTGCAGCCGTAGCAGTAGACCGCCTGCTCGGTGCAGGTGGCGGCGGTGATCAAATGAGCGTCGTCCACGACCTCCTTGGTGAAATCATGGCCCAGCAAACCCAAGGTGAACCGGTCGGGGGTGTCGTAGGCGGCCGTCGTGTCGATCTCGCCGTCGTTGTCGGCGAAATACTGGCCGCATATCGGGCAGTGCCAGTAGGCTTCGTGCCCGTCTCCCTCGCAGGTGGCCGCCGCATAGTCGGACTTTACGGCGGTTCTGTGATAGTCGGTGGTATCGGTCACACGGATGGTCACCGTCGCCTCGGACACCGTGTCGCCGGATACGCCCAGGGGCGCAAAGGTCAAGGTCAGCGTCACCGCATCGCCGTCGGCAAACTGCGCCAGATACGCCTTGGTGATCGTGACCGTGTCGCCGTCTACCGTATAGTCGGCGGGGGTGCTGAGGGTCTGGGCGCCGTTCTTTATCTCGGAGAAGGTGTTGTCATTGAGGGTCAGCCGAATTTGTATATCCGCCTGCCGGTCGACATTCAGATCGAAGGTATCGTCTGCCGCTGCCGCGGCGCTGTCGGTATACAGCACGATCCCCTGATCGTTGGCGATGGTCCGGTTGCCGGCCTTGTCCGTCACCTCCACATATACGATCTTCTTCGCCGTGGGGGTCAGACGCAGGCTGTCGCTCCAGCCGGTGATCGTTGTCGGGTCGGATACGGCGCTGTCGGCCGCATAGTACCGCACGGTGTCCACGCCGCTCAGGGTATCGGTGGCGCGGGCCTCCACCGTGACGGTCTCCTTAAAGAACAGGCCGAAGGTGAGGGTGTTCAGCAGCTTGCGGAAAGCGTTGTTGTTGTACCGGATCTCCAGAGCGGTGGGGGCCTCCTCGTCCAGACTGTATACGAGCGTGCCCCGGTAGATGCCGCCGTCGGCCGCCCTGGCATAGAGGGTCACGGACTTGTCCGCACCCGTCTCGGTCAGCTGCACGCTGTCGGCAAAGGCGGTCTCGCTCAGCCCGACGGTATAGCCTGTCCCGGCGCCGATGGTCAGAGCGCGGTTGTACCAGCCGTTTTTGTTGGCGGACGGCATGGTGTACATGGTCTCGTCGAGATCGCCGTAGCGGATGTCAAAGGAATAGACGATCTGTCCGGAATAATTGCCGCAGAAAATCACGGTCACGCTGCCGGTGTCCCGGGTATTCTCACCATAGGATACGGTATACTCCGTATTCGCCGCCAGTGTCTTGTGGTCGTATACCACGGCGGGTACCGGGCGAATGGCGTTCCCGGTCAGAATGTAAGCGCTTTCAATTCCCGCCACGGTCACATCGTCTTTGGTGAGCGCTCTCGGGAGGACGGTGAATTTCCAGCCGGCATCCGTCAGATCGGTGACGGCCGCGTATTCGTCGGATTCCGCCACGTCGATCTTTACGGTGTAGGTGCCGGCATCCACCGGGGCTCCGCTGAGCTTTTTGCCGGTGGAATCATAGTATTTTACAGTGATGGCGCCGATGCCGCTTTTCCCGGTTACGGTAGCGGTTTTGGCTGTGCCGGTGTAGGTCAGATCCGCGGGAGCGACGAAGGTGAAATCGCTCACGGCTACCGGTGTGAGGATTTTTTGCAGCCGGACGGTGTTGCCGCTGAGCACAAACTCATATCCGTCCGCATCGCTGGTGAATTTTGCCTTATCCGTTTCGGTGAGCTGGTAGCCCGAGCCCTTGGCCACGGTGGCTTTGGCGCCGGGGATGGAAATGCCGATGCCGTCGCCGGTGAGCGCCGCGGGGACGGCTATCTGGTTTCCATTCTTCAGATAGATATTGTTAGCCGCTCCGTTTTTGGTGTTACCGGAAACGGTGATGCCTCCCTGCATCTGGATCGTGGTGTTGGCGCTGGCATATATACCGCCGCCGTAGTCGGTGTCCCTGGTCGAGGACGATTTGTTGCCGGTGATGTTGCCGCCGGACAGTTCCAGTATCGTGGTGCGCGAGTTGTATATGCCGCCGCCGCTTCCTGTGGTGGTATTGTTCGAGATACTGCCGCCGGTCATGCGGATGATCGCATCACAGCCGCTGGTCTCCTGGCGGTTGGCGATCCCGCCGCCGTCCATTGCACTGTTGCCGCTAATGCTGCCGGCCTGCAGGTTGAAGATCGCGTCCGGCTTCCCGGCGTCGGTCTTATTGCAATTGTCTACACCGCCGCCATAGAGGACAGCGCTGTTTCCGCTAATGCTGCCGCCGGTCATGGTGAAAGTGCCATAGTTGTATACACCGCCGCCTTTATTGGCGCGGTTGTTGCGAATCGTGCCGCCGGACATATTGACGGTGCCCAGGTTGCCGATCCCGCCGCCCAGGCTGCCATAGTTGCCGGAGATGGTGGCATCGTACAGATTCAGCGTGCATTCCTTCTGCACATAGATGCCGCCGCCGGAACTCCATACGTTCTCGACGGTGGTGTAGGTGCTGGAGCCGTTGCTCTGTATGGTGGCATTATACAGATTGACTGTGGTCATATGGACCTTAGGCCAGCTGCTCCTCCAGAGAAAGATTCCGTAATTGGCGTTGCCCTTGAAAGTGCCGCCGTAGATGTCGGCGCTGCCGGCATTCACAAGCAGGCCGGTATCTTTGCCGGTATAGGTGCCGCCGAAGATGCGTACCGACGCATCCCGGTCATACACCTTCACAGACGGTATATTGCTCTTATGGGAGCGCACCGTGCCGCTGTTCTTGCAGTCGGTGATGGTGAGCTGGGAGCCGCTCTGGATGCTGATGACGCTGTCATAATCAATGTCGAAGTTATCGCTGCGGATGGTGTGACCGTTCAGGCACAGAACGATGTTCTTATTGGTCTGGATGGCCCACATCTTCTTCAGATTATAATCGGTCGTCAGATAATAATTACCGCTTTCCCAGGGCAGAGCGTCCGGGTCCGTCCACTCGGTGAACGTGACGCTTTCCGCCGTCGTATGGTCGCCGATGCTCTTATGGGTCGTGCCGCACAGGCAGTGGGTATGCCCGACGGCGGCAGAGGTCGGCAGCGCCCACGCCGGCACGGTGGACAGCAGCACCGCAAAGCACAGAACAGCCGTCAGAACCCGCCGTTTACAGAAATCAACAATACGCATCTCTTTCATCCTCATCTGTCAGATTTTGTCGAGAGCAGTATACCATAGTACGGGAGGAAAACCGTCCCTTTGCGTGAAATGCGGTTTTTTCGGCGCGAAATGTGCCGTTTCCATTGAAAACGGCGCCAAAGTATTGTACAATGGAGCAGAACACCGAGAATGGAGGAGCGACTATGCTGACCATTGCCGTATGCGACGACAACCGGGATTCTCTTCACGCGGCCGCCGGGTGCATCCACCGCTGGGCGGAGGAGAGCGGCGTCCCTGTGACGGTGCATACCTATGACGACGGCGACAGCCTGCTGAATGCCGCCCATACGACCCACCACGATTTGATCTTTCTGGACATTCTTATGCCGTTGCTCAACGGCATGGACACCGCCCGGGAGCTGCGCCGGGTCGATGCCGCCGCTCGCATCGTGTTCCTGACCTCCTCGCCGGAGTTTGCGCTGGAATCCTATGCGGTCAAGGCGCAGGGATATATCCTCAAGCCCGTTACCGAAGAAAAGCTGCGGGAGGCGCTGGAGGATTGCGTCGCCGCTGTGCGCAAGGAGCCGGAGACGATTCTGCTGAAAACCCCTTTCGGGTATCAGAAGCTGTATCTGCACCACATCGAATACGCCGAGGCGCAGAATAAGCGGGTGATATTCTTCCTGAAGGACGGCACCACGGTGGAGACCGTCGAGCCGCTGTATTCCTTTGAGGATAAGCTGACGCTGGATAACGGATTTTTCAAGTGTCACCGCAGCTATTTCGTGTATATGCCGGGGGTGGCGAGTTTCAGCAGCACCCAGATCGTCACCAACGCCAACGGGCGGGTGCCCATCGCCCGGGGCTATGCCCGGGCGTTCAAGGAAGCCTATTTTTCCTTCATGTTCGGAGAATAAAGGGGTGGGACGATGCTGTTACAGGCTTTAAGCGTAGTGCACAACGCCACCACCCTGCTATTCGGTGTGTATATTTCGGCGGCGTTTCTGGGCATCCGGATGAATCGGAAAAACGGCGGCAGACTGCTGCTCTTTTCTCTGGCGGTGGGGGCGGTGTATGTCCTGTCCTATGCGCTGCTGGGGACGGAGGGCACCCAAAAGGTCTATCCGCTCATCGTCCACATACCGCTGGTGCTGTTCCTGTCTCTCTACTATAAATATAAGCCCGCGTTGGCTGCGCTGTCGGTGCTGACGGCGTATCTGTGCTGTCAGATCAGCAACTGGCTGGGGCTGCTGGCCATGACCGTGACCGGCTCGGAGTGCGTCTATTACGCCGTCCGCATCGCCGTGACCGGTATCGCCTTTGTGCTGCTCATCCGGTATGTATCCGATGCCACCGCCACCCTGCTGGAAAAGCCCACAAAATCCCTGCTGATATTCGCCATGGTGCCTTTCATGTACTATGTATTCGACTATGTGGCCGGGGTGTACACAGGGCTGCTGTATGCGGGGACGCGGGTGGTGACGGAATTTCTGGGATTTGTGTTGTGCCTGTTTTATATCCTCTTTATCTTCCTCTATTTCCGCCAGTATGAGGAAAAGAACCAGGCCGAGCAGCGCAACCGGCTGCTGAAAATGCAGCAGGTGCAGACTGCCAAGGAGATCGAGGCCATCCGCCGCTCCAAGCGGGAGGTTTCCATTCTGCGCCACGATATGCGCCATTTCCTCAGCAGCCTGTCGGCGCTCATCGAGAAAGGGGAGAATGAGAAAGCGCAGGAGTATATCCACGAGATCATCGCCTCGGTGGATAACACCGTCCGCCACCGTTATTGCGCCAACGAGACCGTGAACATGATCCTCTCCAGCTATGAGCGCACCATGGAGGAAAACGGCATCAATCTGCGGTATACCCTGCAGCTCCCCGAGACGCTGCCCCTGTCGGATGTGGATATCACCTCGGTGCTGTCCAATGCCATTGAGAATGCCATCCATGCGGTGCTGCCGCTGGAAACGGAACGGCGGGTTATCGAACTGACCGCCGCCGAAAAGAACGGAAAAATTCTGCTCTCGGTGGCCAATCCGTATAGCCAAAAGCCGAAAATGTCCGACGGTATGCCCGTCACCGAGGATAAACAGCACGGCTTCGGCACCCAGAGCATCCGGTATACGGTGGAGAGCCATAACGGCAGCTGCCGCTTCTCCGTAACGGACGAGCGGTTCCTGTTGCAGATCATCGTGTGACTGCGAGCGCCCCCTTGAGCCACAGGCTCAAGGGGGCGCTGTTCTGTACGGCGTGGGCAGGAGGGCTTAATCTGCTTGCTTCAGCGATCAACGGGGCGGGCCGAAACCGGGCGCTGCAACAAAAATTCTGTCTGAAGGGCAAAAAAATTCCGAAAAGCTGTAACAATCCGATCAAAAAGCGGAGTATATCCATTGAAAGGCCTTTGGAGGAGATGTGTATGGAGGATCGGCAGATCATTGAATTGTTTTCCGGCGTTCCGAGAATGCCATCGCTGCATTATCCGCAAAGTACGGCACGGTCTGCCTGCGTACCGCTTACAACATTGTGGGCAATCGTGAAGATGCGGAGGAATGCGTCAACGATTCATATCTGGGGGTGTGGAACGCCGTCCCGCCAAATTCTCCCCACCCGCTGTTGGCCTTTCTCCTGCGGATCGTCCGCAACATCTCAATCAACAGGTATACACATATCATGCGCAAAAAGAGAAACGGCCAGTTCGATTGTTGCGTGGATGAATGGGAGCATTGCCTCGCATCCACTGAGAATGTAGAATCGACAATCGAGACAAAGGAACTCACAAAAGTGATCGAAGGTTTTCTGGATACGCTGAGCGAGGAGAACCGTCTGATTTTCATAAGGCGCTATTGGTACATGGATTCCTATGATTCCATCGCTCAAATGACGGGCATGAGAGAAAATGCAGTCCGCACACGGCTCTCCCGTACACGAGCCGGACTGCGGAAATATTTGCAGGAACGGGGGGCTGTGGGATGAACGGAGCAGAATTCATGGCGGCTATGGGCGATATCGCGGATTCGTACATTATGGAATTTGCGGATGTGATTCCCAGAAAGCGCCGGGGGGTATGGCAACCTCTCCTGTATATGGCCGCCTGTCTGATTCTGGCGATAGGGATCGCGGCCGTATTCCCCACCATAGCGAACCGGCGAACCGATCCCAAAGACCCTACGGATAGACCGAAAGACAATGTCAGTTCAGGCGTGGCGGGAGATTCCGATGCGCCGTTGCATTTTTATCTGGACGGCAAAGCGTTTATCATGGCGCCGGAAATAACGATCGTCACAGAGGTTCCGAAGGGCTATCGGTATGTCGGCACGGTCAC
The DNA here is from genome assembly GCA_002431285.1 of Ruminococcaceae bacterium UBA5905. Lineage (GTDB taxonomy): Bacteria > Bacillota > Clostridia > Oscillospirales > Acutalibacteraceae > UBA5905. The sequence goes on along the minus strand of DJEF01000019.1, from coordinate 15,789 downwards.
GGATGTGGGCGATACGTTTTCGGGGCGGGATTTTGAAGGAAACATGAGTGGGGATGTCTATTTGAGCAAGGACGGAAGATCCGCCTATGTGCAAAGCTCCAAGCTGAAGATGATCGACGGCGAAAGACCGTTTGTGTTGTGTACACCCAGGACTCCGGACGCTACGCCCGCGGAGCGGGACGGTGCATACCAATATCTCCTGTGTGGCGCCGCTTGTCTGATTCTGATGGTAGGGGGAGCGGTCATATTTTTCAGAGCGAGGAGGCGACAACTCCGCAAAAACGGTTCCCCGGGGCGTTAAAACAGCAACGGTATTTCAAATGTTGGAGAGGTGGGGATGGAAAGTCCACTTATGTATGAGAAAAGAGATCGGTGAAAAAAGATCGTTTGTAGTGTGAGGGGGAGAGAAATAAGGAGGCGGATGATATGAAAAAGATTTTGTCGATTATTTTAACGGTGGCTCTGATAGTGTCGTTGGGAAGTATCGTTGCTTTTGCCCAAACACGGGGAAGTAACGCGCGCCTATTCATTGAAACTCCGGAATGTCCTCAAGGATACGTCGAGTTCGCAGAAGATACCATTGTCGGCTTTATTGAATCACAGTGTGAAGGTAATATGCCCTATTCTTCTGTTACGGTTGGCAGACCATTCGCTTTTTTGGATTATGGTTCAGATGTGTATTATTTTCCAGTAATATGCGATGGTGCGATCGAATATATTTTTAGAGTGTATCCAAGTCAAAATACCGGTTACGATGCGGCAATTTCAAGTTTCCTTGCCGCAGAACTGGAGTCCCTGGCGAAAGAAACATCGGTGAGACGGCCTATGAAGTTCAGCAGCGTTGGGAACAAGATAATAGCGACCATCGGCAATGCCGAATACGTTCTTTTCACGTATCCCGAGGATGTCAGTGATATACCATTGCCGACAAACAGCCGTACCCAAGGCTCGATTTCCACGATCGTGATTGATGCAAAATCGGATGTTGGCATTTCCGATATTCGGCTCGGATGAACGGAACCTATGTGCCTACCGGCCGTACCGGTTCGTACACCTATGCGCGGACGATATATCATTGGGCGCCGTAACACCAAAAAGAGAAACGGCCGGTGCGGCCTGCAAAAACATGACTGGAATTGCCGCCGCCCGGGCGGTTGCCGTGACCGTATGTGCGAGCACAAAGGCGGTCCCCGATGCGTTCTGCAATGCATCGGGAACTTGGACATTGCCAAGACAAAAAAGTGCCGCCATCCACAAGGGCGCGCTCCTCTTGATAAGAAACGGGACTGCCGTGGAGCAGCCGGAGCACCGGCTGCTCCACGGACGTATACAGGGCTGTTTTCGACGTTTGCGTTATGTCGAGCTGTATATTTATAGATTGATTATCCCGATTGTATACAAAAAGGCAGGCGCATCACGGTATTTCCACAGAGAATATCGGGTGTGCCGTCAATGCACTTTGACAGGCGGAAATGGCTCGAGAGGGCTTGCGGCATTTTGTGCCTCTTTGCCACATTTTTTGCGGAGAAAATATTGCGCCCGGCTCTTTACAGCGGATACGCGGTCTGGTATAATGGGTACAGTAACGAAAAAGGAGTTGTTCGCCATGGAATACGTGCTGCCCGGTCTGTTGATCCTGATTTTGCTCATCATCCTGTGCAATCTCAAGATCGTTCCCCAATCCTCCCAGTATGTGATTGAGTTTTTGGGTAAGTACAAAACCACCTGGAGCGCCGGGCTGCACATTAAGGTGCCGCTGCTGGAGAAAATCTCCAAGAAGATCACCTTAAAGGAGCAGGTGCTGGATTCCCCGCCCCAGCCGGTGATCACCAAGGATAACGTCACCAT
>DJEF01000019.1:11916-13897 GCA_002431285.1 Ruminococcaceae bacterium UBA5905 | reverse complement strand
CATGCAGATCGACACGGTGGTGTATTTCCGTATTTTTGACGCCAAGCTGTATACCTACGGCGTGGTGAATCCCATCAATGCGCTGGCCAACCTGACCGCCACCACCCTGCGGAATATCGTGGGTGAGATGGAGCTGGACGGCACTCTTACCTCCCGGGATACCATCAACGGGAAGATGACCGCCATTCTGGATGAAGCCACCGACCAGTGGGGCATGAAGGTGTCCCGCGTGGAGCTGAAGAACATCATTCCGCCCGCCGAAATCCAGTCCGCTATGGAGAAGCAGATGAAGGCGGAGCGGGATCGCCGGGAAACGCTGCTGCAGGCCGAGGGGCACAAGGCGGCTGCCATCACCCGCGCCGAGGGCGACAAGATGGCCATGATCCTGGCGGCAGAGGGCGAGCGGGATGCCCGGATCGCCCGGGCCGAGGGCGAGGCGAAGGCGCTGCTGCTGGCTAAGCAGGCCGAAGCGGACGGCATCCGTGCCATCCGGGAGGCCGGCGCCGACGCGTCGGTGCTGGAACTGAAAAAATACGAGGCGCTGGTGCAGATGAGCAACGGCACCGCCGCCAAGCTGATCATCCCCACCGATGCGGTCAGCACCGCCACCCGCAGTGTGCTGTTCAGCGAGACCTCCGGGCTGGGGGATGTGACCCATTCCGCGCCCAAGCCGGTGACGCCGCCCAAGGCCGATCCCTGCTGCGACGATTGAGTGATTGTAAAAAGGAGCCGGTTCCCTGCATCCGCAGGAAACCGGCTCCTTTTTTGGTATGGAAAAAACAGGTTTTCACAGATCGGGAGACAGTCTCACATACCGGGGGACTGTCTGAAAAACGCCGGGGTCCGGAACCTCTGTTTCTGTGGGTTGGAAAGGCTGTTGTGCGCTTCGGGGGGGCGGCCTTTTTCCACTGGCTTTCATGCTGTTTCCCTGGAGCGCTTGGGGACGATAAATAAAACGCCGTTGGCCTGTAAAGGACAACGGCGTTTTCATAAGGATCATTGGCCATCCGCAACCAGTACGCACAGAGTATCGGTTTTTGCGTCGTGGGAATCTCTCGGACAACCGAACTCACACCGGTGCGGCGGCACGCTGCATCGGTGTGAGCAAACCGGCGTTACTTCCGGCTCAGATACTCGTCGATAGCCTTGGCGGCGGTCTTGCCGGCGCCCATCGCCAGGATCACCGTAGCGGCGCCGGTGACGGCATCGCCGCCGGCGTACACACCCTCCCGGGAGGTACGCCCGGTCTCCTCCTCCACCACGATGCCGCCCCATTTCTGGGTATCCAGACCGGCGGTGGTATTTTTGATGAGGGGGTTCGGGGAGGTGCCCAGCGCCATAATGACGCAATCCGCCTCCAGAATATGCTCGCTGCCCGGCACCTCCACCGGACGGCGGCGTCCCTTTTCATCCGGCTCACCCAGCTCCATGCGGATGCACTCCACAGCTTTCACGCAGCCGTTTTGGGGGTCCCGGGGATCGTCCGGATTCTCATAGCCGATAATGCGGGTGGGATTGTGGAGGAGCTTAAACTCAATGCCCTCCTCCATGGCGTGCTCCACTTCCTCTTTCCGGGCGGGCAGCTCCTCCATGGAGCGGCGGTAGACCACCGCCACGTCGCCGCCCAGACGCAGCGCCGTGCGGGCGGCATCCATGGCCACGTTGCCGCCGCCGACCACAATCACCTTGCCGCCTTTCATAATGGGGGTGTCGGCGTCGTCCCGGTAGGCTTTCATCAGGTTGCTGCGGGTGAGGAACTCGTTGGCGGAATAGACGCCCTTCAGTCCCTCGCCGTCAATGCCCATGAACTTGGGCAATCCCGCGCCGGAGCCGATGAACACCGCCTCAAAGCCATCCTCAAACAATTCGTCAATGGTGAGGGTCTTGCCGATGACCACATTGGTCTCCACATCCACCCCCAGCTCCTTGAGGGATTCCACTTCCTTCGCCACGATGGACTTGGGCAGACGGAACTCGGGGA
>DJEF01000019.1:11124-11889 GCA_002431285.1 Ruminococcaceae bacterium UBA5905 | reverse complement strand
GAACTCGGGGATGCCGTAGACCAGCACGCCGCCGGCGGTGTGCAGCGCCTCATAGACGGTGACGGCGTAGCCCTTTTTCGCCAGATCGCCGGCGCAGGTCAGCCCGGAGGGACCGGAGCCCACCACGGCGACCTTGTGCCCGTTAGGGGCAGGCTTCTGCGCCGGCGCCTCGGCGTGGGCGTTGTGCCAGTCGGCCACGAACCGCTCCAGACGACCGATGCCCACCGGCTCAAACTTGATGCCCAGTGTGCAGTGGCACTCGCACTGGGATTCCTGGGGGCATACCCGCCCGCAGACGGCGGGCAGGGAGGAGGAACGGGAGATCACCTGATAAGCGCCCTCAAAATCCTGCTCCTTGATGCGGCTGATAAAGTCCGGAATCTCAATATTCACCGGGCAGCCGTTGACGCAGGGACGATTCTTACAGTTGAGACAGCGGTTGGCTTCCTCCACGGCGATCTCCGGGGTATAGCCCAGCGCCACCTCGTCGAAATTCCCGGCACGCACATGGGCGTCCTGGGTGGGCATTTCATGCTTTTTGGGATTGATTGCCATGACGCTCTTACCTCCTTACGCCTTTTTGAACAGATTGCAGGTTTCTTCGTAGGCGTGCCGCTCGAACCCGGCATACATCCGGCCGCGGGACATGGCCTCGTCGAAATCCACCTCATAGCCGTTGAAATCGGGGCCGTCCACGCAGGCAAACTGCACCAGCTTTTTCCCGTCCCGATGGAGGGTCAGCCGGCAGCCGCCGCACATACCGGT
>DJEF01000019.1:9952-11080 GCA_002431285.1 Ruminococcaceae bacterium UBA5905 | reverse complement strand
CACATACCGGTGCCGTCGATCATGATGGGGTTCATGGACACCGTCACCGGCACACCGAAAGGCTTGGCCGCCGCCACCACGAATTTCATCATGATCAGCGGACCGATGGTGATGATCTCATCAAAGGTCTCTCCCGCCTCCAGCATCTCTTTCAGCGGGACGGTGACGTTGCCCTGCCGCCCATAGGTGCCGTCGTCGGTCATCAGCACCAGCCGGTCGGAGCAGGCCTTGAACTCGTCCTCCAGGATCACGATATCCTTGCTGCGGAAGCCGATGATGGAGGTGACCTCCGCCCCCATTTTATGCAGCTCTTCCGCAATGGGCATGGCGATGGCGCAGCCCACGCCGCCGCCCACGATGCAGACCTTTTTCAGCCCCTCCACCTTGGTGGCAACTCCCAGCGGGCCGACAAAATCCTGAATGCAGTCGCCCGCCTCCTTGTGGTTGAGCTTTTCCGTGGTGGCGCCCACGATCTGGAAAATGATCTTCACGGTGCCTTCCCCGGGGTTGCAGCCGGCGACGGTCAGAGGAATACGCTCCCCTTCCTCGTCCACCCGCAGGATGATGAACTGACCGGGGCGGGCCTTTTTCGCCACCAGCGGAGCTTCGATCTCCATCTGGGTGACGGTGGGGTTCAGCACCCGCTTGCGCACGATCTTATACATACGTTTACACGCTCCTTATCCACAAAATCATACAACGCGGCGGAAATCGGGCGAACCCGCCCGTTTCCGATGCGGTCGCGCTCATTGTACCATAAAACGACCCGGTTGTGAATACCCTAAAACCGTTCCCGGCGGAATTTTCCTGCGAAAAAGCCGCCGGACCAATCGTATCCGGCGGCTTTTCACAGTCGCTTATGCACCGACCGGTAGTTCAACCGGGCTCTTCCGTCGGGAAGTGAGGCTGCTTAGAAATCCACCTCGGTGTCGTAGTAGCAGCACTTGAGCAGCTTCTCCATCTCCTCCACGCTGGGCTGGCGGGGGTTGGAGCCGGTGCAGGCATCCGCCAGAGCGTTGACGGCGATGTCGTGTACCCGCGCCAGGAACACATCCTCCGGCACAAAGCCCTGCTCCGCCGGGAAGCTGTCCGCGCCGTAGTGGCCGATGCAGTGGGGGATGTTCAGCG
>DJEF01000019.1:6828-9910 GCA_002431285.1 Ruminococcaceae bacterium UBA5905 | reverse complement strand
GGGATGTTCAGCGCGTCGTTCATGCCGCGCAGATACTCGATCAGGTTGTGGATCTTCTCCTCGGTGGTGTCGCCGCCCAGACCCATGTAGTCCGCGATGGTGGCATACCGCTTGGCCGCCGTCTCATCCTTAGCGTTGAAAGCGATGACCTTGGGCAGGTACATGGCGTTGGCCGCGCCGTGGATGATGTGGGCGCCGTAATCGGCGAAGGCTGCGCCGGTCTTATGCGCCATGGAGTGGACGATACCCAGCAGCGCGTTGGAGAACGCCATGCCCGCCAGGCACTGGGCATTGTGCATGGTGTCCCGCTTGGCCATATCGCCGTTGTAAGAATCCACCAGATCGTTCTGGATCATGCGGATGGCATACAGCGCCAGCGGATCGGTATAGTCGCAGTTGGCGGTGGATACATAGGCCTCGATGGCGTGGGTCATAGCATCCATACCGGTGTGCGCCACCAGCTTCTTGGGCATGGTCTCCGCCAGATCCGGGTCCACGATGGCCACATCGGGGGTGATCTCAAAGTCCGCAATGGGATACTTGATGCCCTTGGAATAATCGGTGATGATGGAGAACGCCGTCACCTCGGTGGCGGTGCCGGAGGTAGAGGAGATGGCGCAGAAGTGAGCTTTCTTGCGCAGCTTCGGCAGGCCGAACACCTTGCACATATCCTCAAAGGTCACGTCCGGATACTCGTATTTGATCCACATGGCCTTGGCCGCGTCGATGGGGGAGCCGCCGCCCATGGCGATGATCCAGTCGGGCTGGAATTTCAGCATGGCCTCCGCGCCCTTCATGACCGTCTCCACGGAGGGGTCGGACTCGATGCCCTCGAACAGCTCGACTTCCATGCCGGCCTCTTTCAGATATTCGACTGCTTTATCGAGAAATCCAAACCGCTTCATGGAGCCGCCGCCAACGCAGACCATCGCCCGCTTGCCTTCAAAAGTTTTCAGCGCTTCCAAAGAACCTTTACCGTGATACAGATCCCGGGGTAATGTAAAACGTGCCATAGTTGTGTCCTCCTTAAGAGATTGTTAAAAATTTCTCAATGGCAACCAGTCGGTTTCCATCTCGTTGTCCAGAGTATAACACAATTGTCTTCCGACGGGAATTGCCAAAAAATCATAGCGGGGTTGCAAAAATGTATATGCCTTTTGACGCTTTAATTTGGTGATATGCCACAAAGGGACGGCAGGGTGGCCGAGAGCGCTTGCGCCCGTGCGCAGACTGTGGTATTCTGCCGATAGGGAGCGGGCGGGCGATGCTGCGGCGGATACACCGACGAAGCTGCCGTGCTTGCGGAGCGCCGTTTTTGGCTTTTTGCCGTTCAGCGAGAGAAAAATCGGAGCACAAGTGAGAGAAAACGGGGGACGGTGCGTTTAATGGGTGAAAGGGGGGCGGGCAATGGAACCGGCTGAAGCGGAATCGACGGAGCTGTATACGCGGTTTCTGGCGGGGGACGAGACGGCGCTGACGGAGTTGATTCGCCGCTACCGGGAGGGGCTGACCCGGTTCCTCAACGGATATGTGCACGATCGGGCGGTGGCGGAGGAGCTGATGACCGAGACCTTTGTGCGGCTGGTGGTGCGCCGTCCCCGTTTTTCGCCCAGGGCCTCCTTCAAGACCTGGCTGTATACCATCGGGCGGCGGCTGGCGACGGATCATCTGCGCCGGGCGGCCCGCACCACCACCCTCCCGCCGGAGGAATGGGCGCTGCTGGACGGCGGGGAGCAGCCGGAGCAGCGCTATCTGCGCACCGAGCGACAGCAGGCGGTGCGTCGGGGCTTGGAGCTGCTGTGTCCGGACTATCGGCAGGCGCTGTATCTGGCGTATTTCGAGGGGTTCGATAACCGCCAGATCGCGGCGGTCACCGGCTGGAACCGCCGGCAGGTGGAAAACCGGCTCTACCGGGCCAAAGGGGCCCTGAAAACCATCTTGATGCAGGAGGGATTGGACGATGCAGACCTGTGAGGAACTGACCCGAGAGGTGCTGCGGCGCAGCCGGGTGCGCCGGACGCGGCAGAGACGGCGGCGGGCGATCGCCGGGGCGGCGCTGTGTGCGCTGCTGATCGGGGGTGCGTGGGCGACGGCCGACAGGGTGCGCCCGTCGGTGCAGCCGGCCGAAAGCGAGCCAATACAGCCAGCGGAAGACGGAGCGGACAGATCCGCGCCTGTGCGGTACAGCGCGGTCGCCCGGGGAGATCCGCAGCATCTGGCGGACGCGGCGGGGACGGATCACGCGGCGTTTTCGGAGAAATATTGTCTGCGGGAAATGACGGCCATGGTGGAGGGAGAGATCCTCTCCGTCACCCAGCGGCAGCGGAATTACCGGGAGGTGTCCGCGGAAAAGGGGGAGCTGCAGAGTTGCATTTTTACCGTGGCGTATACCTTGCGGGTGGAACGGGTCCTTCTGGGCGATCTCACGGTCGGGCAGACGCTGACCTTTGAAAATGAGGTGGATCGGATGGATGCGCCCCAATGGCTGGCGGTGGGGGGACGGTATGTGCTGCCGCTGTATACGGCGGGGGAGCGGCTATACCCGGCGCAGCTTCCGGGGGTCAGCGGCGACTTTGACCGGGCCAGCCCCTATGCGCTGCTGTACCCGTGGCATTCCCAGATCGAGGCGGCGCAGAGCGGGTATCTGGTGCCGACGGACTGGCCCACGCTGTGCGCCGGGGAGGATGTGCGCCCGGTGATCCCCGACGGCGACGGGGATTGGTACCCGGAGCCGGTGTATGTTCCCGCCGCCGCTTTCGCTGCCAATGTGCAGACGCTGCTGCGATCTGTACCGGCCGGATCGGAAAACTGAAAAATCGACGGATTTCCTCTTGAATCTGACGGCACATTGTGGTATTATGTGCAGTAAGGCATCCCTATCGGGAAAATTTTTGTGAGAATTCTATGGGTTTAAGGGGAAGTGATCGTATGATCTATATTTTGGAAAATGACCAGCTGAAGATCAAGGTCAGCAGCATGGGCGCGGAGCTGCAATCCATCCGTCGCCCGGCGGACAATACGGAATATCTGTGGCAGGGTGACCCGACCTATTGGAAGGGGCGCGCCACCAATCTGTTCCCCT
>DJEF01000019.1:694-6799 GCA_002431285.1 Ruminococcaceae bacterium UBA5905 | reverse complement strand
GTTCCCCTGCTGCGGGCGGAATGTGGACGGAAAATACACGTATAAGGGACAGACCTACGAGATGCCCATCCACGGCTTCGCCAAACTGCAGGAATGGGATGTGGTGCGGCAGAAGTCCGACACCCTTACTCTGCAGATCAAGGATACTCCCGAGACGCTCTCCATGTTTCCGTTCCGCTTTGCCATGGAGATCACGTATGCCCTCTGCGGGGAAAAACTGACGGTCACCATGGCGGTGCACAACCGGGACGACAAGCCCCTGTTTTTCGCCGTAGGCGGACACCCCGGATTCAATGTGCCGTTGAGCGCGGGAGAATCCTTTGAGGACTACTGTCTGGAATTTGACGCGCCCTGCGAGGCAAAGCGTCTGCGGATGTCGGACGCCTGTTTCTATTTGGATGCGGCCGATCCCTTCCCGCTGGAGGAGGGCAGGCGGCTGCCGCTGCGCCATACGCTGTTTGATAACGACGCCATTTTCCTGCGGGACACCGCCGGCGGTGTGACGCTCAGGGCCGAGGGCGGCAAGCACTCCGTGCACATGGATTACAGCGACCTGCCTTTCGTGGGCTTCTGGCATAAGCCCCATACGGAAGCCCCGTATGTATGCATCGAGCCCTGGCGGGGGGTGCCTGCCCGGGATGGCGGGGTCAACGACTGGGAGGAAAAGCCGGAGAACGAGCGGCTGGAGCCGGGCGAGACCTATAAGTGCAGCTATGCTCTGTCCTTCACCTGAAATACGAACGGAAATGAGAAAATCAAAGGCACACCGGGGAACCGTTATGGTTCCCCGGTGTGCCTTTATTTCGGCATGGGCGTTTTCCGTTTCCGCTCATCGCGGCGTGCCGACATCGGGACGCCCGGTGCGGCTGACCGGAGGTTGCGGCGCGCCGTTGCTTTTTCTGCTTTACTGCACGCTCTTTCCTCCGTCCACATAAATGCTCTGTCCGGTGATGTACCGCCCCGCCGGGGCACACAGCAGCCGTACCACGCCTACGCAATCCTCCGGCACGCCGTAGTAGCCCGCCGGAATGGAGTCGGTCACCTGTCTGGCATAGACAGAATCCGCCAGCGCCTCTGTGTTCCGATCGGTATAGATGACCCCCGGCGCCAGATTGTTGACGGTGATGCCGTGAGGCGCCAGCTGCAGCGCCAGAGACCGCACCATGTTCGTCTGCGCCGCTTTGGATGCCGAATAGATCAGCATATCCGGGTGGGGCTTAGCCTCCTGCACCGAGCCGACGGTCACGATGTGCCCCCGGCCCTTGGCTTTCATCGCCGGTACTGCCGCCTGGATCAGCAGCAGCGAGGACACAAAATTGCAGTTGAGCTGCGCATACACCTCATCCAACGGGATTTCATCCCAGTGGCGGCGGTATTGCAGCGACGCATTCAGCACCAGCACGTCCACATCGCCCATGGCTTTCGCCAATGCCGCCGTTTCCGCCGTGTTACACAAATCCGCCTGCAGAACGGTGGCGGTTCCGCCCGCATTCTTTATGATGGTCTGGGTTTCTTCCGCCTTTGCCCGGTTTCCGGCGCAATGGACAAGAATTTCATATCCGTCCTGCGCCAGACCTACGGCGATCGCCCGGCCGATGCCCCGGGACGAGCCGGTGATCAGCGCCCGCTTTCCGTTTGTCATATGCATTCCTCCGCTTACGCCTTACAGCGCCGTTTGGGTGTCGTTGGGGTCGCCGTTGCGTGCCAGCTCGTATTCCTTCGACCAATCCAGCCCCCGGTATTCCTCGCCCCGGGGATCGGTGCGGATCCACGCCAGCAGCAGATCCAGCATTTCCTCCGTCCAGGTGTTTTTGTCGATCTGGGCCGTGGTGAACCGCCCCTGACAGATCATTTCAAAGCCGAAATCGTCCTTCACGTGGGTCTTGGCAGCGCCCTCCACCACGTCCGCCACCAGATGCGCCGGAATGAACAGCACCCCGCCGCCGGCGCCGAACACCACATCGCCCGGCAGACACACCGCGCCGCCGAAGCTGGTGATATCGTTCCAGTCCTTCATCACAAACTCCCGGATGGGGGTGGGGTCGATGCCCCGATAGTACACCTGCACCTCCGGCACCTTTTTCATCTGCTCTACATCCCGGACGCCGCCCCAGATCACGGCACCGCCGGTCTTGGTGCGGTTGTGGAGAGCAGTGGTCAGGTTGCCGCCGAGGAACGTGCCCTTGTAGATTTTATCGTACATATCGCAGACCACCACATCCCGCTCCGCCAGATGGTCGATGACCCACTGATTGTAGTTGCCCTGCAAGCCGTCCTCGGCGCCCCGCTCAAACTGCACCGCATGGAGATCGGGGCGGGTCGGACAATAGGTGCAGGTGACTGCCCGTCCCACCAGCTTGCGCCCGTCGTCGTGGAGCGGGTGCAGCGGGTTTTCGCCGCCGCCCACAAACTGGTGCTCATAGCCCAGCACGAAGATGGGCTTCCACACCTCCTCCAGCGTCATGCCGTACAGGGCGTCCAGATATTTGTCCGCCACCTTGGGTCTGCCGTCCGGCAGGCGCTCCCCTTTCCACAAAGGGGTGAGTCGGATGATTTTTTCCCGGTCGTTAAAGTTCATATGCATCAGCTCCCATTCGATCGTCTGAAACCGGTTTGTGCAGGACAGCCGTTGCCCGGCTGTCCTGCGGTCGCATGGTTTCAGTCTACCGTTTTGCCGATGGGATTTCATCAACTTTGTTACCGGATTTGCAAACTTTATTACGATTTTAGGCGGGGTGGATCATAGAGCATAGCGCAGGATGCACACCGCCTGCAGGGCGCTGCCGATGTCCACGAACACGTGGAACACCGTGTGGTACACGGGCTTTTTGCCGCCGATGCCGTACAGCACCGCCCCGACGGTGTAGGCAATTCCGCCGCCCAGCAGCCACAGAAAGCCGCTCGTTCCCAGGCAGCGCACGGTGGCCCGCAGCGCCAGAATGATGCACCAGCCCATGCCGATATAGCAGCACATGGCGAGAATTCGGTATTTGTGGTGGTCGATGGCGGTGAACACCACCGCAAAGGCCACCAATCCCCATTCCACCCCGAAGATGACCCACGAAAGCGCCGGATATACCGGGCGGATGGCGGACAGCAGAATGGGGGTGTAGGTGCCGGCGATGAGGAAATAGATGGTACAGTGGTCGATGACCTGCATGACCTTTTTGCCCATGCCGGGTTTCAGGCCATGGTATACGCTGGATACGCTGTACAGAGCGATCATGGTGCCGCCGTAGATGCTGACGCTGACCACGCCCCAGACGTTGTGGCGCAGAGCGGCGAGGATCACCCCCAGCACCAGCGTGACGACCCCCATGGCGCCGCCGACGATATGCGTCACCATGTTGGCGATATCTTCTCCCCGGCTGTAATCGGGCAGCTTACGGTCTTTCAGCGGTGTGCGGGACATAGTATAGCTCACTCCTTATGGCATACAGGCATAGCGCATTATGCGCTATGCGGCAGAATACGGCGGGCGGCCGGTTCCCCGGAGGGGCGACGCCTGTCCGGCGGGTTCCTCGACGGCCGCACCGCATAAAAAACGCCGGACGGCCCTGCGGCGCGTCGGATGGTGCGTCGGCCGTATGGATTCTGTGCGGCTTCGGCGGTCAGTATACTCCATCTCCGGGCGGGACACAACCTACCGCTGTGTTTCCCCGGTCTACGGTCGGGGCGGTGACCGGTAGAGCGGGCGGATGAGGCGCTCTACCGGCAGGAGAGTGGGATTCTCGATGGAAAATCCGGTCACTTTTGTGGTTATATTTGCCTGAAAAATCCACAAAATTCCGTTGTTTTCGCAAAATCGGTGTCTTTTTGCGTAAAAGCAGTTGATTTTTTTGAAAGACCGGATTATGATGAACACAGAGTAGAAATATTCCGGTTTGCCCCGGGTTCAGCCTGGGGTCAGCCCGGGGTCAACCCGGCCGCGCCGGGACGCGGGATTGCAGGAAAGGTGGCACACATATATGGAGTATATTCACACCGTCATGGAGCGGGCGGTCAGTATCCAGTCCGTCGTATCCGTACATTATTATGAATATCCCATTGATTTTTCCTTTGCGGGGGAGGTGCACGATTTCTGGGAGATCGTGTATGCCGACAAGGGCGAGGCTATCATCACCGCCGGTAACCGGGAGCTGGAGCTGCCGGCCGGATCGCTGTTCCTGCATAAGCCCATGGAATACCACAACATCCGCTGCGGGCCCAGCGGCACGGTCAATTCCTTCATCATGTCTTTCTCCAGCGATTGCCCGGAGCTGTATGGGCTGGCCGGTCAGCCGATCGTTTGCACCGAGCGGGAGCGGGAGCGGATGGCGGAGATTGTGGTGGAGGCGAAGGGCGCTTTTTCCAGCCCGCTGGGGGATGTGATCGTCCCGCAGCTGAAGCGGCGGGAGGACGCCCCCTTTGGCAGCGAGCAGATGGTGCAGACCTATCTGGAGCAGATCCTCATCGACCTGATCCGTCGCCACCGCCGCCAGCAGCCCCGGGAGCCGATGCTGCTGCGCGCCATGCAGGAGAGCAAGGGGGATACGTTGCTGCAAGGGGTGTGCACCTATCTGGAGCGGCATGTGGCGGACAATGTGACCATGGAGGAGCTGTGCCGGGAGTTCTCCGTCAGCAAATCCACCCTGCAAAAGCTGTTTCAGAACCGGGTGGGCTATGGGGTCAGCCGGTATTATCAGGAGCTGAAGATCAGCCGTGCGAAGATCCTCATGCGGGAGAAACGGCACAATTTCACCGAGATTGCACAGATGCTGGGCTATTCCTCCGTTCATTATTTTTCCCGGCACTTCAAGCAGATCGCCGGCATGACCCCTTCGGAGTATATGACCTCTTTGAAGGCGATGCTGCCGCCGGACGCGAATGGCTGAGGGGCCGTGCCGGACGGGTGTCCGCGTTGGGACGCTTTTTCATGGCGGCGGCGCTTTTTCTTGCAAATTCCGCCGAAACCGTGTATACTGGGACATGGATAAAACGATTCCGGTACGACCGTCTCCGAAACGGGCTGTTTTCCCGTTTCGTTTGTCCTGGCAGGCGATGGTGCCCATACGGCAGTATGGCGGCGCTCTTCGACTTGCCTTCCGGGAGGTTTACGCCCATTCGACCAGATTTTTTGCCGGACAGTGTGTTTGGCGGCGGGTGGCCCGGCCGCAGAATACCGACGTATGCCGGGCGGAGGGCAATAAAGCCGATGGAAACACTGCTTAGCCGAAGAAAACCGTTGTGCCCGGCTCGCTCTGTCTGATCAAAAGAATACAGGAAGTATTGTCATGCTGAAAAAATTTGCCAAGTATTATAAGCCCTATCTGGCCTGGTTCCTGATGGACCTGGCCTGTGCGCTGTGTATCTCGCTGGTGGATCTGGCGTATCCGCTGGTGTCCAAATACGCCCTCAACACCCTCCTGCCTCAGGGGGCATACCGCACCTTTTTCGTGTGGATGGGGATTCTGGTGGGGGCATATCTGCTGAAAGGGGCGCTGCAATTCGTCGTCACCTATTGGGGACATCTGCTGGGGGTGTTTATTGAGACGGATATGCGGCGGGATCTGTTCCGCCATTTGCAGAGTCTGTCCTTCCGGTTTTACGATACCCACCGCACCGGATCGCTGATGAGCCGGGTGGTGAGCGACCTGTTTGAGGTGGTGGAGCTGGCGCACCACGGTCCGGAGGATCTGTTCATCTCCTTTGTGACGCTGACCGGCTCTCTCATCGTGATGTTCACCATCCGCTGGGAGCTGGCGCTGGTGATCACGCTGCTGGTGCCGCTGCTCATCGGCTTCACCGTGCTGCGGCGCACCCATATGGGCGCCGCCAGCCGGGCGGTGAAGGAAAAAATCGCCGTCATCAACACCGGCATTGAGAGCAGCATCTCCGGTATCCGCACCGCCAAGGCGTTCACCAACGAGCCCTATGAGCGGGAGCGGTTTCAGGCGGGCAGCGAGCAATATCGTACCGCCCGCCGGAGCTTTTATAAGCAGATGGGCATTTTCGGCGCCGGGAATGACGTGCTCACCAACCTGATGAACGTGGCGGTGATCGCCGCCGGTGGGCTGCTGATCATCGACGGCAAGCTCCAATATGTAGATTTGCTGGTGTTCACCA